>CAZVWG010000009.1:0-27887 GCA_964630675.1 uncultured Ruminococcus sp.
ATATTGGGGTGTCGTCAAGCGGTAAGACACAGCACTTTGACTGCTGCATTCGTAGGTTCGAATCCTGCCACCCCAGCCAGAAAACGACAAGTTTCGACAGAAACTTGTCGTTTTCAGTTATATTCGCCCTTGGCGAGTTATATTGCTTTGCAGTTATATTTGGACTTCGTCCAAGTGATATTCGCTTTGCGAGTTTTGATGGCGAATATAATATCACTGAAACCGTAGGTTTCAATATCACATTTTGCGTAGCAAAATATATCACTCCGTCGAAGACGGAATATCACTAAAAGTCAACTGTTAGGTGAGAATTCAAATCCATATTACGAACCAGCAAAAATATCTTTTTTGCAGTCCATAACCAAAACGAAATCCTGCCGATTATTGTCGTCAGGATTTTCGTTTTGGATTATTCATTTTTTCATTATTAAATATTCATCATTTTTCTTTGGGGTTGAATTTTTATAATTAACCGATAAACGCGTCGTGAACTGCTTGAACTGCCTTGTCGGCAAGCTCGGTATCAATAAGAACTGAAATCTTGGTTTCACTTGTAGAAATCATATGAATATTGATATCAGCATCATAAAGTGCCTCAAACATCTTTGATGCAACACCAGGGTTGCTTTCCATACCGGCACCAACAATAGAAATTTTAGAAAGGCCGTTGTTAACTTTAAGATCCTGATAGTCAAATACGCCCTTCATTGATTCCATAGCATTAATCGCATCATCTTGCTGCTCGTGAGAAACAGTAAAGGTAATGTCTTTTGTACCGTGACGTCCTACAGACTGCAATATAATATCAACATTTACCTTGTACTGCGCAAGCTTATTGAACAGCTTAAATGCAACACCTGGTTGGTCTTTAAGACCGACAACAGAGATTGTTGTTACGCTCGTATCCTTTGCTACACCGCGAATTAAAGTTTTTTCCATTTTAACGTGCTCCTTTACGATAGTACCTGGTTTTCTTTCTAGGCTTGAAAGAACCTCGAGTTCAACATTATATTTTTTAGCCATTTCAACCGAACGGTTGTTAAGTACCTGTGCGCCGAGCGTTGCCATTTCAAGCATTTCGTCGTATTGAACTTCATCCATCTTAACGGCGCCTTTAACTTTGCGTGGGTCGGCAGTGTATACACCGTCAACATCGGTGTATATCTGGCAACGGTCAGCGCTCATAGCGGCTGCAATTGCTACAGCGCTTGTGTCAGAACCGCCGCGACCCAAAGTAGTAAGGTCATCATATTTGTTAAGTCCTTGGAAACCGGCGACAATTATGATATTGCCTTTTGAAAGCTCGGTCTTCATTCGTTCGGTGTTGATTTTTTTAATTCTTGCTTTGCCGTGGTGAGAGTCGGTGCTAAATCCTGCCTGCCAACCAAGTAGTGATATAACCGGACAACCAAGCTTATCAATTGCCATCGCAAGAAGTGCAATAGAAATTTGTTCTCCGGCAGTAAGCAACATATCCATTTCGCGTTTCAAGGGAGTCGATGGATTAATTTCAACCGCTTTTTCAATCAAATCATCGGTTGTGTCGCCTTGTGCAGATACAACAACGATAACGTCATTGCCATTTTTGTATTCGTCTACAACAATGTTAGCAACGTTCATAACATGTTCAGCGTCTTTTACGGATGAACCGCCAAACTTTTTAACAATAAGTGCCATAAATGGGAACCTCCTAAAATAAGGTGTGCATAACCTTAACGGTATCGCACTTTATGGAATTTATTTTTTCCATAAGAGCGCTTTCGTAATCTTCATCAGTAATAAATGCAATTTCTTTTTTAAAATCGTTTTTTATATGCCATGTATTATCAGTAAATAGGGCAGAGAATTGATTGCATAACATATCATAATCACTTGACTGAATATATACATAAAGACGGGTCTTTTCGTCAGGTATAACGACATAATCAGCCGAACCATCTTCCCAATCGACGTATTTGCGAGCGTGTATATGTTTTGCACAATCAATAACGTCTGCAACAACAGCACTTGCGGTTGGTAATTTGCCGGCTCCCTTGCCGTAAAACATCACATCACCAACAGCGTCACCCGTAACCATAATTGCGTTGAATACACCGTCAACATCGGAAAGAATATGACTGCGGCTTACGAGCATAGGCTTAACTGATGCGGTGATTTTGCCGTTGTCTATTTTTTTTGCGCTACCTATAAGTTTTATAGCACAGTCAAATGAATCAGCATACTCAACATCGGTAAGGGTAATGTTTGTTATACCGTTGGTAGATACCTGTTCGGGATAAACATGCTTTCCAAAGGCGAGCGCCGCCAATATACATATTTTGCGGCAGGCATCGTGACCTTCAATATCAGCAGCAGGATTTTTTTCTGCAAATCCCATTTCCTGAGCGAGAGATAAAGCAGAGTCAAAATCCATATTATCCACTATCATTTTATTTAAAATGTAATTAGTTGTTCCGTTAAGAATACCTTTGACCTCGAGTAATTCGTTTGCGGCAAGGCATTGCGCTATAGGACGTAATATCGGTATTCCGCCGCCGACACTTGCTTCAAAAAGGAAATTTACATTCTTTTCGTTAGCAATTTTTAAAAGCTCTGCGCCTTTTTCTGCTACAAGCTCTTTATTAGAAGTTACAACACTTTTACCAGAAATCAAACAACGTTTTACAAAATCATAGGCAGGGTAAACACCGCCCATAACTTCGACCACAATTTTTACGTCTTCATCATTAGCTATTAATTCAAAATCTTTAATAAATTTATCAGAATATGGTAGGTCGTTAAAATCGCGAAGGTCAAGAATATACTTAACATTTATTACATCTTTGATTCTTTTGTTAATCAAAGATGTATGATCTAGTAGAATTTCTGCAACACCTGATCCTACAACACCATGCCCCATAATCGCAGTATAAATCATTTTAACCTCCTTAAACGTCATTTTAATTCATAAATCGCATTTTCGTATTATACTACACACACTTAAAAAAATCAATATTTAAATTTAATATCGTATTTTTTGGTGATATTATTATTGAAGGTGGTGGATGAATTGTATGAATTTAGATAAAAAGAAAAAATTTATAGTCGATTTTTTATATTTTGTTGTATGGGTTATTATAATACTATTGCTTTTTAAGGTAGCAAGAATTTATTTATTACCGTTTTTAATTGGAATCCTCATAGCATATGCGGTGCAAAAGCCGTCAAGGTATTTAGAACGAAAGATAAAAATAAGCAGAGAAAAATCTGCGGCAGTTTTGTCAGTAATAACCTTTTTGATTATTGTTACGTTATTTACTTTATTGTGTAGTTTTGTGTATTCACGTCTTAGTGAGTTAATTGAATGTTTGTCGTATTATAGTAATACTATTCGCGAATATTTTGAAAAAACATACGACTTGATTAATCGCTTTTTTAAAAATTGGGATATCGAATTTCAAGATACAATAAAAAATTTTTACGAAGACGCTATAAGCGGTTTAATAAGCAAAACAGGAGTTCTTTTATCCACATTTGTTACATCATTAATTAAAAAATTGCCAAGTATTGTTATTGGATGTGTGGTTACGGTTGTAGCAACATGCTATATTTCGAAAGACTATGATAAACTTTTAAAATTTATAAAAGGAATTTTAAGTCAAGATTTATGTAAGAGAATGGTTGATTTTAAAAATATTTTTATAGAGTGTTTTTTTAAGTTTGTTTTTGGATATTTTAAAATTTTTATAATTACTTTTTTGGAATTATCAATCGGATTTTTATTACTTAATATTAAACATTTTTTAATATTATCGATTATAGTGGCATTGCTTGATATGTTACCGTTAATAGGGACAGGAACTGTTTTGTTGCCTTGGGCGGTTGTTGCCTTTTTTCAAGCAGATAATAAAACAGGCTTCGGATTGGTAATTATTTATCTAATTATAACAATTGTAAGAAATTTTATTGAACCCAAAATTATTGGAAAACAAATTGATATAAACCCACTTTTTACGTTGCTTTTTATTTTTATTGGTCTTCGTTTAGGCGGTATAATAGGAATGATTGTTTTGCCGATTTTACTTACAGTTTTATTTACCTATTATCGTCGAGGAATTGCTGATAATAATTGACCGACTGTATCTTTGTTGCATATTATAAATTGTAGAGTCACTCTATATGTTATAGCTGGAGAGTTAGTTATGCAACGCCATATTTTTTCGGTTAGTTCAATTACCTATGCAATTAAGGGAAGAGATCTATTGCGTAAGCAGGGCGTTCGAGCGTATATTGAACGACAAACAAATACAATTGGTAACGCAGGCTGCGGCTATGTAATAGTAGCAGAAGGTAATCGTCAAAAGATTAGTAATGTTTTGAAAAATTCAGGCATTAAGATTTTGGGGATCAGTAGTATTGCATAGGTTAGTAAAAAGCAGCTCAATTGAGCTGCTTTTAATTATAGATGATTTTAGGTGAAGGTTTATGATATATTTTGATAATGCGGCAACGACCGGTCACAAGCCGCAAACCGTTGTAAATGCTGTTAACTACGCGCTTAAAAATTTGTGCGCAAATCCCGGTAGAAGTGGACATTTTCTTTCTCAAAGAGCGGCAATAAAAGTATATGAGGCTAGACAAAAAGCATCAGATTTTTTTGGTAGCGACGGCTCTGAAACGGTTGTTTTTACACCAAGTTGTACCGCAAGTATAAATTATGTTTTAAAAGGTGTATTGTCAGAGGGAGATCATATTATTATTTCCGATTTGGAGCATAATGCGGTTATGAGACCGCTTGTGGCAATGGGTATTGATTACACACAAGCAGCGGTATCACTGGAAGACGATGATGAAACTGTAAAAAACTTTAAAAGAGCAATTAAATCAAACACAAAGATGGTCTTTTGTACAGCGGCTTCCAATGTTATAGGTAAGATTTTGCCTCTTGATAAGATAGGTGAATTATGCAAAGAAAACGGTATTTTGTTTGGTGTAGATGCCGCTCAGGCTGCAGGTGTTATACCAATCAATATGCATGATATGAATATTGATTATTTATGTATTGCAGCACATAAAGGTTTATATTGCCCAATGGGTCTTGGGATTTTAATTGCGCGCTCACCATTTAAAAGAACAATATTAGAAGGAGGCACCGGCACAGAATCGCTTGTATTTATCCAGCCAAACACATTGCCGGAGATGTTAGAAAGCGGAACTGTAAACCTACCTGCTATAGCAGCTGTAAACGCGGGAATTGATTTTGTAAAAAGGCATAATAGCAGCATTTTACAGTTTGAAAATTTTCTTGTAAAAAGTTTGTATAACGCTTTACGAGATAGTAATGTAATTTTTTATACAAATCCAAATAAATCAGGCTTTGTACCTGTGGTATGTTTTAATATTACAGGTTTTTCATCAGAAGAAGTAACGGGCATTTTAAGCGAAAAAGGTTTTGCGTTACGTGGTGGATTGCATTGTGCACCGACGGCACATAAAAAAATAGGCACTCTTAATTTTGGTGCGGTTAGATTTTCACCATCGGTTTTTAATAATATCAATGAGGTGAATTTACTTGCCAGACAGTTGAAAAATTTTAAAAAATATAAAAATCACTATTGAATGATGTGAAATGATATGTTACAATAATATGGAAATACTATATAATAAAGGACTGATAATTTGAGCGCCGTTTTAGATACGATATATACCGTTTGGAATCAATTTGTTTATACAATTTCTAATCTTAGGGTATTTGATATTATTGATATTTTGGTAATTGCCTTTATCGTGTATAAGGCGATTGAATTTTTGCGCGAAACAAGAGCAGGACAGTTGGTAAAGGGTATTGTATTGTTATTGGCGCTTTATGCCTTTGCTATTGTTTTTAAATTGGCGGTCCTTCGTTGGTTGCTATCTGCGGTGTTTGGTTCGGCAATTGTTGCTGTTGCAATTATTTTTCAACCTGAGCTGCGACGTTTACTTGAGAGGGTAGGTCAAACAAAGATAGGAAATTTACAATCAGGAGGCAGTAAAGCGCAGGAAATTGTTGAATCGGTGGATAAAATTTGCAATGCCGCAGGACAGATGCAAAAAACAAAAACCGGAGCATTGATTGTTTTTGAGAGAAAAACACAACTCGGCGAAATTATTAATACAGGTACTATTGTGGATGCCTCTGTTAGTGAATCGCTTATTAATAATATTTTCTTCCCGAAATCTCCTTTACACGATGGTGCCGTTATTGTCCGTGATGGTAGAATATATGCGGCATCCTGTATTTTACCTCTTACTCAAAGTACAGCGTTTTCTTCACAACTGGGTACTCGACATCGCGCGGCTATTGGTATGACTGAAAATTCTGACGCAATTGTGCTTATTGTTTCTGAAGAAACCGGTACAATTTCGATAGCATTTAACGGGCAAATAACAAGAAACCATACGATGATATCTGCATTTGAAGAAATAAAAGACAAACTTGTCAACGATAGTGAACAGGAAGATATTCACTTTTTTAAAAAAATATTTAAAAAATTTTTCCCAAATAAAGACAACAATGAAGGTAGTGAAGAATTGAAGGAGGAAGAAAACAATGAAAAATAGTATTCCTCAAAAGTACAGACTAAGCACTTTGATATACAGCAAGAAATTCACTGTTATACTTTCGGTTGTGTTAGCGTTTGCTCTTTGGCTTGGTATTGCAATGACGGAAAATCCTGTTCGTCAGCAGACATTTACAGATATTAGTGCGTCTGTTACCCTTGAGGGTACCGCTGCTGCTGATTTAGGCTTGGGAATAATATCTGATGTTGCTTCTCAGAGATTTTCTATCACCATAAGCGGTCCTAATTATATTGTAAGTTCGCTTAAGGCAGATGATTTTTCACTATCTGCATCTACGATTGATATAAATTCCGCCGGAACATATAATCTTGAGGTTACAGCAACAAGTAATGCTAATAAGTCAGGATTTACAATTAGTTCTGTATCGCCTTCTAGTATTGATGTAACGGTAGATTTTATTGATACACAAGAATTTACTCTTGTTCCTAAGCTAATTGGTGTTAGTGCCGCAGAAGGTCTTGTTGCTGAGACTCCTGTTGTATCTGATTCGCAACAAAGTTCGGTAACTGTGAAGGGTCCGCGTTCAACTATTGAAAAAATTGCTTCCGTAGGAACACTCGCTCAGGTTAATGATACCTTAGATACTTCACAAACATTTAATTCAGATATAGTGCTTTATGACAGTAATGATAAAATTTTATACAGATATACTGCCAACGGTACCGTTTATGATGCCAATGATAATATTGTTACTAATTCTTATTTAACGCTTTCTTTTACCAGTGTTAAAGTTACTCAGCCGATTTCTAAAAAGAAGACAGTTACGTGTAAAGCGGTGTTTAGTAATCTACCTACGGGTATTACTGATGCTGATGTAAAATATACACTTAGTCAAACTAAGGTAACGATTATCGGCACACCTGAGATTGTTGATAAACTTGAAAGTATATCATTATCTACTATTGATTTTAGAAATGTTTCTACCGAAGCGAACAACTTTGAAGTTTCTGCAAGCTTGCCCGACGGAGTTAAAATTCTTGAAACCATAGAATTTTTTACTGTTAGTATTGATACTTCAAATTATTCTGAAAAAACTTTGGAAATTAAGAATATTAGATGTTTGGGTTTAGATAGCAATCTTAAAGCTAAAACAGATAAAAGTATAGTTGTTAAGCTCTGCGGTCCTGCCAATGTTATTAAAAATATTAAAGCGAGTGATTTGTTTGCTGTTATTGATTTAACTGACAAAACGGCGGGCGACTATACTGTTGAAGCAGTTGTGAAATCGGATATTTATGATAATGTTTGGCAGTTAGGAACATATAGCACATCGGTTACACTGTATTGATTAACCTTAATATTTTAAAAAGACAAATACCGCCTTTATTGCATATAGTGTAATGAGGTGGTATTTGTGATTAAATCACTATTGTTGATTTTATTAATTGTTTTCGCAGTGGGTGGTATATGTGAGTTTGTTTACATATTAAAAATGCTTTTTTATTTTCCAAATATTCGTATGAATAATTATGTGCTTTTGGTATTGCAAAGTGGTTATGCCTTAAAACAATTAAATTATATTTGGCAAAAAATTAAATGGTATGGCGATGAATTTGCGGTTGGTATTGTTGCGGTGACCGACGACATTGATGTTAAAGAACTTTTGACTTGTAAAAATTTTGCTAAGGATAAAAATATAGTCTTGTGTAAATCAGAATCGATTTCTAGCTGTACAAATATAAATGGGAGTCTATAAAATGGAAATTGCTAATTCTGGCGAGCAACGTGAAATAAGTGGGATAATTGAAAAAATAACATATAAAAACGAACAAAACGGTTATACTGTCTGTACTTTAAAGGTTGGAAGAGAACATATAACCGTTGTAGGTACTTTTCCTTTTATAACTGTTGGCGATAATGTAAAATTCACCGGTGTATTTACAGTGCATGCAGTTTATGGTGAGCAATTTTTGGCGAGTTATTACGATACTGTTGCCCCAAAGACCGTTGCCGCCATTTTGCGTTATTTATCTTCAGGTATTATTAAAGGTGTGGGTCCTGCAACTGCGGAAAAAATAGTTGAAAAATTTGGATCGGATTCACTGGATGTTATACAAGACACACCTGATGATTTGACTGTTATCAAGGGTATTTCCTTGGAAAAGGCGCGAAATATTTCTATTGAATACAAAAAACAATTCGGTATAAGAGATTTAATGCTTATGCTGAACCCCTATCAGATTTCCATGGAAAAGTGCATTGCTATATATCAGCATCTTGGTACTTCTGCTTCTGAAAAGATAAAGCAAAATCCATATATTTTATGTTGCGATAATATCGATTTGTCTTTTGAAAAGGTTGAAGTAATTGCGAATGACATGGGAATATCGCGAGATGATGAAATGCGGCTTGCTGCGGGTGTAGAATACGTTTTGCGAAAAAATTTGCTAAATGGTCACACCTGTTTGCCACGAAAAAAATTAATACCCGTTGCTGTTGCATTGCTTGAAAGTGATGAATATCGAATCAATATCATTTGTGATAAAATGATTGAAAATTTACGTCTTAGAAGCAAAACTGTGTTGGAAAACGATTTCGTTATGCTTCCTGAGTATTATAATGCTGAGGAATATATTGCTGCACGTCTTTTTGCGGCAAAAAATTATATAAATTCCTCAAACACTATTGATGAGCTTGAAATAGATTATGTGGAAAATAAACTCGGTATTAAATTCGAAAATCTACAGAGAGAATCGATAAGAAAAGCGTTTAACAACAGCGTCTTTATACTTACTGGCGGTCCTGGTACAGGTAAGACAACGACTCTTAATGCCATTATTGAGTTATTTGAGCAACGTGACGCAGTAATACAATTAGCGGCTCCGACGGGTCGGGCGGCAAAGCGTATGACTGAACTCACCGGAAGAGAAGCAAAAACAATACATCGCTTGCTTGAGGTTGAGTGGACAAGCGACAATAAACAGTGTTTTTCAAGGAACGAAAAAAATCCACTTGAATGTGATGTCATAATTGTTGACGAGGCATCGATGCTTGACTCATTATTGTTTGAAAGTCTTTTACATGCACTAAAAATTTCTACAAGAATTATTTTGGTGGGTGATACAGATCAATTACCAAGTGTTTCGGCAGGTAATGTATTAAATGATATTTTATCGTCAAATTTGTATTCATCTGTTTCCTTAAAAAAGGTTTTTAGACAAGCAATGGAGAGTGCCATTATTACCAATGCGCATGCAATTATTAACGGCGAAGCATCTGACCTATCAAATAAAACAAAGGATTTTTTTATGCTTCGTAAAGATTTTGTTGTTGATGTTTGTGATACCGTATTAGAACTTTGTGAAACCAGACTCCCTGATGCATACGGATTAAATCCGTTGACAGATATACAAGTGCTTTGTCCTTCGCGAAAGGCACAAGCGGGAACAGTGAATCTTAATAATATATTGCAAGCCACTTTAAACCCAAAAAAAGATTCGCAACCACAGATAAGTTATAAGGGTGTGTATTTTAGGACAGGCGATAAGGTTATGCAGATAAAGAATAATTATGATTTGCAATGGCAACGTGATAACGGCGATATTGGATATGGCGTATTTAACGGCGACGTTGGATATATTACAGTGATTGATATGAAAGGCGGAATTGTAAAAGTAAGATTTGATGACCGTACCGTTACATATCTTCTTGAAAATATCAGCGAACTGGAATTAGCATATGCCGTTACCGTGCATAAAAGTCAAGGCAGTGAGTTCGAGTGTGTAATAATACCCTTAATTGATACACCACCGCAGTTGCGTTATCGTAATCTTTTATATACAGCGGTCACTAGAGCAAAAAAATTACTTATAATAGTAGGTTCTAAATCAATGTACGAAAAAATGGCTTCAAATTATAAAAAGACATTGCGTTACACACTTTTAAAAGATTTTTTGATTGAAAATGAAAAGTACTGATAAATTTTTAAAACAATTAATTTCGGCAATATATCCCAATAAATGCATCTGCTGCGGTGAATTAATAAGCGAGGATATATCACTCTGTGATAGTTGCAATGAAAAAATCGAGAGAATAAACCCAGATGATATTTGTCTTGATTGCGGTCTTGAAAAATCTGATTGTACTTGCAAGTATAATATCTTTCGATTTAACGGATTAGTTACTGCTTTTAAAAACACAGGACTTGCGCAAAAAGCCTATTATTCATATAAGTTTGGAAAAAAACAACATTATGTCGGTTTTTTTAGTGACGAAATGTGTCATATTATTGATAAATGCTATCCGAGTATAAACTTTGATATTGTTTGCGCTGTTCCTCCGTTTAGGAAGCATGAATATGATCACAGTGGATATATCGCCGAAGCGATATCACAAAAACTTGGTATACCTTTTTATAAAGACTTACTATGCTGTGTTAAAAAAAGCAAAAAACAGCACAAATCAACAATTAAAGAACGATTAAAAAATGTTGACGAAAAATTTTTAGCAAATTATCGTGTGGATAAAAAGGTGGTTTTATTAATTGATGATATAAAAACAACTGGTGCCACGATTGACGAATGTGCAAGGACTCTTCTCTTTGCGGGTGCGGATAAAGTTTTTTGTGCAACCGTACTCGGAGGTACGATAGACAAAAATTAAATTGAAAAATTGATTGTGTTATTGTATAATAAACTAAGGTGGTGATTTTATGTCTATGGATATAGGCATTGACATAGGTTCTTCAAAAACAGTTATTTTTTCGGGCTCAAAAGTTGTGCTTGAATTACCAAGCATTGTAACTGTTGAAAGTGAAAGTTTTGAACCGATTTTATATGGTGAAAAGGCTAAGCAGACTCTTGGGCGAACACCCGATTCCTTTGAGTGCGTTTTTCCAATAAAGCACGGTATTATTGCTGAATATGAAATTGCGGAATCAATGCTTAAGGAATATATGTCTATGGCATTTGGTAATAAGATTATTAGACCAAAAATTATGGCAACGTTACCTGTGGGTCTTACCGAACTACAACATCATTCTTTGTCAAATGTTGTTGAAGCGGCGGGTGGCAGAAATGTTTCAGTAATTGAAAGTCCTTTGGCAATCGCGTTTGGACTTGGTCTTGATTTTTCGAAGCCGCACGGTTATTTAGTTGTTGATATTGGCGCTGGGACAACGGATATTGCGGTTGTATCAATGGGTGGTATTGCAGTCTGTGAGTCATTTAAAATTGCTTCTTTTGATTTTGATGCGCAGATAATGAGGTATATTCGTAAAGAATATAATATAGAAATAGGTAATCTGATGGCTGAGTCAATAAAAAAACAAATAGGCACCGTGGTACCGCGACCGGTTGAAATTGCGATGGTTGCAAAAGGAAGAAATGTTTTTACAGGGTTACCGGAAAGTTTTGAAATAACTTCAACCGAGGTCTATGCCGCAATAAAAGAAACAGCCGATTCAATATGTAACTGTATACGTCTTGTGCTTTCAAAGACAGATCCTGATCTTGTTGCCGATATTAATGCAGATGGTTTATATCTAACCGGGGGCGGTTCTCTGATTCACGGTATGGATAAATTGGTTTGTGAATACACGGGAACGGCAACACACTTACTTGACGATCCAACTCATAGTGTAGTTCGCGGTGCAGCAGTAGCGCTTCGCAGACCGGAACTCCTTAAACATGTAAACTATCAATTACGTTCTATAAAAGAATTAACGATTGAATAAAAAATACTTGACAAATCGTATTTTTGTGCTATAATGTCATAGACAACGAAGAAGAGCATACCTATGTTTCTCACCTAATCGTGTGTTATCGATGGGTTAATAAGATGAAATTTTTGATTTTGTTTTATTTGACGTGGGTATTTTATGCTCACGTCTTTGTTATTATTTACGGAGGTGCTTTACAATCGCTATTAAAGAATTAGCTACAAACAAAGACATTAATTTTAAGGAAGTTCGCGTCATTGATTCTGACGGTTCGCAACTTGGTGTTATTCCAATTGCTAAGGCGCTTGATGCAGCATATGCAAGGGATCTAGACCTTGTTTGTATGTCGCCCAATGCAAATCCACCCGTTTGTAAAATAATGGATTACGGTAAGTATAAGTTTGAACAAATGAAACGCGAAAAAGAGGCCAAAAAAAATCAAAAGGTAATTGAAATTAAAGAAATTCGTATTATCGGTCTCGGAATAGATACTCACGACTTTGAAACAAAGGGTAATCATGCTATTCGTTTTTTAAAGGAAGGTAATAAGGTTAAGGTTGCAATTCGTTTCAGAGGCAGAGAACTTGGTCATCCTGAAATCGGTCTTGAATTGATGGATAGGTTTGAAAAATATTGTGAAGAATACTGCACCGTTGAAAAGAAAGCTAAGATGGAAGGCAGAAATATGCTTATGTTCTTAGCGCCTAAATCAAGTAAGTAAAAAATACAGGAGGATAAAATTATGCCTAAGATTAAAACCCACAGCGGCGCTAAAAAGCGCTTTAAGCTCACCAAAAACGGCAAGGTAAAACGCGCTCATGCTTACAAGTCTCACATTCTTAATAAAAAGACTACAAAGCGTAAGAGAAATCTGCGTAAGGTCGTATGTGCTGATGTAACAAATGTTGCAACAGTGAAGAAGCTTATTCCTTATAAGTAATTGAAATTAGAAATTGGAGGAAACTTGAAATGGCACGTGTAAAAGGTGCGTTAGCAACACGCAAAAGAAGAAAAAAGACTCTTAAACTTGCCAAAGGTTATTTTGGCGCTAAATCAAAACTCTTTAAAACCGCTAAAGAGGCGGTTATGAAATCTGGCAACTATGCCTATATAGGTCGCAGACTTAAAAAGCGCGATTTTCGTCGCCTCTGGATTACTCGTATTTCTGCCGCTGCAAAATTAAACGGTATGAACTATTCAACGTTTATGAACGGTCTTAATAAAGCAGGTGTTCAGATTAACCGTAAAATGCTTGCTGATATAGCAGTAAACGATGCCGCAGGCTTTACAAATCTTGTAAAAACTGCTCAAAAAGCATTAGAAAAATAATTTTACCTCGCCCGAGATACTGATGTTTCTCGGGCGAATTTTGCTTTTATTTTAGGAGAAAAATATGCCTGAATTTATAGAAATTTCATCAAAAGACAATCCGCTTATCAAGTTTGTTAGCCTATTGCAGACCTCATCAAAGCAAAGAAAAAGCTATAATCTTTTTGTGCTTGAGGGCTTACGTATTTGCGATGACGCCTATCAGAATAATATCAGATTTGATAAACTGATTGTAACAAAAACAGCTCTAAAAAAATACGGTGATCATATAAATCGGTTTATAACAGTAAGTAACAATTGTTATGTTTTGCGTGATGAATTATTTAAAAAAATAAGTGATACAAACTCACCGCAGGGCGTCATTGCTGTTGCACAAATACCAAATACAAATGAAAAAATCTCTAAAAACGGCAGATATATTGCGCTTGAAAATCTTGCTGACCCCTCGAATTTAGGTGCTATTGCGCGTACTGCTGAGGCATTAGGTGTGAATGGAATTATTATATCTGCAGACAGTTGCGATCCTTATTCACCAAAATCACTTCGCAGTTCTATGGGTACTTTACTGCGTGTTCCGATATATATTGTTGAAAGTATTTCAGAATTTTCACAAAAAAATGATTTGCGCTCTTTTGCATGTGTTGTTGATAAGGATGCAGAGAACATTAACAATGTTAAATTCACTGACGGTGATGTGTTATTCATTGGCAATGAAGCTAATGGCTTAACCGATGAGTCAAAAGAGGATGCGCATTGTTGTATAACGATAAAAATGCGGGGTAATGCCGAATCGTTAAATGCAGCTGCCGCTGCTGCTATCGCAATGTGGGAAATGGTAAAGGATAAGTAATATGCTGCTTTCTAAAGAAAATATTACACTTGTAAACCTAATAACATTACAGCAATGTTTTGGTGCGGGCAGCGTCAATGCGGTAAAAATATTTTACCGCCTGCGCGATGCCGAATTACTAGATAAACAATTTCAAAAAATTGAAATTACAAAAATCATCGGTTCAAAATATGCTGAGAAATTACTATCTATAAACATTAATAAAATCAATAAGATAATTGATGACTGTATAAAAAACGATATTCGTATCATCACTGTTTGCGACGCTAATTATCCCGAAAGATTGCGCAATATTGATGATTGTCCGATTGTATTATATATAAAAGGCGATTTTGATAATTTTGATGATATGGCGCTAATCTCTATTGTGGGTCCTCGTAAGATATCTGATTTTGGTAAAAAAGCCGCATTTTCGCTTGCTAAGCGATTGGGGAAAGCAGGTATGGTGATAGTAAGCGGTGCCGCTATCGGCGCTGATACTTGTGCACATATGGGTGCACTGGCATCCGGTTGTAAAACAATTGCTGTATTAGGATGCGGTATTTGTTATGATTATTTACCAGAAAACCGCGCTTTGCGTGAGCATATAAGTGATAACGGATGTCTTATTAGCGAACATCCGCCGTATGCGCCGACAACCAAATATGGATTCCCTGTCAGAAACCGTATAATTTCTGCATTATCTCTGGGTACTGTGGTTATAGAAGCTTCGTTAAAAAGCGGTTCGCTTATTACAGCGCGACTTGCCAACGAACAGGGTAGAGATGTTTTTGTCATACCCGGTAATCCAACTTTGGATAACTATAAAGGATCAAACGAGTTGTTGCGCGACGGAGCTATACCTCTTTTAAGCGCAATGGATATATTTAATCAGTATATATCGCGTTTTTCTGAACAGATTGATATTGATAAGGCTTTTAGTGAAGAAAGTATGCAAAAAATCAAAATTTCTAAAAAAAATTTGCAGTTAGGTCTTTCAAAAGAAGCCGAAATAGTGTATAATAATTTGAATGAGCAAAAATTCACCGTTGACGAATTAATTAATTTAGACTTAAGTGACAATCAATTAATTTCAGCGCTTACAGAACTTGAAATAGAAGGAGTTATTAAGGCGTTACCGGGTGGAATGTATGAAATGATTAACCACTAAAAAGGAGTATATAGATGTCAAAGCTTGTTATTGTTGAGTCACCAAGTAAGATTAAAAGTGTTAAAAAATATCTTGGCAGCGGTTATAACGTTATGGCTTCTGTAGGACATGTGCGCGATTTGCCTAAATCAAAGCTTGGTGTTGACATTAATAATAATTTTAAACCCCAGTATATAAATATGCCAGATAAAAAGGATGTAATTAAGCAGCTAAAAGATGCGGCCGCTAATAGCGAGCAGGTTCTCTTGGCAACCGACCCTGACCGCGAAGGTGAGGCTATTTCTTGGCATTTAGCGCATATATTGGGTCTTGATTTAAATGAAGAAAACAGAATTTCTTTTAATGAAATCACACATACAGGTGTAAATGCAGGTATCAACAATCCGCATAAAATAAATCTTGATCTTGTAGATGCTCAGCAGGCACGTCGCGTGCTCGACAGAATTGTTGGATATAAACTTAGTCCGTTTCTTTGGCGTAAAGTAAAAGGCGGTCTTTCGGCAGGTCGCGTGCAAACAGCTGTTCTTCGCCTGATTGTTGAGCGCGAGCGCGAAATACAGGCGTTTTCTTGTGAAGAATATTGGACTGTCGATGCAAAATTAAAAGCTGAAAGAAAAAGCTTTGAAGCAAAACTTTACGGAACGGCGGATGGCAAAAAACTCGAAACAATTCCTGATGAACAATCGGCATATAAAATTGTTAACGAACTTGAGAATGCTGTATACACGGTAAGTGATATTAAAAAGGGTACTCGCAACAAACAGCCTGCACCTCCTTTTATTACATCGACGTTACAGCAAGAAGCGTCAAGAAAGTTAAATTATACTGGTCAGCGTACAATGCGTATTGCACAACAACTTTACGAAGGTATTGACATACCCGGTCATGGTGCAACGGGTCTTATAACATATATGCGTACCGACTCACTGCGTATTTCCGAAGAAGCACGCGCTGCTGCAACAAAATACATTGAGCAAAAGTACGGTAAAAAATATTTACCGACAAAGCCACGGTATTTTAAATCAAAAAGCGGCGCTCAAGATGCGCATGAAGCAATAAGACCAACCGATATATTTCTTATTCCTGATCAGATAAAAGCTGCTCTTACGACTGAGCAATATAATCTTTATAAGCTTATTTGGGAGCGTTTTATTGCATCGCTTATGGCTGCTTGTGTTCAAAAAACCGTTTCGGTTAATATACATGCAAATGATTATCTTTTTAAAGCAAGCGGTTATTCTGTTGATTTTAAAGGATTTACCGAGCTTTATGTAGAGGGAAGTGATGATAACGCTTCTGATGGTACAGAGTTGCCGGAACTCAAGGTGGGAGATATTCTTAAACTAAAATCTGTGACACCTAATCAGCATTTTACACAGCCTCCACCTCGTTATACTGAGCCAACGTTAACAAAAACATTAGAGGAAAACGGCATTGGTCGTCCTTCTACTTTTGCCTCAATAATCGCTGTTATTTCAAATAGAAGTTATGTTGAAAAGGAAAAGAAAACCTTTAAGCCAACACAACTGGGCTTTGCGGTTTGCGACTTGCTTAACGAATATTTTGATCGTATTTTTGAGGCAAAATTTACAGCAGGTCTTGAGAAAAAACTTGATAAAATTGGTGCAGGTGAACTTAATTGGGTAAAAACTATTGCTGATTTCTATGATGATTTTGATGCTCATTATAAAAAAGCCGAGCAATCACTTGATGGAAAGCGAGTAAAGGTTCCTGCTGTTGAAACAGAAATTATTTGTGAAAAATGCGGCAGAAAAATGGTAGAAAAAAATGGTCGCTTTGGCAAGTTTTTGGCTTGTCCGGGATATCCAGAGTGTAAAAATACAATGCCCATGCCAGAAGACGAGGTAAAACAACCTTGTCCTAAATGTGGAAGTAAATTGCTGAAAAAAGTATCTAAAAAAGGCAAAAAGTTTTATGGATGTTCGGCTTATCCTAAGTGTGATTTTGCTTCTCCGGGTGTACCTACAGGTGAGATTTGTTCTGAATGTGGCGGTTATATAATTGTCGGACTTAGAAATCGTAAGTATTGTATGAATTCAGAATGCCCGTCAAGAAAGACTGCTAAAACACAAAAGGAAAAGTAATATGGATAAAATTACAGTTATTGGTGCAGGTCTAGCTGGGTGTGAAGCTGCATATACGGCAGCACGCCTTGGATGTAAGGTTGATTTAATCGAGATGAAGCCTCTTAAAAAATCACCTGCGCATAAAACCGATAATTTTGCAGAACTGGTTTGTTCTAATTCTTTGAAGGCAAGTCGTCTTGATTCAGCAGCAGGACTTTTAAAGCAGGAAATGAGATTGCTTGGCTCAGTATGCCTTGAAGCTGCGGATAATTCACAGGTGCCTGCGGGCGGCGCTCTGGCTGTAGAACGTAACGAGTTTTCAGAATTTATCACGCAAAAAATTAAAGCGTGTAAAAATATTAATATTATAAACAAAGTTGTTAATAAGTTACCAAATGACAGTGTTTGTATTGTTGCCACGGGTCCTTTAACCGATGGTCCGCTCGCTATAGAAATCGAAAATTTTACAGGTGTGGGTAATCTTAGCTTTTTTGATGCGGCAGCACCTATCGTTACCGTCGACAGTATCGATTTTTCTTCGGCTTTTATTGCGTCGCGTTATAATCGCGATGAGACGGGCGAGGGCGATTATATAAACTGTCCTATGAATAAGGAAGAGTATGAGGCTTTTCATTCAGAACTTGTTAATGCAGAGGGTGCACCGCTTCATGAATTCGATAATAATCTTAAGGTGTATGAAGGTTGTATGCCTATAGAGGTGTTAGCACGACGGGGTGCAGATTCGATACGGTTTGGTCCTCTTAAACCGGTAGGATTGCGCGATCCGAAAACTGGCCACAGACCGTGGGCTGTTGTGCAACTCAGAAAAGAAAATTGTGATGGTACTTTATATAATCTAGTCGGTTTTCAGACAAATCTTAAGTTTGGTGAGCAAAAAAGAGTTTTTTCAATGATACCGGCACTAAAAAATGCCGAATTTATGCGATACGGAGTAATGCATCGAAATTCATTTATTAATTCGCCAAAGATTTTAAATAAAGATCTATCGCTTAAGAAGGCTGATAACATTTTCTTTGCCGGTCAACTTTCGGGCGTTGAAGGCTATATGGAATCTGCGGCATCGGGAATTGTTGCTGCAATAAATGCAGTTAAAAAATTACAAAATAAAGAGCCGCTTTTATTACCGAATTTCACAATGATTGGCGCTTTGCTAAACTACATAACTGATGAAAGCGTGCAAAATTTTCAGCCTATGGGCGCAAACTTTGGTATATTGCCGCCACTTGATACCCACATCAGAGATAAGAGAGAACGATATGCCGCGTTGTCAAACAGATCCTTAGAATTTTTTAAAACTATCGGGGAGTGAATTATATGAGAATTGTTATTGATGCTTTTGGTGGGGATAATGCTCCGCTTGAAATTGTTAAGGGTGCTGCAGAGGCATCTGTACAATTTAATACCGAAATTACCCTTACAGGCAACAAAGATACGATTGAAAAAATTATATGTGATAATGACTTAAAATTTTTTGGTGAGCTTGTTATCGTTGATACTGATGACGTAATTTCAATGCACGATGATCCCACAACAATTTTAAAGTCGCATTCCAATTCTTCTATGGCGCTTGCGTTTAAAGAATTGTGTGAAAATCGTGCAGATGCTTTTGTTTCTGCGGGTTCAACCGGCGCAATCGTTGTTGGAGGTACACTTATTGTCAAACGAATCAAGGGAATTAAGCGTCCGGCTCTGGGCGGTCTTATTCCATCACCTGACGGGCATTATTTACTTATGGATATGGGTGCAAATGCTGAATGTCGCCCCGAAATGTTGGCTCAGTTCGGTATTATGGCAAGCGTTTATCTCGAAAAGGTTGAGGGAATAAGTAATCCAAAAATCGGTTTGCTTAATATTGGAGTAGAAGATACAAAGGGCGATGAATTGCGTGTAGAGGCGTACAAGCTGCTTAAAGAAGCACCTATCAATTTTGTTGGTAATGTTGAGTCTCGTGAAATGCCAAAGGGTGTTTGTGATGCAGTAATCGCAGACGGCTATACCGGTAATATTGCGCTTAAGCTTATCGAGGGTACATCGATTACACTCTTTAAGATGGTTAAAAATGCTATGTATAAAAACTTTTTAAACAAGATTGCGGCGCTTATTTTAAAAAAAGATTTATATGCGCTGAAATCTATGATGGATAGCTCTGAAGTTGGCGGCGCGCCGCTTTTGGGTGTTAGCAAACCTGTAATTAAAGCACACGGTAGTTCTGATGCTAAGGCAATTAAAAATGCTATTCGTCAGGCAATTATCTTTACAGAAAAAAATGTTATTAACACAATTAGTGAAAATATAGTTAAATCGGAGTAATTTGAATGGAGTCGCTTGAGACAAAATTAAACTACAAATTTAATAATATAGAGCTTTTAAAAAATGCCCTTATACATTCTTCATATGCCAATGAGGTTCGAGGGGATACTCATTCTAACGAGCGCCTTGAGTTTTTGGGTGATTCAGTACTTTCTATTATTGTTGCCGAGCATATTTATCATCGATATCCAAATATGCCGGAGGGTGAGTTAACACGTCTTCGTGCTTCACTTGTTTGCGAAAAATCATTGTGTTCTTTTTCGCGTGAGTTGGGCATTGGTGAATATTTAAAGCTTGGTAAAGGTGAGGATAAAAACGGCGGTAGAGAACGTGATTCTATACTTGCGGATGCTTTTGAAGCCGTACTTGCCGCCATATATCTTGATGGCGGTATTGATACTGCAAAAAAGCACATTATGAATACTGTTTTACGTGATTTGAAGCATCATAATGATGAAGATACGTTTAAAGATTATAAAACTACCCTACAAGAAATTATTCAACGAAACCCAGAAGAAAATGTTACCTATACGCTTGTTGATGAGTGCGGTCCTGACCATGATAAGCAGTTTACTGTTGCAGTTAAACTGAATTCTAACGTTATAGGTTCCGGTGTAGGAAAAAGCAAAAAGCAAGCCGAACAAATGGCAGCTAAACAGGCATTAAAGCTTATGGGTGAGTCTGTATGACAAAAAAACATTCGAATATTTCAATATTTGTTCCGCACATCGGTTGCCCAAATATGTGTAGCTTTTGTAATCAGCGTTATATAACCGGAAAGACAACTGCGCCGCAGATAAGTGATGTTGTAGAAGCTGTTAATATAGCGATAAATTCAAGCGGCTACAACCCGAAAAATACCGAAATTGCATTTTTTGGCGGTAGTTTTACAGCGATAAATCGAAATTATATGCTTGATTTATTGAAAACCGCATACGAATTTGTAAAAAACGGTGTTGTTTCAGGTATACGTGTATCAACGCGCCCAGATGCTATTGATGATGAGATACTGACTCTTTTAAAAATGTACGGTGTCACTTCTATCGAGCTTGGTGCGCAAAGTATGATTGATAATGTGTTGCTCAGTAATAATCGCGGTCATACGTCAAATGATGTGATTAGAGCATCGATACTTATTAAAAAATATGGTTTTTCATTAGGCTTGCAAATGATGACGGGTCTTTATAACGATTGTGATCAAGGCGCATTTTATACTGCAGATCAAATAATTGCTTTGTGTCCTGATACTGTTAGAATTTATCCGACTATAGTGTTAAAAAACACCGATCTGGCTGCTCTTTACAGTGATAATAAATATAAACCGCAATCGTTAGAGAATGTTGTTGATTTGTGTGCTGAATTATTAATAATGTTTAATGAAGCAAATATTAATGTAATTCGTTTGGGTCTTCATTCCATCGAAAAAGAAAGTTATGTTGCAGGTCCGTGGCATCCTGCTTTCAGCGAACTTTGTTATTCTAAAATCTTTTTTAAAAATGCCGCAAAAAAGCTTACCGAAAAAGGTAGTTATATTTTGTTTGTTAACCCGTCTTCTGTTTCAAAAATGGTTGGACAACATAGGGGTAACATAAATTTGTTTAAAAAACTCGGCTTTGATTGCATAGTCAAAACAGATTCAAATTTAAATGATTATGAAATTAGGGTCGAAAGGAGATAAAAATGCTTTTAAGTTCAATACAGATACAAGGATTTAAATCTTTTGCTGATAAAACAGTCCTTAAATTTGGACGTGGTATAACCGCAGTTGTAGGTCCAAACGGTAGTGGTAAAAGTAATATTTCTGATGCTGTTCGTTGGGTTTTGGGTGAACAATCCACCAAAAGTTTGCGCGGACAATCAATGGAAGATGTTATATTTGGTGGTACCGATTCGCGTCGTCCGCATGGATTTTGTGAAGTAACCTTAAACATTGATAATGCCGACAGAACACTTAATTTTGATAATGATTTTGTATCAATTACACGTAGATTTTATCGTTCGCACGAAAGTGAATATCTTATAAATAATGTTTCTGTCCGTCTTAAAGATGTTCACGAACTTTTTATGGATACAGGTCTTGGTCGTGACGGATATTCAATGATAGGACAGGGTAAAATTGATAATATAATAAGCACCAAGTCTGATGAGCGTCGTGATATTTTTGAAGAAGCATCGGGTATTTCAAAATATAGATACCGTAAAACCGAAGCCGAACGAAAACTTACCGCCGCCGAGGACAATCTTTTGCGTCTTAAAGACATATTAGACGAGCTTGAAGCACGCGTCGGTCCTTTAGAGGAGCAAAGTAAAAAAGCGGAAAGATTTTTAGAGCTTGCCGAGGATAAAAAGCAGTTAGAAATAGGTCTTTGGCTTTATACACTCAACAACTCAAAAGATGCGCTTCGCGCTCAGGAAAGCAAAATTGCTACAGCACAGATGCAATATAAAGAAATTGAAGAAGCGCTTAATGATTTTGATTTAATGTCTGAACAAAATACGGCACAGTTTACCTTTATTACATCTCAGATTGAAAACATACGTCAAAGAATTTCTGCTTCTAATGAGGAAACCGTAAAATTTGAGGGCGAAATTTCTGTTTTAAACAACGATATTTTACACAATAACGAAACAATAGAGCGTTTAAAATCTGAAAAAAGCGCTTTATTAGAGTCTGATTCCAGCGCAATGCAGGATATTGAAAACAAGCGTAATTCGGCTACTGAAAAAGATAGTATTACCAAAGAATTAAATATTAGGCTGTCTGAACTTGAAAATAACCTTAATAATCTATTAAGCGACAGCGAGAGTATTTCGCGAAAAATTGAAGATCAAATAAAATCGTTAAATCTTTTATCGGTAAAAACATCAGATCTGCGTGTTGAAATGACTACTTCAAACACTTCAATAGACGAGATTAATTCTCGTCGCGGCATTGTTGATGACCTTATCAAGCAAAACAACGCTGAAAAAGAAAATCTTGATACTGATTTTAACGAAACAAAAGCATTGCTTGATAAAACAGAAGAAAATATTTTGTCGATACAAAACGCTATTAAAGGTTATGAATTGCGTCTTGAAAACCGAAATACTGAACTTAAGGAATTAACAGACAAGAGTAACGAACTGCATCTTGATATTGAAGCAAAGCGTCGCCGTGTGCAGATACTAACCGAACTTGAAAACAGTATGGAAGGTTTTTCTCATGCTGTTAAAAAGGTTATTTCTGAATCCGAAAAAGGTATTTTACGCGGTGTGCACGGTCCAATTTCAAAGCTTATATCAGTTGATAAAAAATATTCTGTCGCAATTGAAACTGCTCTCGGTAATGCCATTCAGAATATCATTGTTGATACCGAGGCCGATGCAAAGCGCGCAATTAATTATTTAAAAATCAACAATGCAGGTAGGGCAACTTTTTTACCCATATCATCAATCTATGCAAGAGAATTTAGGGAAAACGATTTTGATGATATTTACGGATTTGTCGGTGTTGCATCAGAACTTGTGAGTGTTGATAAAAAATATGAGTCAATAATAAAATATTTATTAGCCGGTACTGTTGTTACCGAAGATATTGATTCTGCCACAACTCTTGCTAAAAAATACAACTATAGAGTTAAGGTGGTATCGCTTGACGGTCAGGTTATCAATCCGGGCGGTTCATTTACGGGTGGTTCTCTTGTAAAACAGGCAGGTATGCTTAGTCGTGCTGCTGATATTAAGCGTATTGCGGCAGAAATTGAAAAGTTATCTGAAAAAGAAAAAGCCACTCTTAAAGAGTTGGATTGTGCCGTATCTGCCGTTGCAGAAGTTAGTGCGGATATTGTTGCTGTCAAGGCTGATTTAACCAACGCAAACGAGGATAAAATTCGCGCTTTGGCTGAACTTAAACGAATAGACGATATGTTAAACAGCGTTAAATCTACGCTAAATTCTTTAAAAGAAGAGCGTGACGGCAGTGAAGAAAAAATAAAATTGTTAGAAGCGAAATCAAATTCTGCCGCTAAAGAAATTGCAGAACTTGAGTCTGAAAGGTCATCGATCCAGTCGGAAATCGATCAGATGACAGGCGGACGAGATTCACTTTCACAAAAACGTGAGGCACTAACAAATCAAATTACCGATATCAAGTTGCAGATTATTGAAAATCAAAAAGATGCAACGGCACTGAAGTTGGCTGCTGATGAATTAGAGTCGTCTGTTTCTAACCGCGCAGTTCGTGTTGCTGATATAGATGCCGAAATTGCCGCAGTTGAATACAAGATCTCACAGCTTAGATCCGACATTGTCGCTCACAACGATGAAATAGATAATATCAAACATAAGATTGGCGATTATAATAAAGAAATTGAAAATTTGATGAATGAGCGCAATATGGTTGAAAAATCAGGCGTTGAATTACGTTCAAGCGAGCGCGAACGTACCTTAGAACGCGAAAAAATAGGCGGTGAGCTTGCGCGTCTTACCGAGCGTAAAGATGTAATGATGAAAGAGTATGACGATGTTATACGTCAGCTTTATGATGAATATCAGCTTACTAAGAGTGAGGCAGAAAACATCGCAATAGAAATTGACAAGCCGGCTGAAGCAAAGAAAAAGCTAGCTGAAACAAAATCAAAGATTCGTTCGCTCGGCAACGTCAATGTATCTGCTATTGAAGAATACAAAGAGGTCAAAGAGCGTTATGACTTTATGAACACTCAGGTTGAGGATGTCGAAAAAGCGCGTGCTGAGCTTCGCAAGCTTATAAATCAACTTACTGCACAGATGCAGGAAATGTTTGTTGTAGGCTTTAATAAAATTAACGAAAACTTCACCAAAACTTTTAAAGAACTGTTTGGAGGCGGTAGCGCAGAGCTCAAACTTACCGATCCTGACAATGTTCTTGAAAGCGGTATTGATATCGAGGCGCGGTTACCTGGCAAAAATGTACCAAGCCTTAACGGACTTTCGGGTGGAGAGAAGGCTCTCGTAGCCCTTTCGATCTACTTTGCAATTATGAAGGTTAACGCGCCGCCGTTCTGCTTTTTGGACGAGGTTGATACTGCACTTGATGATATCAATGTTGATCGCTTTGCAGACTATATGAAGCGTTCAGACTTTAACACCCAGTTTATTTGTGTAACACATCGTCGCGGTACTATGGAAGCTGCTGATATGCTTTATGGTGTAACAATGCAGGAAAAGGGTGTTACAAAGTTACTTGAATTAAATGTGGCAGAGCTTGAAAAGAAATTACTTGAAAATCAGGGAGCATAAAATGGGTTTATTTAGTAAAATTAAGGCAGGACTTCAAAAGACAAAAGCAAGTATTTCTAACGGAATAACGAATATTATTAACAGCTTTACAAAGATTGATGAAGATTTTTTTGAAGAACTTGAAGAATTGCTTGTGATGTCGGATGTAGGTGTCGAAACATCGGTTAAAATATGCGACCAATTAAGAGCGCGTGTAAAACACGACGGTATTACCGATCCCACACAAATTAAAGGCATTATGCACGATATCATTGTCGAAATGTTAGGCGCTGACTCAACATTAAAGCTTGACACAAAACCGTCAGTAATATTAGTAATCGGCGTTAATGGTGTTGGCAAGACCACAACGATCGGCAAGATGTCTTTAATGTTGAAAAACAGCGGTAAAAAGATTGTGCTTGGTGCGGCGGATACTTTTCGTGCGGCTGCCATAGATCAGCTTGGTATATGGGCTGACAGAGCGGATGTTACTATGGTTAAAAGTGTTGAAGGCTCTGATCCCGCTTCGGTTGTATTTGATACTATTGCCTCGGCAAAATCAAAAGGAGCCGATGTTATCATTTGCGATACCGCAGGCAGACTTCACAATAAGAAAAACCTTATGGACGAGCTTGCAAAAATTTATCGTATAATCAAGCGTGAACTACCCGAAGCTTCTGTTGAAACGCTTTTGGTTTTAGATGCAGCTACAGGTCAAAATGCTGTTAATCAGGCGCGTGAATTCAAAAATGTTGCCGATATAACGGGTATCGTTCTTACAAAGCTTGACGGTACTGCAAAGGGCGGTATTGTTATTGCAATTCATAACGAACTAGGTATTCCTGTAAAATTTGTAGGTGTAGGCGAGGGGATTGACGATTTACAGCCCTTTAATGCTAAAGAATTCGCTGACGGCATCTTTGATTTAGGTGAATAATATGAAGATTTTTATTGCTACCAAAAATCAAAAAAAGTTAACCGAATTAGAAAGAATTTTAATCCCGATGGGCTTTAAGGTTTTAAGTCAGAAGGATTTTGACCGTGATTTTCCCGAATCAATCGAAGACGGAACAACCTTTGAGGAAAACGCAATAATCAAGGCAAAAGACGGTCTTAAAAATACGGGGCTGATTTCCGTGGCGGACGACTCGGGTATTTGTGTAGATTACTTAAATGGTGCACCAGGGATATATTCTGCTCGCTATTCAGGCGAGCATGGAGATGATGAATCTAACAACCAAAAACTACTGCAAGAGCTTGACGGCGTACCTATGGAAAAAAGAACCGCCCGTTACGTTGCGGCAATTGCGTGTGTTTTTCCCGACGGAAAATGTTTCACCGTTCGCGGTGAATGTGAGGGCAAAATTAATCTTGAGCCTATCGGCAATGGTGGGTTTGGATATGATCCTTATTTTGTGAGCGAATTGGGACCTATGGGTTTACTTACGTCGGAGCAAAAGGATAGTATCAGTCATCGTGGCAAAGCGTTACAGCTTTTTAAAGAACAACTAAAAAAATATATTTAATTTATGAGGAAGAATAATGTTAAACAGTAGACAAAGAGCACAACTTCGTGGTATGGCAAATACCTATGAAGCAATTTTTCAGGTAGGAAAAGGCGGTATAAATGACCAAATTATTAAGCAGGTCGACGAGGCTTTGGAGGCACGTGAACTAATAAAAATGCGTGTTCTTGAAACCTGTCCCGATACGTCTCGTGTGGCGGCTGATACAATTGCCGAGCGTGTAGGTGCAGATGTTGTTCAGGTTATCGGTTATCGCTTTATTCTTTACCGTGAAAGCAAAAACAACAAAACAATAAAACTGGTGAAATAAATGGCAAATATTGCGATTTTTGGCGGCACATTTAATCCGTTTCATATCGGTCATTACGAGATGCTTAAAAGCGTTTGTAAGCTTGAGTTTATAGATAAGGTTCTTGTTATGCCTGATAAAATACCTCCGCACAAAGAATGTGACTATATTGCTGATGATGTTCATCGTCAGGCAATGTGCGCTCTTGTGTGTGAAGAGTTTGATAAGTCAGAGCTATGCCTTATCGAATTTGAGCGCGAAGGAAAAAGCTATACAGTTGATACGGTGAGATTATTAAAACATAAATATCCAAACGATAAATTTTTTGTTGTCATAGGTGGCGATATGTTAGCCACGCTTGATACCTGGTATAATTGGCAAGAGTTAATATCGTTTGTATCTTTTATTGCATTTAAACGCATGGATGCACCCGATTTTGATAACGCATATAAGCGTTTGACAGAATGTGGTGTCAATATAATTGCGATAGATGATAAAATTACAAATATTTCATCAACAAAATTACGAAAAAATATAGATAAAGATTTGTTACCCCACAAGGTGTACGATTATATTATTAAAAAAGGAATTTATAATGTCTGAAAAATACGCAGAATATAAGAAGATTTTACAAAGCAGACTCACACCAAAACGATATCATCATTCGTTGTGCGTAGCCGACGAGGCGGTACGGTTGGCAATTAAATACGGCGGTAACGCCGAAAAAGCATATCTTGCAGGGCTGTTGCACGATATAACAAAAAACGATACACAAGAAGAACACTTGCATATATTCCGTAAGTTTGGTATAATGCTAAACGATATAGA
>CAZVWG010000010.1:0-27868 GCA_964630675.1 uncultured Ruminococcus sp.
TAGCGTTGTAGGTTACGGTAATGCCGGTGTCTGCTTCAAAGGCTTCGCCCAAAGCACCGATGACCTTGTTCATAGAGGTGGAACCGTCTGTTGCTACGGCTTCCTTGTTGCCACCGCATCCGGTAAGCGCACATACGAGCAACATTGCTACTGTGAGTAAACTGATAATTTTTTTCATAATTGATGTCTCCTTTGACATTTATTCTTTGCACTTTTCTCTTGAGTACGCCTATATTGTAAATTTTAGTAGTAAAATCCGTAAGCAAACCGGTGTAAAATCAAAGTAAAATTAAAAAAAAGTAGGTATTAGGGTGCAAGCCCTAACGAGTATAATACCGTTTGTGGAAAACATAACCACTGTAAAAATATTACAATTTAGTTTCTTTTTATATTGAAATTTGTCAAAATATTTGTATAATTAAAATATGTGGCAACACATAAAAAATTAAATGGGGGTTTATAATTAAATGTTGGAAAAAATATTTAAATTAAAACAACACAAAACAAATGCTAAAACAGAAGTTATAGCCGGTATTACCACCTTTATGACAATGGCGTATATATTGGCTGTAAATCCAAGCATCCTCTCTGATGCCGGTATGGATGCCACCGCAGTATTACTTGCAACGGCTATTGCATCATTTATAGCTACTGCGTGTATGGCACTTATGGCAAATAAGCCATTTGCACTATCAGCCGGTATGGGACTTAACGCGTATCTTGCATATACGGTTGTAATCGGTATGGGTTATACCTGGCAACTTGCTTTGCTGGCTGTTTTTGTTGAAGGTCTTATATTTATCGTTTTATCGCTCACAAATGTCCGTGAGGCCATTTTTAACGCAATTCCGCTCACATTAAAACGCGGTGTTTCGGTTGGTATAGGTTTGTTTATCGCCTTCATTGGTTTGCAAAATGCAGGTTTGGCTGTTGACTCGTCAACATTAGTAACAATTACAAACTTTACCGAAAACTTTACAACACACGGTATTTGCGCACTTTTGGCTGTTATCGGTTTGTTACTAACAGCGATTTTACACATACTAAAGGTTAAAGGTGCTATTCTTATAGGCATTGTGGGTACTTGGATTCTTGGTATTATTTGCCAGCTTATTGGTATTTATGTACCAACTCCCGATGCAGGTTTTTACTCTCTTATTCCTACAAGCTTTATTTCAGCCGATTTTTCAAAGCTTGGCGAGACATTCGGTCAATGCTTTAATGTAGATTTCAGCGGTGTTAAAATCACTGAATTTATCGTTGTTGTATTTGCATTTTTATTTGTTGACTTGTTTGACACTTTGGGAACACTTATAGGTGTAGCAACAAAAGCAGATATGCTTGATGAAAAAGGACAACTCCCCGGTATTCGTCCCGCTCTTTTATCAGACGCTATCGGCACATCCGCAGGTGCAGTGCTTGGTACCTCAACCGTTACAACGTTTGTTGAATCGGCTTCAGGTGTATCGGCAGGTGGTCGTACCGGTCTTACAGCAATGGTAACAGGTATATTGTTCTTGCTATCTACCCTGTTTGCTCCACTGTTTACATCTATCCCCTCTTTTGCAACAGCGCCCGCGCTTATTATGGTTGGTTTCTTAATGGTAAGCTCTGTTACCGAAATTCGCTTTGACGAAGACAATCTTACCGAAGCAATTCCTGCTTATATTGCTATCATTGCAATGCCTTTGTTCTATAGTATTTCAGAGGGCATCAGCCTTGGTATTATTTCTTATGTAGTACTTAATGTATGTACCGGTAAAGCCAAGAAGGTTAAACCGCTTATGTACATACTTGCAGTACTGTTCATCTTAAAATATATCTTCCTATAATTGCTTACAGTTGGTGTAATATATGTATACTATTTATGTGAAATTTAATTGCTTGCCTCAAAAACGCAACGCTTTTATTGATAAGGTTAAAACTACAGGTGTTTTGGATGCCATTCGCAACGAAGATGGTTGTATTAGATACGACTACTATCTATCCGAAAAAGACCCAAATGAGCTTTTGCTGATAGAGCAATGGGAAAGCAAACAACACCAACAAGTTCATATAAAACAGCCTCACATGGACACCTTACGTGAATTTAAAGGCGACTATATTACTGAAACTGTTTTAGGCGAAATAGAACTTCTATAAATTGAAAATCTCCCACACGTGTGGGAGATTTTTTTAGTATAAGAAATCAAACATATTCGCCGTTACATTGTTTCGCCAGCAGTTATAATTTATTATTTTATCGGTTATGGGTACGATTGCTTCTTCTAATTCCGGAATTGAGCTGATTTTGCCGTCACGATAATCAACGAGCCTATCAAGACAAGATTGCATACGACAAATAAGACCACCCAATCGAATATCCTGAACATCAAAACCGTGAGGCTTGTTCTCAATAAACCATTGATTTTTAAATGATTTATAGAAAACACCTGTTAGCTTTATCATCTTTTTATAATCGTTAATCAATGTGTCTAATTGTGCTTTATCGCCGCTGTTATAAACATCTCGCGTACGTGTGCAGATATTTACTTTTAGTGAAAGCACGTTACAAAGACTTGCCAGCGTTTCAAAAAGATAACTATATTCCCCTGCTCTTTTTGAAGCAAATTTTAATTTACGAGCAATTGCGGCATATTTTTCACAATACTCTAACTTTTCGGTATTCTGAAATATCGACATAAAACAATCAGCGTAAAGAAAATATTTTGATGGGTTTACCACTTCTTCATTGTTTTCGATAAGATTGGGACTATCCAACAACAAAAAATCATCAAATTTTACGCCAACCCATTCAAAGAATTTTTGTTTTATATCCGATAACTTGGTAATTCCCTGCGCTATACAAGCGCCGTAGCATAGTGTTGGCAAAACGGCGTACGACGAACACTCACCGCCATTATCTCCCCACATTGTAATAAATACGTCTTGTAAATTTGTATCAATACAAGCGCTGATAGCAGCTTTTGTAGCTTTAAGCGAAAAATAGTTGTGTGGCGCAAAGCCCGACCATTTCCAAGCACCGCCGCCAAAAGAGATTTTATCACTTAATTGGCGATGTCCCTTTATCATACCGAGATACCGCTTTTTATCGTGAGTGTAATAATCCCAATATACAAGTGTAAGCTTCTCGGGAATTTTTGCCTTTATTGACTCATCAAATTTTGACGCAACCTCGTAATAACTACCGCCACTTGCCAAGCGATAAAACATATCACTCCACATCATAGGTTCAAAATCATATTTATCAGCAATATCACAAACGCGATTTAAATGACCAAGTAAAATATCAAATCTATTTTCCAATCCGTGCAAATCAAGATATCTACCACGACCAAGATTATGCGCTTCATCCATACCAATATGTAATTTTTCCGTGCGGAAGCATTCACGTAACGACGCAAACATACGGTCAATGAGGTCGTACACCTTATCATCACCGACAAGCAATATATCGTCAATATCTTTTAAATCGGTACGCCATTTAATAAAAGCAGCCATGTGAGCAAGTGTTTGAATATTAGGCACTAATTCAACACCAATATTATAGGCAAAATCATCGAGTTCCTTAAGTTCTTCTTTTGAATATTTTCCGCGAAGATAACCAAAATGCTTTTCGCCGTCAACCTCATAGGTATCTTCCATATAAAGATGAACCTGATTATAACCCATTTTTGAAATAACTGTGATAAATTTTTTAAGTTGATCAATCGTCATTACTGCATTTCGTGAACAATCAACCATTACACCAAACTTGTTAAAATTATCCATGATTTCGCTCCTTATAAAAATTTAATGATATCATCAATATTCTCCGAAATATATGTAGCGCCGGCGTTTTCTAGCTCTGCTTTGTCACCGTAACCAACCAACACGCCGATAGAATCAATACCATTTTGCTTTGCGCCCTCAATATCGTGATGCCTATCGCCAACCATAACAACCTTTGATTTGTCGGTAATACTCAGTTGTTTTAAAGTATAATCAATTACATCAGCTTTTTTTGAACGAGTTTCATCCATTGTGGCAGCGCCTACAAAATCGAAATACTGTGTTAAATTGAAATGTTCTAAAATGCGCACTGCATATTGCTCTGGCTTTGAAGTAGCAAGTGAAATTGTGCGTCCCGATTTTTTAATTGTGTCTAAAAGATCGGGAATACCATCGAACATTGTGTTTTCGTAAATACCAGTAACACCAAAATATTCACGGTAATATTCAACCGCCTTTAATCCGTCATCATAGCTCATACCGTAATATTTCATAAAAGAATCGATAAGCGGAGGACCGATAAAATTGTAAAGTTCGGATTTATCGTTAACTTTTATACCAAATTTATTTAAAGCATATGCCACAGAATTTGTAATGCCCTCACCCGGATCGGTCAAAGTACCATCTAAATCAAAAAGAACAATATCATACATAAAATCACCACACATATTTTAGCATAAATAAAATAAAATAACAATAGAAAAAACGCCCGATACAGCATTTTTGTATCGGGCGTTAAATTACATTAGTTTTTAGAACAAACCGCTTATTTTACCGTTTTCGTCAACATCTATTCGTTCTGCTGCAGGAATTTTTGGAAGACCCGGCATCGTGAGAATATCACCGGTCATAACCACTATAAAGCCTGCACCAGCAGATACTTTAACGTTTTTAATAGTTACCGTAAAGTTTTCAGGCGCGCCAAGTTTGGTCGGGTCATCAGAAAAACTGTACTGTGTTTTTGCGATACAAACAGGCAACTTATCAAATCCAAGTTCGGTAAGTTGTGCAATCTGTTTTTTAGCATTTGGAAGTATTGCAATACCGTCACCGCCGTAGACCTTTTTAACAATTGCTTCAATCTTATCTTCAATAGTACCATCAAGCTCGTAAGAGAAGGTAAAATCACCCTGCTCTTCTTCACAAAGACGAACAACCTCACGCGCAAGTGCTTCGCCACCTTTGCCACCTTCAGCCCAAACGGTAGAAAGAACAGTATTTACACCGAGTTCTTTACATTTAGCAATAATAAAATCAATTTCATTATCGGTATCAGTCGGGAAACGATTAACGGCAACAACGCAAGGTAGTTTGTAAACATTCTTGATATTTGATACGTGACGTAAAAGATTTGGAATTCCCTCTTCAAGAGCTTTTAAGTCCTCGGTATCGAGTTGTTTTTTGTCAAGTCCGCCATGCATCTTAAGCGCGCGAACAGTAGCAACCACAACAACAGCGTCGGGTGTAAGGCCAGCCATACGACATTTAATATCAAGGAACTTTTCAGCACCCAAATCAGCACCAAAGCCCGCCTCGGTAATAGCGTAGTCACCCATTTTAAGCGCAAGCTTGGTAGCCATAACAGAGTTGCAGCCGTGTGCAATATTAGCAAAAGGTCCACCGTGAACAAATGCAGGTGTGCCCTCAAGCGTTTGAACTAGGTTTGGCTTAATAGCGTCTTTAAGAAGTGCCGTCATAGCGCCAACCGCCTTTAAATCACCCGCTGTGACAGGTTTATCGTCGTAGGTATATCCAACTATTATGCGAGAAAGACGCTCTTTAAGGTCGGTTATAGAGGACGCAAGGCAGAACACTGCCATAATCTCACTTGCAACCGTAATATCAAATCCGTCTTCACGCGGAACACCGTTTGCTTTGCCACCCATACCGTCTACAACAAAACGCAGCTGACGGTCATTCATATCAACACAGCGTTTCCAGGTAATTTTGCGAACATCAATACCCAAAGCATTACCCTGCTGAATATGGTTATCAAGCATTGCTGCAAGAAGATTATTTGCCGCGCCGATTGCGTGGAAGTCACCGGTAAAGTGAAGATTTATGTCTTCCATTGGAACTACCTGAGCATAACCGCCGCCTGCAGCGCCACCCTTAACGCCAAAAACAGGACCTAATGAAGGCTCACGAAGAGCAACAGTAACATCCTTGCCAATACGGGCAAGACCGTCAGCAAGACCTATGGTTGTAGTGGTCTTACCCTCGCCTGCCGGTGTTGGAGTAATAGCGGTTACAAGCACCAATTTACCGTCTTTACGGTCGGTATCATTAAGTAAAGACAAATCTATCTTTGCCTTGTACTTGCCATACTGTTCAATATATTTGTCGCCAACCTTTGCCTTTTTAGCAATTTCAGTTATGGGTTGCATTTCACACTGTTGAGCAATTTCAATATCAGATAAATAAGCCATTATATTCAACTCCGATAATATTATTTAAAATATTTAACCGCCGCTTCAAACATACGAATATCATATTCGCCAATAACATTTTTGTAAAGTCCCTCGCCTATACGCTCACTATGACCCATCTTACCAAATACACGACCGTCGGGCGAAGTTATACCCTCGATAGCGTACATTGAATTGTTGGGATTAAAGTGAACATCGCTTGCTGCGTTACCGCTAAGGTCAACATACTGTGTAGCAATCTGACCGTTTGCAGCTAATTCTTTTATAAGTTCTTCGCTTGCAAGGAATCTACCTTCGCCGTGAGAAATCGGAACATTGTAGATATCACCAACATTTGTAAGTGAAAGCCAGGGCGACTTGTTAGAAGCAACTCGTGTACGAACAATACGCGACTGATGACGAGCAATTGTGTTAAATGTAAGAGTAGGACAGCTTTCATCAGTATCGATTATCTTGCCGTAAGGCACAAGTCCAAGTTTAATAAGCGCTTGGAAGCCGTTACAAATACCACACATCAAACCGTCGCGATTGTCGAGCAAGTCGGTAACACCGTCTTTAATAGCAGCATTACGGAAAAATGCCGTAATAAATTTACCACTACCATCGGGTTCGTCACCGCCCGAGAAACCACCGGGAATAAATATCATTTGAGCATCATTAAGCTTTGTAGCAAACTCATCTATGCTTGACTGTATACCTGATGCTGTCAAGTTTTTAATAACGATAATTTCAGGATCAGCACCCGCATCACGCATTGCCTTTGCGCTGTCAAATTCACAGTTAGTGCCGGGGAATGCAGGAATTAAAACCTTTGGCTTAGCCACCTTGATTGAGGGGACTGCATACTCGGTAGCCTTATATTCAAAGTTTTGCATTGGAGTCTTAAGGTCTGCAATATTACAACTGTAAACCGACTCCAGCTTATCCTCGTAAATATTAAGCAATTCATCAAGACAAACGCTTTCAGCACCGAGAGTTATCTTTTTGTCGTCGGTAACGGTACCAATCAAAATACCGTCATCAATATCCTCGGTCGCTTCAAGTAAGAATGCACCATAGGAATAATCAAAGATTTTTGCAACACTTAGGTAATCTTCATACTTAAAGCCGAGACCATTACCAAAACTCATCTTCATAACAGCCTCTGCAATACCACCAATACCCGGTGTATAAGCAGATGCTATCTTGCCTGAACGCATAAGTTTTGTAACTTTATTGAATGTATTGATTAGTGACTTTGTATTGGGAAGATTTGTATCCTCATCATAAATGGGAGCAAATAGATAAAGCTTATTGCCGGCATTTTTAAATTCAGGAGATAAAATATCCTTAACCTTTTCGGTAGTAACAGCAAATGAAACAAGTGTGGGTGGAACATCTAAATCTTCAAATGAGCCACTCATTGAGTCTTTGCCGCCTATTGAACCGATTCCGAGTTCTTTTTGCGCTTTAAATGCACCAAGCAAAGCGGCAAGTGGTTTACCCCAACGTTTGCCGTCGGTACCCGGTTTTTCAAAATACTCCTGGAAAGTAAGATAAACATCCTCAAACTTAGCGCCTGTTGCGATAAGCTTTGAAACCGATTCAACAACCGCTAAATATGCTCCGTGATATGGGCTAAGTTCGGTAATAAACGGATTATAACCCCAAGACATAAGTGAGCAATCGTCGGTATGTTTTTTCTCTAGCGAAATTTTTTGCACCATAGCCTGAATAGGTGTTAACTGATTTTTGCCACCAAAAGGCATAAGAACAGTACCCGCGCCGATTGTAGAGTCAAAGCGCTCCGAAAGACCGCGCTTTGAGCACATATTAAGGTCATCGGCAATCTTTTTGTAGTTTTCAGCAAAACCGCCATCAACAGGACCACCAAATGCTTTAGGAGCTTCGGGAGTAATAACAATGTGCTTATCAGCGCCGTTTGAATTCAAGAATTCTCGGCTGATATCAACAATTTTGTTACCATTCCAGTTCATAACAAGACGTGGCTCTTCTTTTACAACTGCAACGGGACAAGCCTGCAAGTTTTCTTCGGCAGCAAGAGCCAGAAAAGCATCCACGTTATGTGGCTCGACCACTACCGCCATACGCTCTTGTGATTCGCTAATAGCGATCTCGGTACCGTCAAGACCTTCATATTTTTTAGGAACAGCATTAAGGTTAATCTCTAGACCATCGGCAAGTTCACCAATAGCAACCGATACACCGCCTGCACCGAAGTCGTTACAACGCTTAATCATCTGAGTGGCGGTCTTATTACGGAATAAACGCTGTAATTTGCGTTCTTCGGGTGCATTACCCTTTTGAACCTCTGCACCGCAGGTTTCAACCGATTGTGCGGTATGAGCCTTTGATGAACCTGTAGCACCACCAATACCGTCACGACCTGTACTGCCGCCTAATAGGATAACAATATCACCAGGTGCGGGCACTTCACGACGAACATTTTCAGCGGGAGCCGCAGCAATAACTGCACCAATTTCCATACGCTTTGCAGCGTAACCCGGATGATAAATCTCATCAACGATACCCGTTGCAAGACCAATCTGGTTGCCGTAAGAAGAATAACCGGCAGAAGCAGTAGTAACAATTTTACGCTGTGGCAATTTGCCGGGTATTGTTTCACTAACAGGAACTGTCGGGTCGGCCGCACCCGTAACACGCATAGCGCCGTAAACATAAGCACGACCTGAAAGCGGGTCGCGTATAGCGCCTCCGATACATGTAGCCGCACCACCAAATGGCTCGATTTCGGTAGGATGGTTATGTGTTTCGTTTTTGAAAAGAAGTAACCAAGGTTCACTTACGCCGTCAACATCAACATTTATCTTGACGGTACATGCGTTGATTTCTTCTGACTCGTCTAATTTTTCGAGTTTACCATTTTCTTTAAGATACTTAACCGCAACAGTAGCAATATCCATAAGACATATCGGCTTTGTACGACCAAGCTCTTTACGCACTGCGATATACTCGTCATATGCGCTTTGCAAAAGCTCATCCTCAAACTTAACATCGTCAATTACGGTTAAGAATGTGGTATGACGGCAGTGGTCAGACCAGTATGTGTCAATCATACGGATTTCGGTAATAGTTGGCTCTCTACCTTCGGTCTTAAAGTAGTTCTGGCAGAATGCAATATCATCGGCATCCATAGCAAGACCCATATCACGTACAAACTGTTCAAGGCCCGCACGGTCAAGCGATAAGAAACCGTCAAGTGTTTTAACCGTTGTTGGTATGTCATAGTTTGTGATCAATGTTTTGGGTAAAGCAAGGTCAGCTTCACGCGCTTCAACAGGGTTAATAACATACTTTTTAATTTCGGAAACATCTTTATCGGTAAGATTACCGTAAAGAGCATAAACCTTTGCAGAGCGGATTAAAGGACGCTCGCCCTGTGAAATAATTTGAATACATTGAGCAGCAGAATCGGCACGTTGATCAAACTGACCCGGCAAAAATTCTACCGCAAAAACTATAGCGTCATCTATATTGATATCACTTGTAGCAATATCAAGCTGTGGCTCTGAAAAAACAGTATCAATAGCGTAGCTAAACAATTCTTCTGAAATATTTTCAGCATCATAGCGATTAAAAATTCTAACATTGGTAAGGTTGGTTATACCAAGTAGATTTTTTGCTTCGCTAAGCAATCCGTTTGCTTCATTAGCAAGTTCTTTTTTCTTTTCAACATATACTCTATAAACCATTAGTTTTCCTCCCCTGCTTTTAAAGCTTTAGCACCGATATCATTACGATAATAACGATTATCAAATTTAATTTCTTTTACCTTTTGATATGATTTTTCAATCGCACCTTTAAGTGTGTTGTCAATAGATGTAACGCCTAGAACGCGGCCACCTGATGTTAATAATTTACCATCTTTAAGGATAGCACCTGCAACATATGTACCGTCTAGTAGCTCTGTTGGAATAGTTATCACATATCCTTTTTCATAAGCAGACGGATAACCTTTAGAAGCCATAATTACACAGCAGGCATTCTTGTCGCTGAATTTGACCTCTGTATCAGCTAAGGTTTCGTTAGTAACCGCTTGCATAACAGTCAAGAGATCGCTTTCAAGAAGCGGTAATACAACCTGTGTTTCAGGGTCGCCAAAACGGCAGTTGTATTCTATTACCTTTGGTCCATTTGCTGTCAGCATAAGACCAAAATACAAGCATCCTTTAAAGGTTCTGCCCTCTGCTTTCATAGCGCGAATGGTGGGCAAAAAGATTTTTTGCATACATTCTTCGGCAATTGAATCAGTATAATACGGATTTGGTGCCACAGTACCCATACCACCGGTATTAAGACCTGTATCGTTGTCGCCTGCACGCTTATGGTCCATTGAGGAAATCATTGGTACCACAACATTACCGTCTGTAAAGGACAATACAGACACCTCGGGACCTGTAAGAAATTCTTCGATAACTATATTGTCGCCGCTTTTACCGAACTGTTTATCCTGCATAATAGAAATAACAGCCTCTCGCGCTTCATCGCGAGTCATTGCGATAATTACACCCTTACCGAGTGCGAGACCATCTGCTTTTATAACAGTCGGGATTGGTGCAGTTTCAAGATATGCGAGCGCTTTATCTGCGTCGTCAAACACTTCGTATTCCGCAGTAGGAATACCGTATTTTTTCATAAGGTGTTTAGAAAAAACCTTACTGCCCTCAATAATAGCAGCCGCCTTATTAGGACCAAAACACGAAATACCTTTTTCATTTAACACATCAACGCAACCCAGCACCAACGGATCATCAGGAGCTACAACAGCATAATCAATTTTATTGCTTACAGCAAAATCAACAATTCCCTCAATATCTGTGGCAGCAATATTAACACAAACGGCGTCAGCCGCAATGCCGCCGTTACCCGGAAGGGCATAAATTTGCTCTACCGATTTATTTTGTTTAATTTTTTTGATAATGGCGTGTTCACGTCCACCGCCACCTACAACTAAAATCTTCATATATACACCTTAAAAAATCTAATTAATGATGGAATAAACGCATACCGGTAAATGCCATAGCAATACCGTATTTGTTGCAGCAATCAATAACTACATCATCACGTATTGAGCCGCCCGGTTCTGCAATATATTTTACACCGCTGCGTTTAGCACGTTCAATATTATCATCAAATGGGAAAAACGCATCAGAACCGAGTGCTACACCATCTATTGTAGCAAGGTAAGCCTTTTGTTCTTCCAAAGTAAAGCGTTCGGGCTGAACTGTAAAATACTTTTGCCAGTTACCGTCTGCGCAAACATCCTCCTCGTTTTGATTGATATAACCGTCGATTACATTATCACGATCTGGACGACCAAGCGAATCCTTGAATGGAAGATTTAAAACCTTGTCATGCTGACGCAAGAACCATGTATCTGCCTTAGTACCTGCAAGTCGTGTGCAGTGAATACGTGACTGCTGACCCGCGCCAACACCGATAGCCTGTCCGTCTACTGCATAGCAAACAGAGTTTGACTGTGTATATTTAAGTGTAATGAGCGCAATTATAAGGTCACGAACTGCACTTTCGGGCAATTCTTTATTATCTGTAACAATATCACCCAGTAATTCGCGGTTAATTTCAAAATTATTTCTACCCTGCTCAAAAGTAATACCAAATACCTGTTTGGTCTCCTGAACCTCAGGTACATAATCAGGGTCGATTTTTACAATGTTGTAATTACCATTTCTTTTTGATTTAAGAATTTCGAGTGCCTCAGGTTCATAACCCGGTGCTATAACACCGTCAGAAACCTCACGTTTTATCATCTTTGCCGTGGTAATATCACAAATATCCGAAAGCGCTACCCAGTCACCGAATGAGCACATACGGTCGGTGCCGCGAGCACGCGCATAAGCGCAAGCAAGTGGTGATTTATCAAGACCTTCAATATCATCAACAAAACAAGCCTTTTTAAGCTTATCCGAAAGCGGTACACCAACAGCCGCAGATGTCGGACTTACATGCTTAAACGAAGTAACCGCAGGTAAACCTAAAGCCGCTTTTAGTTCTTTTACAAGCTGCCAAGAATTAAACGCATCAAGGAAGTTAATGTAACCCGGTCTGCCACACAAAATTTCTATTGGCAAGTCACTACCGTCTTTCATATAAATCTTTGACGGCTTCTGATTAGGATTACAGCCGTATTTAAGTTCAAATTCTTTCATTACCCTATCTCCTTATACGTTCTTGTTAACAATTCTTGACTCGTACTTACCTGTTTTAAGATCAATATATCTTACAAACAATGATACCTTATTATCTTCATTTAGGTTTTTCCAAATAACATCGGTCAATGTATCGATATCGGTATCGGGAAGTTGGAGCGTTTTGGGTTCGCCCTCAAAGCTTGGCAACGGATTGCCATCACACTTATAGGTATGAATAAATTTTGCCTTACCTGCAAGTGGATTTGAATAAGCAAAAGTATAACGTTGGCACGAAGAGCCATCGCCATCGGCAGATTTAAGAATAGACATTGCATAATTCATATCGCCGTTCTCAAGACGGATAATACCCGAAATGCGTGGGGTATAGTTTGGCACGTCATCTTCAAACTCACGGGTGCGAAGCGCTTGCTCAAAGGTCATTTGTCTATCCATAAGTTCGTAGATAGTGTCGGTTTGGTCACCGTTTGTAACAATGGTTTTATTACCCAGCACACGAACAGGTGCATAGATAATAAGATGAGGATCGGTCATTTTTGACTCATCAAATGCTTGTGTCCTTATACCCTCACCATCTTCAACAAAAACACGGTTACGGCTATTTTCACTTCTACCCATAATAAAATATGCAGTAACAGCCTTTGTGCCGTCAGCACTCTTGCCGATAATAATACCTCTCCCGTGATACGCTAAAGAGTTAAGTTCGTTTTCAAGGGTTTTAATTTCCATTACAAAATCCTCCGAATTATTTAATATATGTTTTACCGTTTTCAACAACAATCTTATCGTCGCAGAGTAATCTTACAGCTTCGGGCAATATTTTCCATTCAGCCTGCTCCATAATACGCTTTTGTAAGGTTTCGGGTGTATCATCTTTATGTACATCAACCGCTTTTTGCAAAATAATTGGACCGGCATCACACTCGGCAGTTACAAAATGAACTGTAGCGCCCGATACCTTAACACCTTTTTTAAGTGCTTCTTCGTGAACGTGCAGCCCATAATAGCCCTTGCCGCAAAATGACGGAATAAGCGCGGGGTGAACATTAACCATTTTGTTTTGAAAAGCATCGCAAACATTTTCGTCAAGAATTGTCATAAAGCCTGCATAAACAATTACATCAGCCTTTTCTTCAAGCAACGCATCACGCATTGCTATGCTATAAGAAGCAATGTCTACGTAATCTTTTCTGATAAGCGTACGGGTTTTAATACCGTTTTGTTGCGCTCTGGTAAGTGCATAGGCATCAGCCCTTGAAGAAATTACACAAGTGATTTTGCCACAGCCCAATTCTGCATTGTTTTGCGCATCAATAAGCGCCTGTAAATTAGTACCGCCGCCTGACACCAAAACAACAATATTTTTAGTATTATTCAATGATAACACCCTCGTCACTTTCTATAACAGAGCCAATGATATACGCATTTTCGCCATTTGCCTTTAAAACATTTATTGCTTTATCAGCGTCTTCTTTTGCCACAACAATGCTCATACCAACACCCATATTGTATGTATTAAACATATCGCGTTCTGAAATGCCGCCAACCTTTTGAATCAGGTCAAAGATAGGTAAAATCTTAAGCGCCGATTTATCAACCTTAACCGAATAACCCTTAGGTAAACTTCTCGGAATGTTTTCATAGAAACCGCCACCGGTAATATGAGAAATTGCATGAACGTTTACCTCATCAATAAGTGCTAAAACGGGTTTTACATAAATTTTTGTAGGTGTAAGTAATGTTTCACCAAGCGTTTTACCACCAAGCTCATCCTTATACGCTGTAAGGTCACAATTTTCAATATCAAAAACCTTTCTCACGAGTGAAAAACCGTTAGAGTGAACACCCGTTGAAGGTAACGCAATAACAACGTCACCGGCAGTTACGGCATTATTATCAAGAATCTTTTTCTTATCAACTATACCTACTGCAAAGCCTGCAAGGTCATAGTCCTCAACAGGCATCATACCGGGGTGCTCAGCGGTCTCACCACCTATTAGAGCAGCACCAGACTGAACGCAACCCTCACAAACACCACTAACAATAGAAGCAATTTTTTCAGGGATGTTTTTACCGCAGGCAATATAATCTAAAAAGAATAACGGTTTTGCACCGCAGCAAATAATATCATTAACACACATTGCAACAGCATCAATACCGATTGTGTCGTGTTTATCCATAAGAATTGCAAGCTTAACTTTTGTACCGCAACCGTCGGTACCGCTTACCAAAACAGGCTCTTCATAACCAACGGGTAGACCAAAGCAACCACCAAAACCACCAACATCATCAAGACAGCCTGCATTGCGCGTGCGAGCAATATGAGATTTCATAAGCTCAACTGATTTATAACCTGCGGTAATATCAACGCCCGCAGCAGCGTATGCTTCTGATTTAGAATTGTTATGCATAATTTATTCCTTTCCGTTCCAACAATAAGTACAAAGGTCGCATTCATCAAGACCTATTGCCTTTACAATTCCCTCAAGTGTCTGGAACTCTAAAGATGCAAAATTAAACTTTTCACATATTGTTTTGCGTAGAGCTTTGCCACGCTCGGTTTCACCGTTTGAATACTCGTCGATATATTTAAATCCTTCTTCTCCCTCAAGTTCCACAATAACACGACGCGCAATAAGCTCCATATCGCTTGTAGAACGTGAGAAGTTAAGGTATTTACAACCATACATAATCGGTGGACAAGCAGAGCGCATATGAACCGATTTTGCGCCGTTTTCATAAAGAAAATCAACTGTTTCCTTAAGCTGTGTGCCGCGAACTATTGAATCATCCACAAAAAGAAGATTTTTATCAACGATAAAGTCGTGTACGGGTATTTGCTTCATACGAGCAACCTTATTACGCTCGGTCTGTTTTGCAGGTGTAAAACTACGTGCCCAAGTAGGAGTATATTTAATAAAAGCGCGTGCGTATTTTTTACCGCTTTCATTTGAATAACCAATAGCGTGCGGAATGCCCGAATCAGGCACGCCACCCACATAATCAACATCCTGTGCTACACCGTTTTTACGGTCTGCTTCTGCCATAATTTCGCCGTTTCTACAACGCATTGCCTCAACATTAACGCCTTCATATGTAGAGGTAGGATAGCCGTAATAGCTCCAAAGGAAAGAACAAATTCTCTTTTTGGTATCGGGTTCTGCCAATTGCTTCATACCATCGGGGGTAATTTTTACAATCTCACCTGGACCTAATTCCTTTTCATCTACATAACCAAGTTTCTGATAAGCAAATGATTCAAACGTTACAGCGTATCCATCATCGTTTTTACCGACAAGCACCGGTATTCTGCCCAGCTTATCACGCGCGGCAATAATGGCACCTTTGCTTGTTAAAATAAGTATCGACATTGTTCCGTCAATTTGCTCTTGAGCAAATTTAATGCCGTCAACAAAGGTCTCTTTTTGATTTACAAGTGCGGCAACAAGTTCGGTAGTATTTACTCTACCTCCTGTCATAGCATCAAAATACACGCCGGTTTGAGCAAGACATTTTTCGATAAGCTCGTCAACGTTATTTATAATACCAACCGTGCAAATAGCATAAGTGCCGAATTTTGAACGGATAAGCATCGGTTGTGGATCGGTATCGCTGATGCAACCAATAGCAGATGTACCCTTCATCTCTTCAAAGATTTTTTCAAACTTTGTTCTGAATGGTGAATTTTCTATATTATGTATTTTACGCTGCAAACCGATTTCTTTATCGTATGCCGCAAGACCGCCACGACGGGTGCCAAGGTGCGAATGATAATCCACACCAAAAAACACATCCACCATGCAGTCATATTTTGAGGTGATTCCAAAAAAACCGCCCATAATAACCTACTTTCTATGAGTTAAAAACTAAGCGAAAAAGAGTTTTGAAAGTGTCATAGGATCGATATACTCTCCATCCTTATAAACACGCATATTACCTGATGCAATTTCATCAATAAGCATCACATCACCGTTGGGTGCATAACCAAATTCAAACTTAATATCATAAAGTTCAAGACCTTTTTCCTTTAAGTCATCAGCAACAATTTTAGTGATTTTTTGGGTCATATCCTTAATATCATCATACTGCTTATCTGTCATAACACCGAGTGCTACCAAAGCATCTTTGATTACAAGCGGATCGCCCTTTTCATCATTTTTGAAGGTCATTTCAACATATGCAGGAAGATCGGCGCCTTCTTCTATATAATCACCGTAACGACGAATAAAACTACCTACTGCTTTATAACGGCAAATAACTTCAAGACCGTGACCAAACACTTTTGCGGGAAGAACCTCCATTGTTGTATCCTCAAGATTAGCATTTACATAATGGGTAAAAATACCTGCCGCATTGATTTTTTCAAAGAAGTAAATTGACATACGAAGATTTACGTCGCCAACACCCTCAATTGTAAGACCAACAGAGTTTTCACCGGGATCAAACACACCGTCCTTACCTGTGCAATCGTCTTTAAACTTTAAAAGGCAGTTGCCATTTTCAAGTTCATATACATTTTTGGTTTTACCTGTGTACAATAGTTTGTTTTCCATAATATGTTACTCCTTTAAAATTAATTACAAATTTTCCATAACCGTACTGTCTTTTTGTAGCACAGCCGTCGCATCACTTGCTCGTTTAGCATCAAGCTTTGAAGCTAATTCTTTATCTTCAACAGCAATAATTTGCGCGGCAAGAAGCGCAGCATTTGCACCGCCGTTTATTGCAACTGTTGCAACAGGAATGCCTGTTGGCATCTGAACGGTCGATAGTAACGCGTCAATGCCATCAAGGTTACTTGATTTGCAGGGAATACCAATTACAGGCAAGGTTGTATTTGCTGCAATTGCTCCTGCTAAATGCGCCGCCATGCCTGCGGCTGCAATCAAAACACCAAAGCCGTTATCACGAGCGGAAAGTGCGAAATCACGCGCTTCAACAGGCGTGCGGTGCGCTGAATAAATATGTACTTCAAATGGTATTTCAAGTGTTCTTAACATATCGGTTGCTTTTTTTATAATGGGCAAATCACTGTCGCTGCCCATAATAATTCCCACTTTTTTCATTTTTTACCTCCAAAAAATATAAAAGGGCGCACTTGGACTATGTTTGTTCAAGTGTGCCCAGACGGTCGGCTAAAATATTACAATCTTTGTTCCTTAGTGGTGCTCCACAATATATTCCGTCAGTCACAAAGAACGGTACAACACGTACCCACACAGTATATCATTTTGTCAAATTTCTGTCAAGAAAATTTCACGATTTTTATCATGAAAAAATCAACAAAAATTACGCAAAAATTAAGCCTTTGTTTCACAATAAATACAACGGTAAATCTTATCTGCTTTGTCAGTCAATTTAAAAATATGATCAAGCTCTTGCTCGCAAGATGTAATACATCTTGGATTTTTACACTTTATTACGTTGGTAAGTGTTTGAGGCATAGCAATTCTTAACTTATCAACAAGTACGCCGTCTTTAATAATATTAACAGTAGCATCAGGATCTACGAAACCAATAACATCAAAATTCAGTAGAATATCTGCATCAATTTTTATGATGTCCTTTTTGCCCATTTTTTTACTGGCGACATTTTTTATAAGCGCTATTGAAGCATCAAGTGAAGCAAGATCCAAAAGCTCGTAAAGGCGCATGCCAAGTCCAGCGGTAATATGGTCAATAACAACGCCGTTCTGAATAGAATCTATATTCATATTGTTCCTGCCTCCTTAAGAAGTTTCAGAATAAGCGCCATGCGCATATACTTTCCGTTAAGTACCTGTTTGAAATAACAAGCGCGTGGATCGTTGTCAATTGCAACGCTTATCTCATTAACACGCGGCAGAGGATGCAAAATTGACAAATCAGCCTTTGCATTTTTTAGCTTATCGGGTGTCAGAATATAACTGTCTTTAAGACGAAGATAATCTTCCTCATTAAAGAAGCGCTCACGCTGAACACGTGTCATATAAAGTATGTCCAGCTTTGGCATTGCCGCCTCTAAATCGGTAGTTTGTTCATAAGAAATGTCATTTTTAACCAAAACATCCTTTTTAACATAACTTGGTAATTTTAACTCGTCGGGTGAAATAAGCACAATTTTAATGTTGTTGTAACGGCTAAGCGCGTTTATAAGTGAATGTACAGTTCTGCCAAATTTCAGGTCGCCGCAAAAGCCAACGGTAAGATTATCAAATCTTCCCTTTTCGCGACGTATTGTAAGCAGGTCGGCGAGTGTTTGTGTGGGGTGACAATGGCCACCGTCACCCGCGTTTATAACGGGAACGCTTGCGTTGTTTGCAGCAACCAATGCCGCGCCCTCTTTTGGATGACGCATAGCTATAATATCTGCATAACAACTAACCGTCTTTGCAGTATCAGCAATGCTTTCACCCTTAGCGGCTGATGAACTATTAGATTCAGAAAAGCCCAACACATTACCGCCAAGCTCATACATAGCAGCCTCAAAACTTAGTCTTGTACGTGTTGAAGGTTCAAAAAACAATGTTGCTAATTTTTTACCTTCACAAATATGTGCGTATTTTTTAGGATTATCAATTATGTCAAGAGCTGTGGTGATAAGTTCATCTAACTCCTCAACACTAAAATCCAGAATATCAATAACGCTTCTCATACTTTTCTCCTTAAAGAGTAATATTATTCTTTCGCGCCATTTATGGCAAGATAATTCTTAATTCGGTCAACATTTTCTTTATTTGCAGGGTCTTCTTCAAGATATTCGATAATATCGTAAACATCAACTACAGAATATACAGGGAAACCGTATTCTTCGCCTACCTCTGCCATTGCAGATTTTTCGGTCTGACCCTTTTCTTTGCGGTCAACCATAACAAATGTAGCCGCAACCTTTGTGCCGCTAAGACCTGAAAGGATTGCCATACTCTCACGAATAGCAGTACCTGCAGTGATAACGTCTTCTACTATAACGATTTCTTCGCCCTCAGTAGGTTTATAACCTACAAAAACGCCGCCTTCACCATGGTCCTTTTCTTCCTTACGATTAAAGAAGAAAGGTACGTCAAGACCTTCTTTTGAAAGTGCGCAGGCAACTGATACCGCAATCGGAATACCTTTATATGCAGGTCCGTAAAGAACAGTACGCTTATTGCCAACCTTTTCAAAGTATGCTTTAGCGTAAAACTCGCCAAGTTTTGAAATTTGGTCGCCTGTTTTAATATCGCCTGCGTTTATGAAATAAGGAATTTTTCTACCACTTTTGGCAGTAAAATCACCGAATTTTAAAACGCCCGCACTCTCCAAAAATTGTATAAACTCTCTTTTATAACTTTCCATATCTTTATTCTCCTTAACCAACAAATTCTGCTACACAACGCTCATAAGCCGCAACGGGATCTTCTGCTGCAGTAATCGGACGACCTACAACTATATAGTCACTACCAATTTTCTTTGCCTCGGCAGGTGTCATAACACGCTTTTGGTCACCAATGTCACCATCGGCAAAACGAACACCCGGTGTTACTGTAATGAAATTGGCACCGCAAGTATCATGTACCTTACCGGCTTCAAGTGGAGAACAAACTACGCCGTCTAAACCAGCTCTTGCGGCATTAGATGCATAATGCATTACAACCTTATCAATAGGCTCCTTAATAAGCAGGTCGTTTTCCATTCTTTCCTGATCGGTAGAAGTAAGCTGTGTTACAGCAATAAGCAAAGGGCGTGTGCCGTCTTCGCGGGTCAGACCTTCAAGTGCCGCTTCCATCATAGAAATAGTGCCTGCTGCATGAAGATTTGTCATATCAACGTCAAGACGTGATAGCACTGCCATTGACTTCTTAACAGTATTTGGAATATCGTGCAGCTTTAAATCCAAAAAGATTTTGTGACCGCGCTTTTTAATTTCTTTTACAATTGACGGACCTTCTGCATAAAAAAGCTCCATACCAATTTTTACAAAAGGTTTACGACCTGTAAACTTATCAAGAAATTCAAAGGTCTTTTCTGCGCTTGCAAAATCGCAAGCAATAATTACGTCCTTACCCATTATTTAACTCCTCCTATTATATCCTTTAAATTATCAATACCGTATTTATCCATAACAGCCGGTAAATCATTTATAATATCTCGGCAAGCGTATGGATTTACAAGGTTTGCCGCGCCAACCTCTACAGCAGTAGCTCCCGCAAGCATCATTTCAATTACATCCTCAGCACTTGAAACACCACCCATACCGATTACCGGAATATTCACGGCATTTGCCACTTGATATACCATTCTTACAGCCACAGGGAAAATTGCAGGTCCCGAAAAGCCGCCCATTTTGTTGGCAATTACGGGTTTGCGCGTTTTAAGATCAATTCTCATACCCAGCATTGTGTTTATAAGGCTGATACCGTCAGCGCCCGCCTCTTCACAAGCCTTTGCAATTGCCACAATATCAGTAACGTTAGGTGACAGCTTTACAATAACAGGCTTGGTTGTCACCGCCTTAACCGCGCGAACAACCTCTGCCGCAGCTTCGGGGCTCGTGCCAAAGCTCATGCCACCGCCGTGAACATTAGGACAGCTAACATTTACTTCAAGCCAGCCAACCTGTTCCTGTTTATCAAGCAATTCACAAGTATAAGCATAATCTGGCACGGCAAAACCGCTGATATTAGCCATTACCTTTTTATTAAAGCATTTTGCAAGTTTAGGTAGCTCTTCGCTAATTACTTTTTCAACGCCTGGGTTTTGAAGTCCTACGGCGTTTATCATACCTGATGTGCATTCGGCAATTCGCGGTGTAGGGTTGCCAAAACGCGCATCTTTTGTAGTTCCTTTGAAAGAAAAAGTACCAAGACAATTTATATCATAAGCTTGCGCAAATTCATAACCAAAACCAAATGTACCCGAGGCAGGAATTATGGGGTTATCTATTTCCAATCCGCAAAGATTAACACTTAATCTTCCCACAATATCTCCTCCTTTAGCATAACTGGTCCGTCTTTACATATACGCTTATAACCTGTAATAGTCTTACAACTGCAACCCATACACGCGCCAAAACCACAGCCCATACGTTCTTCAAAGCTCATCTGACCGCTTGTAGCGGCAGTTTTGTAAATTGCTTTAAGCATTGGTTCAGGACCGCAGGTATAAAAATAGGTATAATCAGTAGGATACGCATTTGTAACAAAGCCTTTTACACCATAACTGCCATCAACCGTAGTAACGGTTACATTGCAGCCCAGTTCTTTAAACTCTTGCTCATAAAAGACTTCATCAGCAGTATTAAAACCTAAAATGACCGAAACATCCTTACCCTGCTTTTTTAGTTCTTTTGCAAGCATATAAAGCGGAGGTACGCCTACGCCACCGCCCAAAAGCACAGGCTTGTCACCTGCAAATGATAAATCATAGCCGTTACCAAGACCTGTAAGCACATCAAGTTCTTCGCCTACCGCCATTTTTGACATTTGCTCTGTTCCTTTACCCACAACCTTGTAAATAATTGTAACAGTTTTGTCATCACAATCACACACAGAAATTGGGCGACGAAGATATAGTCCGTCCAGCTGAATATTAATAAACTGTCCGCAAGCGGTTATGTCGGAGGTATCTCCATTAAGCACCATCTTGTAAACATTGTCAGTTAATTTTTTGTTTTCTGATATTGTAAAAATACCTTGTTTCATTATAAAATTATCCTTTATGCGTCAATAGTAGATATCGTAAGAGTTGTTTCCTCTAATACATCTATCAAAACTTTTACAGTGTCAAGAGATGTAAATATTGTTACATTATTCTCTGTAGCAAGGCGGCGAATTTGTTGACCGTCACTTGCCTGAGCCGATGCGGCAATATCCTTTGTGTTAATTACATAAGCGATATGACCCTGTCTGATTGCATCGGGTATTTCGTCCGGATCTTCGCTGATCTTTTTAAGCACGTGTGTGCGTATTCCGTTTTCTTTAAAGAATGCCGCAGTACCCTCAGTTGCCTGAATGTTGAAACCAAGATTATAAAAACGACGAATAAGCGGCAATGCCTCGGGCTTGTCCTTATCAGCAACCGTAACAAAAACAGTGCCATAGTTTTGCAGATGTGTTCCCGATGCCTGAAGCGCCTTATAAAGCGCGCGGTTAAGCTTGTCATCATAACCTATGGCTTCACCCGTAGACTTCATTTCGGGAGAAAGATATGCATCAAGACCCTTAATTTTATTAAATGAGAACACCGGAACCTTTACATAATAGCGATTCTTCTCTTGTGGATAAAGATCAAATATTCCCTGCTCTTTAAGCGACTTACCGAGTATAACCTCAGTTGCAATATCAGCAAGCGAATATCCTGTAGATTTAGAAAGGAACGGAACAGTACGTGACGAACGAGGATTAACCTCGATAATATAAACATCATCCTTTTCGTCAACAATAAACTGAATATTATAAAGACCAACAATGCCGATACCAAGTCCCAATTTTTTTGCATATTGCAAAATAGTTCCACGAACCTTGTCCGAAATGCTAAATGTAGGATAAACGCTTATCGAGTCGCCCGAGTGAATACCAGTGCGCTCAACAAGCTCCATAATACCTGGCACAAATACATCCTGTCCGTCGCAGATAGCGTCAACCTCGACCTCTTTACCCTGTATATATTTATCTACAAGCACGGGCTTGTCCGCGTCAATTTCAACAGCGGTTTTTAAATAATGGCGAAGCTGTGCCTCATCAGCCACAATCTGCATAGCGCGTCCACCCAAAACAAAGCTCGGACGAACAAGCACAGGATAACCAATCTCAGCCGCAGCTGCAACACCGTCTTCAATTTTGGTAACGGCTCTGCCCTTAGGCTGAGGAATATCAAGCTCCCCAAGTATCTTTTCAAAGCTGTCACGGTTTTCGGCGCGCTCAATAGCCGCACAATCTGTACCGATTATTTTAACACCGCGGTCCATAAGCGGCTGTGCCAGATTTATCGCAGTCTGACCGCCAAGAGAAGCGACAACACCATCAGGTTGCTCAAAATCAATAATCGCCATCACATCTTCGGGAGTCAGCGGTTCAAAATAAAGCTTATCCGCCGTTGTATAGTCGGTAGATACTGTTTCGGGATTGTTGTTGATAATAATTGCCTCGTAGCCGTTTCGTTTGATAGTTTGCACAGCGTGAACAGTCGAATAATCAAACTCAACACCCTGACCTATACGGATAGGACCTGCGCCCAATACCACGATTTTACGCTTATCGGTAAGGCGCGATTCATTTTCACCTGTGTATGAAGAATAAAGATACGCAATGTACTTGCCTGTATGCAGAGTATCAACCATCTTAAAAATCGGAACAATTCCGTTTTCCTTACGTGTTTTATAAACATCTGTTTCAGGAATATTCCACACCTTTGAAATATATTCATCAGAAAATCCCATCAACTTTGCCGATCTAAGAGTACAAACATCATTTACATTATTTTTAATGATATTTTCCATATCAACAATGCGCTTGAATGCCTCAAGGAACAAAGGTGTAATTCTTGTAACCTCGTGTAGCTTTTCAATAGTTACTCCGCGACGCAGCATTTCAAATACTGCATAGATATTGTCGTCCTGAAAAGCGCCAAGATAATCAAAAATAGCTTCATCAGTCATACTATCAAACTTTGCAATATGGAAATGACATACTCCCGTTTCGAGTGAACGAACTGATTTAAGCAAGCATTCTTCCAAAGTAGAGCCAATGCCCATAACCTCGCCCGTAGCCTTCATTTGAGTGCCGAGTGTGTTTGGCGCATCGGCAAATTTGTCAAACGGAAAGCGTGGAAATTTAGCAACAATGTAGTCAAGTCTTGGCTCAATTGCGGCAGTGCCTCCTGCAACGGGGATGTCCTCAAGCGCCATACCAAGAGCAATTTTAGCGGTAACTCGCGCAATAGGATAACCGCTTGCCTTTGAAGCAAGTGCCGAAGAACGCGATACGCGTGGATTAACCTCTATCAGATAATATTCGCTGCTATATGGGTTAAGCGCAAACTGAACATTACATCCACCCTCAATTTTAAGCTCACGAATAATTTTTATCGCGCTGTCATTAAGCATTTTAAGGTCGTGGTCGTTAAGCGAAAGTATCGGTGCCACTACCGCTGAGTCGCCCGTATGCACACCAACAGGGTCAATATTTTCCATACCGCATATGGTAATCGCGGTATCATTTGAGTCGCGCATAACCTCAAATTCGATTTCCTTATAGCCCTTAACACTCTTTTCGATAAGCACCTGATGCACAGGTGACAATTTAAATGCGTTAAGACCAACCTCTACAAGCTCTTCCTCGCTATACGCAAAGCCGCCGCCTGTACCGCCCAATGTAAATGCAGGACGAAGAACTACAGGGTATCCAATTCTTTTAGCCGCTTCTTTAGCCTCATCAATGCTATATGTGATTTCAGACGGAATTACAGGCTCGCCTATTGATTCGCACATTTCTTTAAAAAGTTCGCGGTCCTCGGCGCGCTCAATACTCTCGCTCGAAGTACCCAAAAGCTCAACACCGCATTCTTTTAGAATACCCTTTTCTTCAAGCTGCATAGCAAGGTTAAGACCTGTCTGACCGCCAATACCGGGCACTATTGCATCGGGGCGCTCATAACGCAAAATCTTTGCCATATATTCAAGGGTAAGCGGCTCCATATAAACCTTATCGGCAATTGAAGTATCGGTCATAATTGTAGCAGGGTTAGAGTTACAAAGTATTACCTCATACCCCTCTTCTTTAAGCGCCAAACACGCCTGAGTACCCGCATAGTCAAACTCAGCCGCCTGACCTATTACGATAGGACCTGATCCTATAATCAAAACCTTTTTAATGTCTGTTCTTTTAGCCATTGCTTGCTTCCTCCTGAATATATATTAAATCATCTTTATATGCAATTTTTCCACCGCAAACCGTTAAATAGCACTTGGCATATAGCTCATAGTTTTCAAACGGCATTGCTTTACCCATAGATAAAAATTCATCGGAATTAACGATTATTTTCTCGTCAAGTCGCCATATTGTATAATCATTATCATTTAGCGGTATATTAAAACGCCTGCGCGCATTTAAACTTATCAAATCAATCAATCGCTCTAATGTAACAATATTATTTTTTACAAAATATGTGTACATTAACTGAAAAGCCGTTTCAATGCCCACTATACCAAACGCGCTTTTTTGAAGTCCCTTTGATTTTTCCTCGGTGCTGTGTGGCGCGTGGTCGGTAGCTATCATATCGATTGTTCCGTCCTTTATACCCTCAATAAGCGCAAGCTTATCTTCGCGGGAGCGAAGCGGCGGGTTCATTTTAAACCTTCCGTCCTCCTGCAAGTCACCGTCGTCAAGAATCAAATAATGCGGACCCGTTTCACACGTTACATCCAGCCCCTCGGCTTTTGCCTGTCTTATCAGTTCTACGCTTTCTTTACAAGAAATATGGCACACGTGATATGCGCAACCCGTTTCCCTTACGAGCTCAAGGTCGCGTTTTATCGGTCCCCATTCACTCTCCGAGCAAATACCCCTGTGACCGTGCGCCGCCGCGTATTCACCGTCGTGTATATAACCGCCAAAAAGCAACGAATTATCTTCACAATGCGCAACAATAATTTTGCCCAATTCTTTTGCCTTTAGCATTGCCTCACGCATAAGCTCGCGCGATTGCACACCGCGTCCGTCATCGGAAAACGCAATACACTTATTAGCCATACCTTGCATATCGGACAATACCTCGCCGTTTTGACCAACGGTTATCGCGGCATAGGGATACACGTTTATGACCGCATCCTTTTCAATTATATCAAGCTGTTGCCTCATGTGCTCAACACTATCGGGCACAGGGTTAAGATTTGGCATAGTGCACACCGCTGTATATCCGCCGTGCGCCGCCGCGCGACTGCCTGACAAAATCGTTTCTTTATAAGAAAAACCCGGCTCACGAAAATGCACATGCACATCGCAAAAACCGGGAAAAATGAAATAATTATTTTGTTGGTCGGCAAAAAAAGGTGACAAAACCGCCTTGTCTGCGGCGGGGACAAAATTTTTAAGAAATTCAGGTTTGTAAAGATTATTTTTAGTTCGCATTGTCATTTTAAAACCATCCTTCCTATATTTTAAAGTCATAATAATTTATCTTATGTATTTTATCATAATCATAATATCTTGTCAATTAAAAAAGTTAAAAAAACCATATATTTTAATGCTTCAAAATTCATTTTCCATTATCAATTATTCATTATTCATTTTTCATTATTCATTTTTCATATAATTACTGGGGGGATTTATATGTTTTTACAATTTTTTTTGCAAATAATATCCAATATATTTTATCTTGCACTGCACGTAACCAATACAGGCGCTTTTCCACCGCCGCTCAGCGCCAAACGAGAGGCAGAATTACTGGCATTGAAGGAAAACGGCGACCAAAATGCGCGTAATCTCCTTATTGAGCACAATCTACGTCTTGTGGCGCACGTGGTAAAAAAATACTACACCGCCGACGAACAGGACGATCTGATATCTATTGGCACTATCGGTCTTATAAAAGCGATAAACACCTTCAAAAGCGACAAAAAAATACGTCTTGCTACATATGCCGCGCGTTGTATCGAAAACGAAATACTGATGCATTTCAGAAACAACAAAAAATACTCGCAAGATGTTTATATAAGCGACCCTATAGACACCGACAAAAACGGTAATACATTAACGCTGATAGACATCATCGCGGATGAAGATAATATTGAGGAAACCATTGATACAAAAATAAAACTGCAAAGACTTAATTCAATTTTTGATATCGCACTTGATAAGCGTGAATCTGAAATAATAAAAATGCGCTACGGCTTGGGCGGAGAACAAGAACTGACCCAACGCGAAATCGCCAAAAAGCTTGGTATATCCCGCAGTTATGTATCACGTATAGAAACCGCCGCGCTTGAAAAGCTGAGAAAAATGTTTTAAGGTCATTAGTTTTTTATCCCTTGCCTCCCTCTGACGAGGGAGGTGTTGAGCGCGAGCGAAACGGAGGGAGAGAGACAATTTTGTCAAACTGTACCTTAGTTTTTTATCCCCTCGCCACGCATACGCGCGGCCCTCTCCCCTTTAGGCAAGGGGCGCTTTTTCGTTTTCTCTCTCCCTCCACCACGAGTGGTCCCCCTCCCTCGTCAGAGGGAGGTTGGGGAGTTTGAAAAAAATTTAACATCTCTTGCGTTCCCTTTAAGCCTCCCTTGCCTAAACTGTGTTGTCCTTAACGGAGAATTTGAAAACTCATTCAATTCTTGTTAAGAACCAGCATCGCATTTGTAAGTACAAATGCAGTAGGGCGGTAGCCCAAACCCACTAACAACAGAAAAGAGAAGATTCGTATATTGCAACGAGTCTTCTCTTTCTTTTTGTCTGTTAAGTGATATGCTGACTTTCGTCAGCGTGATATTTTCTTTTGAAAATCCCTCACCTATGGCGAGATATTTCAAAA
>CAZVWG010000011.1:0-27256 GCA_964630675.1 uncultured Ruminococcus sp.
GTATCGGGAACCATACCCTTAACTGCAAGCTCCATAGCAAGCTCAGGACGAGTGTTCATAAGGGTTGAATATTTAACCTCTTTAAGACCACCGATATAGCCTGTATGACGACGATAGTACTTGTTTTCCAATTTTTTGCCTGTTAAAACTGCCTTGTCAGCATTGATAACGATAACGTGGTCACCACAGTCAACGTGAGGTGTGAATGTGGGCTTAAGTTTACCGCGAAGCAAATCAGCAACACGTGCAGCGGTGCGACCGAGAGGACGGTTAGCTGCATCTACGATATACCATTTGCGCTGAACTTCGGCAGGTTTTGCCATAAATGTAGACATAATCAAAACCTCCAAATTAAATTTCGTTTTTTAGTGCCCGAATATAATACCACAGCAAAAATGCTTTGTCAACACTATTTTTTGAAAAAATTAATTTAAAAAACAAAATCTCTGTTTTTCTCGTATTTGCTCCTTTTTTCTCGCAAATGCTCACTTGCGATTTTTAAAAACATTCAAAAACCAAGAGCGTTGATTTTGAATATATTTGTTGATATAACAATTTTAGTAATGTAGTTGCGAAGGCGCTTTTGCGCAAAAATTTGTTAGGAGTTTTTTCGAATCCGACAAATTAAAGGCACTGCATTATGCAAAAGTTGTAATATTAATACGATTTGCTGCTATTGGATACTAGTTTTTTATACCAATAATATTTTAAATGTTGTGCCCTTTGCTTTATATGATAGCAACCTCAATATATGAGTCAGTTGGCTTTTTCAAACTCTACTCACGTATGCATACCCGCCGTGCTTAACATACAGTACAACAAAAAGAATGAAAGTTATTGAATTATGAGTTATTATATGTTAATATAAATATGTATAGCGATTTTTCAAAAAAGAAAGTGGATTGATATGAGAGTCTTGGCTGTAGGCGATGTGTGCGCGCCCGACGGTTGTGAGTTTGCGCTACAAACAATACCACGAATAAAACGTGAAGAAAATGTTGATTTTACAATAGTGAACGGTGAAAACTCAGCTTTTGGTAACGGCATTACGCCCGATAGCGCCGAAATGCTTTTTACGGCAGGCGCCGATGTTATAACGGGAGGTAATCATACGCTGCGCAGGAATGAGTTTTTTGACACACTTGACAGCAATCCCTTTGTTTTGCGTCCTCACAATTTAAAAGACACGGATGTTGGTAGCGGATACTGTCTTTTTGATATGGGCAGGCACAGTGCGGCGATTATTAACCTTTCGGGACAGATATATCTTGAAAGGGTAAATGCCGACAACCCTTTTAAGTGCATTGATAATCTTTTAGATAGGGCGCAGCGCGACGGTGCGAAATATATATTTGTAGATTTTCACGCCGAAGCCACCAGTGAAAAACGTGCGATGGGATTTTATCTTGACGGCAAGGTAAGTGCGATTTTTGGCACTCACACTCACGTGCAAACGGCAGACGCTCAAATTTTACCGGGCGGTACAGGTTATATTACCGATCTTGGTATGACGGGTGTTATAAATTCCGTGCTTGGTGTAAAAAATGAAATTATAATAAACCGCCTAAAAGATAACGATATGTCGCGCTTCCTTCAAGCAAGCGGCGACTGTATGCTAAACGGTTGTATTTTTGACATTGACGACGATACAGGACTCACAAAATCCGTAAAGCTTATATACAGGTAATTTTCAACTTATAATTTTAAAGGTAGGTGAATCGTCGTGAAAAGAATTGTTTGTCTGGTTATTTCTTTTGTTTTAATATTTTGCATTTGCGGTTGCAGGCAAAGCCCAACCGACAACAGCAGCTCAGAAAACATCACGGTTTTTCCGTCGCTGTCTGTCGATAGCAAAACCGTAAGTCTGCTTTATTCTTATAGCGACAGTTTTGATCCCTACACAGCAAAGACTGCGGCAAACCGCGAAATATCAACTCTTTTATATGATAGTCTTATAAAGACAGATAATAACTTTGAGCCAATATATGTCTTAGCGCAATCGGTAGAAACTGCAGACAAAAAATGCACCGTAAAGCTACGCGATGCCAAATTTACAGACGGTAGTGTTGTAACTGCCGACGACATTATTTATTCGTATAATTTAGCAAAGGATTCGCCGCGATTTTCATACAATTTTTATGAGGTGCTGTCAATTTCAGCAGCTGATTCGAAAACGGTTGTGTTTTCTCTCTCTCAAAAGGACCCTTACTTTGTAAATTTGCTTGATTTTCCTATAATAAAATCAGGTAGCTCCGGCAAGACCGACGCCGACGGCAAAGAAATAGCGCCTATAGGTTGCGGAAGATATATATTATCCGACGATGGCAGCAGCCTTAAACAAAATGAAGGTTATTACGGTAAAAAGGGCAGCATAAAAACCGTTAAGCTTATAAACTCGCCCGATGCCTTGTCCACTTCGCATTATGTAGAAGTGGGCACCACCGCTGTTTACTATACCGAAGGTGATAACATAGTTCGTATGAGCGGTAAAAAAACCGAGGTTAATCTCAATCGTCTTATATATATAGGTATAAACAGCAGTTACGGCTCTTTGCAAACAAAGGAAATGCGCTATGCCATATCCTCATCGCTCGACCGTGATGCCATTTGTAAAACCGCGTATTACAACAACGCGATGTCTGCAACGGGCTTTTTCAATCCGTATTTTAAAGCCACCGAAGCATTACAAAGCATAGATAATAAACCCAATTTTAAAATAACGGTTGAAAATTTGTCAAAAATAGGATATAATAATATGAATTCAGATGGCTTTTATGCAAATTCGTCGGGTAATAACCCTGTATTTACATTGCTTGTGAATTCAGAAAACAGCTCACGCGTTACAGCGGCAAAACTGATTGCCGCACAATGCAAGACTGCAGGCATACAAATTAATGTCATAGAATGCACTTATGAGCAGTATGTCACACGTCTTGAAAGCGGAAATTTTCAACTGTATTTGGGTGAGATTCAAATCCTTGATAATATGGATTTTACAAATCTTGTTGTAGCGGGCGGCAGCGCGGCATACGGTGTATCCGAAAAGTCTGAGGATGTTTCAAACAATAGTCAGGATGGCGAAAGTTCCGACGCTTCTCAAAACGATACCCTATTGCCAAGCAGCTGCGAACAAATTCTTACATCATATCACAACGGCGAATGTGGTATCGGCGACGTAGCAGGCACTTTGCTTACAGAGTTGCCGCAAATTCCCGTGTGCTATTTAAACGGTGTTTTATTTTACGACTCTTCTATTAAGAGTGGTGTTGAGGGCAGTACAAGCGATATTTATTTAAGCTTTGAAAATTATGAATTTTAGGAGGATTTTTTATGATATCTTACGAAACAAGAACAGGCAGCATATGCTTTACCGAAAACTTTTTAAGCAAGCTTATCGGTCACGCGGTAACTTCCTGCTTTGGTGTTGTTGGCATGATGCCGTCATCAAATCGTCAGCGTTTGTTCGGATTGGTTGCAAAAGAGCCGTCTCTTGACACAGGCATCAAGGTAACAGGAAATGCCGACCAGATTGATGTTGAAATTCATATAATGGTAACCTTCGGTATGAATATACCTGCTATTGCGGCAAGTATTACCGAGAAGGTTAAATATGTTGTAGCAGACTCTACCGGTATTACCGTAAATAAGGTAACCGTAAAGGTAGACGGAATAAAAGAATAAGTTTTCCATCTGTAAAAGGAGTGTTTATTTTTGTTTAACGGTAACATTTTACGTGACGCCATTATTTCTGCCGCGAATAATCTTACAAACAATCGCAAGCAGGTAGATGACCTTAATGTTTTTCCTGTGCCTGACGGCGATACAGGCACCAATATGTCTATGACCTTGTCAAACGCTGTCCGCGAGCTTGAAAAAGTGAGTGGTGAGTCAGCAGGCAAGGTAGCTCAGATAAACGCGTCTGCCCTTCTTCGCGGTGCGCGTGGCAACTCAGGTGTTATAACCTCTCTGTTGTTTCGCGGTTTTGCCAAGGGCATTGCCAGTGACGAAACAGTAACAGCTGAAAATCTTGCTGCTGCATTTAAACTCGGTGTAGAGGCAGCATATAAAGCAGTTATGAAACCTACCGAGGGAACAATACTTACGGTTGCCCGTATTGCTTCTGAAAAAGCGACCGCAGCATATGAGTCAGGCAAGGATGCCTTAGGTGTTTTTGCCGATGCTATTGAAGGTGCAAAAGAAGCTCTTGCCGAAACGCCCGAACTTTTACCAATGCTTAAAAAAGCAGGCGTCGTTGACGCAGGCGGTCAAGGTTTTGTAATTATTCTTGAAGGTATGATGTCGGTATTCCGTGACGGTATTATTATAGCGTCATCAAGCGGCAGTGCCGAAATTACTGAGTCGGAAGAAAGCGAAAGTCGCAACGCAGCAGGCGAGTTTGAAACCGAAATCACCTTTACGTACTGTACTGAGTTTATCGTAAAGCGCGACCCCGAGTGTACCAAAGAGCCCTCCGAGCTTCGCGCATATCTTGAAACAATCGGCGACTGTGTTGTTGTAGTAGATGACGAAGAAATTATTAAGGTTCACGTTCATACCGACCATCCGGGCAACGCCTTTGAAAACGGACTTACCTTTGGTTCGCTTACAAATATGAAGGTTGAAAATATGCGCGACCAACACGAACGTGCTAAGCACGATGCCGCGAATGCCAAGAAAACCCCTGCAAAAACCATAGAGAATGAAAAAATCGAATCGGTAGAAATGACAAAACCTGTAGGCTTTGTATCGGTTTGCGCCGGCGATGGTGTTGCGGCGCTCTTCAGAGACCTTGGTGTTGATACCATCGTATCGGGCGGTCAAACAATGAACCCCAGTACCGACAATATTTTACGTGCTATTGAAAGCACTCCCGCCGAAACGGTGTTTGTTCTTCCCAACAATAAAAACATCATTATGGCAGCAGAACAAGCAATTCCTATCAGCACTCGAAAAGTGATTGTTTTGCACACAAGAACAATTCCGCAGGGCATTTCTGCTATGCTTAACTTTGATGAAAGCACCGATACAGAGGCAAACGCTATTGCTATGCAAAAGGCAGCCGAAGCAATCGCCACAGGTCAGGTAACCTTTGCGGCACGTGATTCTGATTTTGACGGTCACAAGATTAAGCAGGGCGAAATAATGGCTATGACAGGCGGTAAGATCTCGTTTGTTGATACCGATATTGAAAGGGCTACGATAAAGCTTGTCAAATCAATGATTAAGCGCGACAGCCAGTTTATAACAGTAATCTACGGCGAAGATATTGATGACGCACAGGCGGCTTTGCTGGAAGAACAGCTTAACGAAAGGTTTGGCAGCAAAGTAGAGATCACGTTTGTAAACGGCGGTCAACCCGTATATTATTATATTATTTCTGTAGAGTGATAAAATTAATGTCTAACTTACAAACCGACATAAGATTTTTAAAGGGCGTCGGTGAAAAACGCGCCCAGCATTTGTACTCACTGGGCATCGATACAATCGGTGCCCTTTTGCGTTATTTTCCGCGCGGATATGAGGATTTCAGCAACATAAGGCAGATATTTGATTGCTCAGCAGACGAAAAGGTCTGCGTAAAAGCGCGTATAATTACGCCCATAAGCGAAAATGTTATCCGCAAAAATATGACGCTTTATAAATTCGCCGCAAGCGACGGCACAGCGCAAATGCAGGTGACTATCTTTAATAATAAATATCTTGCCGCGCGTCTTCACCAAGGCAGTGAATATCTGTTTTTGGGCAAAATACAGGAAAGCGGTTTTTTGCCGACTATGTCCTCGCCCGAAATACGTGAGGTGGGCGCCGTAGGTATATCACCGGTATATCCCGCATCTAAAAATATGACCTCGGCGGCAATTCAAAAACTTGTTAAAACAGCACTTGCTGGTTGCGAAATAGATGACGTCTTGCCCGAAAGCATTAAAACACAATATAAGTTATGCGACCTGCGCACCGCTATCGAAAATATACATTTTCCAAAAAGCGAAGAAGCTCTCGCAAAAGCCAAAGAGCATCTTGTTTTTGAAGAGCTTTTTATATTACGCACAGGGCTTATGTTGCTCAAAAACAAGCGTCGAGTAAAATCCCCATTTGTTTTTAAAAACGACTTTACAAAACCCTACATAAAATCCCTACCGTTTGAAATGACAACTGCGCAAAAGCGTGTTATAGGCGATTGTGTGTCCGATATGGCATCGGGTAGGGTTATGAACCGACTGGTGCAGGGCGATGTTGGTTGCGGCAAAACCGCCGTTGCGGCAACACTTATGTACCACACTGCACGAAACGGCGCTCAAGCGGCTATTATGGCCCCTACCGAAATTTTAGCCGAACAGCACTATAAAAATTTATCTGAAAGTCTTAAAGATACCGATATAAAAATCGTATTAATTACGGCTTCGCTTAAAAAAAGCGAAAAGCAAAAGGCAAAAGAAATGCTTGCCAGCGGAGAGGCACAGCTTGCTGTTGGTACCCACGCACTTATAAGCAGTGACGTATCGTTTAAAAACCTTGCACTTGTTATCACCGACGAACAGCACCGTTTTGGCGTGGCACAACGCGCTGAACTGTCGGGCAAAGGCACGCAGCCACACACTCTTGTTATGTCGGCAACTCCCATTCCGCGTACGCTTGGCCTTATAATATACGGAGACCTTGATATAAGCGTAATTGACGAATATCCCAAGGGTAGACAAAAGATAGAAAACTACTGTGTCGAATCCGCATTGCGTCAACGTGTTTTCGGTTATATCAAAAAGCACCTTGAAGAAGGCAGGCAGGGTTATATAGTATGCCCTATGGTAGAAGAAAACGAAGAGCTCGATATAAAAAGTGCCGAAGAATACTATGCCGAAATTTGTGACGGCTACTTTAAAAATTATCGTGTAGGTCTGCTTCACGGCAAAATGAAGCCAAAAGATAAGGACACCGTTATGCGCGCCTTTAAAAACGGTGAAATACAGTTGCTTGTCTGCACCACTGTGATCGAAGTGGGTATTGATGTACCAAATGCGGCGATAATGGTAATAGAAAATGCAGAACGGTTTGGTCTTTCACAATTACATCAGCTGCGTGGCAGAATTGGTCGTGGACAGTTTAAATCTACCTGCATATTTATATCCGATTTTAAAAAAGGTGCTACCGCTGACAGACTGAAGGTGATTAAAGAATATACCGACGGTTTTAAAATCGCCGATGAGGATCTGCGATTGCGCGGACCCGGCGACTTTTTAGGCTCGCGACAGCATGGACTTCCCGACCTTAAAATTGCCGATATCTACGCTGATAACGCAGTCTTACGTATGGCAGGTATGGCAGCGGCTTCCCTTCTTGAACGCGACCCAAAATTGCTTGAAGACGAGAATGCGAATTTACGTAAAGAAATAATTTTAATGTATAAAAAACTTAATGAAAATTAGAAGGAACCCCCATGTTAAAACGATTTTTAAGTTACTACAAACCGCACAAACTAACATTTGCGCTTGATATGCTGGCATCTTTTGTTATGTCGGTAATCGCTATTTTCTACCCAATGATCACACGAAAAATGCTCAACGAGCTCATCCCCGAAGAGAGATACCGTGAGATAGTTATCTACGGTGTGGGATTGCTTGTTGTATATCTGCTTCGTATGGGGCTTTCATATTTCGTGCAATATCAGGGTCATATGATGGGCGTAAAAATGCAAGAAAAAATGCGCAGTGACCTTTTTGCTCATATTGAAAAACTACCTTTCTCGTTTTTCGATAACAACGAAACGGGTAAAATTATGACCCGTATGACAAGCGATCTCTTTGATGTGGTCGAACTTGCGCACCATGGTCCTGAAAACATTATCATTACAAGTGTTTCAATTATTATTTCTTTCGCATATCTTATGTCAATAAATATTCCGCTTTCCCTCATTTTATTGGCTTGCGTTCCGCTTCTGATAATTATATCTTCGATTTTGCGCAAAAAAATGCGGGATGCATTTAAAAGGCGTCGCGAATCAAATGCCGTAATTAACGCCGCGCTTGAAAGCAGTATTTCTGGAATTCGCGTCACAAAAGCATTTACAAACTCTGAAAAAGAAATAGAAAAATTTTCCGAAGGCAACATTCAATTTGTAGAAAACAGTCGTATGGCATACAAGGCGATGGGACAGTTTCATTCAAGCACCACCTTCATTACCGATGTTTTTAATGTTATTTTGCTTATAGCGGGCGGATTCTTTCTGTTTAACGGCAAAATAGCTAATTTTGGTGATTATTCGGCATTCATTGTATCTATAAACCTTTTTATCAATCCGGTAAATACACTTATTCGTTTTATGGAATCCTTCCAAAACGGTGTAACAGGATTTGAGAGATTTATTGAAATTTTGGACACTCCGATTGAAACAGATAGCCCCGATGCAGTTGATATTCCAAGCGTAGAGGGTAATATCGAATTTAAAAACGTTATCTACGGCTATGGCGACGGCGACAATGTCCTTAAAAACGTAAGCCTCAAAATCCGGAAAGGGCAAACCTTTGCGCTGGTAGGTCCGTCAGGCGGCGGAAAGACGACCATTTGCCACCTTATACCACATTTTTACGACGTACGCGAGGGTCGGATTTTGATTGATGGCATTGATATTAATAATATAACCCGAGATTCACTTCGCAAAAATATAGGTATCGTCCAGCAGGACGTTTATCTTTTTAACTCAAGCATTAAAGATAACATTCTTTACGGCAGACTTGATGCTACTGACGAAGAGGTAATAGAGGCAGCAAAACGCGCAAACATTCACGATTACGTTATGACGCTTCCAAGCGGTTACGACACGGTTATAGGTGAACGCGGAGTAAAGCTTTCGGGCGGACAAAAGCAACGTCTTAGTATCGCGCGCGTATTTCTTAAAAATCCGCCAATACTCATCCTTGACGAAGCGACAAGCGCTCTTGATAACGCAACCGAAATTATGATACAGCAATCCCTTGACGAGCTGTGCAAGGGCAGAACAACCCTTGTTGTTGCACACCGACTTTCGACCGTTAAAAATGCCGACGAAATAGCCGTTGTGTCAGGAGGTGAAATCTGCGAACAAGGTACCCACGACACACTTATAGAAAAAGGTGGAATATACTCAATGTTGCACAGGCAACAATTCAGAGAACAATAAGACTCTCTATAAAACACCGTCGTGCAATATTTCACAGTCGCAGTATAGACATTATCGGTCATCAAACAACGCATTTTATAAAACAATAATCATTTAACAAACAAGCCTTACAAAATGAGTACGGCTTGTTTTTTCTAAAAAGAACGATTTTTATTTGACTTTTTGTATACTTATAATTATAATGGAAATGTTAATATAGATAAAGTATGTAATTATTTTATCAAAGTCGAATAAATTCTTTTGGGAGGAATTATTTATGAATTTTATTAAAGTAAACAGTTACGAAGAATTAAGTATTAAGGCGGCAAACATTATCGCTTCACAGATTATTATGAAGCCTAACTGCGTACTCGGTCTTGCAACGGGTTCTTCTCCCGTTGGTACCTACAAAGAGCTTATCAAAAAATGCAATGCCGGCGAACTCGATTTTTCAACCGTTACCTCTGTAAATCTTGATGAATATGTTGGTCTCAACGGTGATCACGACCAGAGTTATCGCTACTTTATGAACACCAATCTTTTTGATCATGTAAATATTGACAAGGCGCGTACCGCTGTTCCCAGCGGTATTTCCGGCGATTTAGAAGCAGAAGGTGCCGCTTATGACAAGCACATTTCAGCTCTTGGCGGTATCGACCTTCAGCTTTTGGGTATTGGTCTTGACGGTCACATCGGTTTTAACGAACCCGCTGATGTTTTTGTAAAAGGAACACACGTTGTCGATCTTCACGAGTCTACCATCGAAGCAAACGCTCGATTCTTCGAGTCCATTGACGATGTTCCCAAGAAGGCAATCACGATGGGTATGGGCGCTATTATGAATGCTAAAAAGGTTTTACTTGTTGCAAACGGCGCAAACAAGAAGGATATTATCGAAAAAGCATTTTTTGGTCCCATCACTCCTCAGGTTCCCGCTTCCATCTTGCAGCTTCACCCCGACGTAACAGTAATTTATAGTGAAAACTAATTTTAAAAAAGAGGTATTTTAAAATGACTGATAGAGAAATTGCAATTCTTGCGGCAAAACAATTTAACTCTGATGAAATCACATATATTGAACCCTACGGTAGCGGCCATATCAATTCGACATGGCTCGCTATACATAAGTCTGCTGATGGTAAAGAGATTAAAAATCTTCTTCAAAAAATCAATAACTACGTTTTTAAAAATCCTGACGAGCTTATGGAAAACGTTGTTGGTGTTACCGAGTTTTTGCGTGACAAGGTAGAAGAAGACGGCACTCTTACCGTTATTAAAACTCTTGACGGCAAAAATTATTATCTTGACGAGTTTGGTAACTATTGGCGAGTTTACAAATTTATTGAAAAGGCTACCGCATATCAGCAGATTGAAAACGATAACGATTTTTACACCTGCGGTTTAGCTTTTGGTGAGTTTCAGCAGATGCTCGCAGAATACCCCGCAGAAAAGCTTCACGAAACAATTGTTAATTTTCACAACACACCAAGCCGCTTTGCCGATTTTAAAAAGGCGCTTGCCGAAGATAAGGCAGGACGCGCTAAGGACGTTCAGGCTGAAATTGATTTTGTTCTCGCTCGCGAATGCAAGGCAGACGCTATCACCTCTAAGCTTGAAAGCGGCGAAATTCCCTATCGTGTAACACACAACGATACCAAGCTTAACAATATTCTTATAGATGATGCTACAGGAAAGGCAAAATGTGTTATCGACCTTGATACCATTATGCCCGGTGCCGCAGCCTATGACTTTGGCGACAGCATCCGTTTTGGTGCATCAACCGGAGCCGAAGATGAAACCGATCTTTCTAAAATTTCGGTTAGCACACATCTGTTTGAAGTTTTTGCAAAAGGTTATCTTGCTACTGCAAACAAGTTCCTGACCTCTGCCGAAAAAGATAGTCTTGTAACAGGCGCATATCTTATGACTCTTGAGTGTGGTGTGCGTTTCCTTACCGACCATCTTAACGGTGATGTTTATTTTAAGATACATAGAGAAAATCATAACCTTGACCGTTGTCGCACACAGTTTAAGTTGGTTGCCGATATGGAAGCTAAAGAAGCCGAGCTTCGCGCAATTGTAAACTCTATTAAGGACTAAGTTTTATGATTACCATTTCAAACGAATTTTTAACCGCTACATTTAGCGAGATTGGTGCTGAACTTAAAAGTCTAAAATGCGCAGATAAAGAACATATTTGGTACGGCGATCCTGCTTTTTGGACGGGCTCGTCACCCGTATTGTTCCCCATTTGCAGCGGACTTAAAGACGACGAATTTATCTACGAAGGCAAAACTTATACCTTGCAAAAGCACGGTTTTGCCCGCAGAGCAAAATTTGATGTTGAAACGGTCGATGGCAACAGTGCTACATTTTTGCTGAGTTCTGACAACTGCCCACAGGATAATTATCCGTTTAAGTATGAATTCAGAATTACCTATACCCTTACGGGCAAAAAGCTTAATGTTGAATACAATATTCGCAATCTTACCGACGGCGATATGTATTTTTCTGTGGGCGCTCACGAGGCGTATCTTTGTGCTGAGGGCATCGAAAATTACCAAATTGTTTTTGAAAAAGCAGAAAACTTAGATGCTTATCAGCTCGTAGGACCTCTGCTTTCTGACGAAACAAAAAGCTACGGTCAAAACACAAATGTATTACAGCTTGATAATTCGCTTTTTGAAAATGACTGTCTAATATTTAAAAACCTTAACTCCCGTTCGGTAAATCTTGTTAACAAAACAACCGAACAAAAAATCAAGGTGGATTTTGAAGGCTTTCCATATCTTCTTGTCTGGACGGTACCCAATGCTCCGTTTATTTGCATAGAGCCATGGTGCGGTATAACCGACAACGTGAATACAAATAAAGTATTGTGTGATAAAGAAGGCATCGAAAAGATCGAAAAAGGCGGCAGTTTTTACCGTATCCACAGTTTTGAACTTACTTAATGCAGCAAGTGTAAATTGTAGATTTTCTGTCGGTAAAACGGCTTCGTTTATCTTGATTATATACTTGTTAAAAATACATAACATTTAAAACAAAGAACCTGCTGTAGCCTTACAGCAGGTTCTTTATTTAAATCGATTATATATTAATAAACTGTTTCAGGATAAACTATTTTCTTAACCTTGAACTGCTTTGTAGACGATGTGTTAACATCACAACTTAATGACTCGCCGTATTCTGCAAGATCGTCGGTAAAATCGTCACCGACAATATCCTGTCTGAGCACGGAATCAAACTCATCGACATAATAAGGATCTGCGGCTATATCTTTTTTGACAATAAGCACCAAACCTTCATCGTCTTCGAGTGTTACGAGTTTTACCTCGCCAACCTCCATAGCCTTTGCTGTTTCGTAGTGATCCGAAGCATAGTCAGTATCTTCGTTACCCAATACAGTCGCATGGGGATCCTGCGGCTCAAGTTCGCCTTCCTCAGCCTCTTCGTGAGTATGATCTTCTGCAGAAAGTTCATTATACTCAAGATATATTTCTTCAAAGGTCCTGCTACCGTCGCTAAGCGATGCTTCGTAAGCAGCAAACTGAGTTGCCTTTTCTGTCTTTTCATCATCATCAAGACTGCTAAATGAAACCTCAATCACATTGGCAAGCACATAATTATTGACCAATTGCTCGTTAAGTTCATCGGCAGAAATTTCTTTTTCGCCGCCCTCACCATACAAATACTCAAAATACTCATCTGCAAGATAACTGTCTTTCATATAGGTGATAAAGGTATCCTTGGCTACACCGTTTTCTTCCATAAGCAGATAATAACCATAGGTGTCCCATAAATACTCTGCATTGCTCTCGGCAAGTGCTGCCGTTTCGCTGTCAAGCTCAACTTCGGCCTCAGCGCAAAGAGTCTTAATTGCGGCAAGCTCCTTCAAAGTACCGAGTGCGGTTTTTTCTACCCACTCTGTATAGTCGGTATCCTCTACCTCGTAGTTCCAATACTTAATCTCACTGGGCAGATCACCATCTTCGGACAAATCGTCTTCTACCATAGCGCGTGCCTCGGTATCAGCAAAAACAAGTGCGCACGCATAATATCCCGATGTGAATTCAACATCACCGATTTTTACGGCTATTTCACCCTTTTTATGACATCCCGAAAGGCAGAACACCATGCACAAAGAAATCATCAAAGCAAAAATTCTTTTTAACATATTCATCATTATTCTCCTTGATTTTTATATACACATAATTATATACCATAACTACAAAAAAGTCTATATGAATTTTTAAACCTTTTTATAAAATATTTGAGAGACGGGCAACTACATCCTGAATCTTAATCCCATTTGTAAGTTTAATTATATATGCCGGAGCTCCCGATGAAGACAAAGTGAATGCGGATTTAAATTCGTCTGATAGCCTTGCCGCAATTTGCATATCTATCTTGGGCGTACGCAATATAGCAGTAGTCGACGTTCCTGTTATTTCAGTAATTCCTGAAATTGTTGCTTTACTACGAAGCAAAGCAATCTCAATAAGCCCCATAACTGCACGCGGCGGTTCACCAAAGCGGTCACACAATTCGTCAATAACATCGGTAACATCATCCTCATCACGAATGTCTGCTATACGACGATAAATACCCAGCCGCGCGGGTAATGACTCAATATACCGCTCGGGTATATGCGCTGAAATATTGAGGTCAACCGTGCAGGTCAAATCCTCGTGAGATTCGATACCCTTTTCTTCGTTTACGGCATCGGCAAGCAGCTTCAAGTACATATCGTATCCGACCGCTTCCATATTTCCGTGCTGCTCACCACCTAATATACTGCCCGCTCCTCTTATTTCAAGGTCGCGCATGGCAATTTTAAAGCCCGAGCCAAATTCGGTAAATTGACGTATTGCTTCAAGACGTTTTGACGCAACTTCGCTGAGCTCTTTTCCGCGCCGAAAACAAAAATATGCGTATGCCCGCCGCGGCGAACGTCCTACTCGTCCACGCAATTGGTGTAATTGTGACAGCCCCATCCGGTCGGCGTCCTCAATTATGAGAGTGTTTGCATTGGGTACATCCACGCCTGTTTCAATGATAGTTGTGCATACCAACACGTCTATTTCGTGTTCTAGCAATTTTTGCCATATGTCACTTAATTCATCCTCGCTCATTTTTCCGTGAGCAACACCAATTCGTGCCTCCGGCAAAAGTTGTTTTAATTTTGCAGCGCGGCTTATTATACTTTCCACGCGGTTGTGCAAATAATACACCTGTCCTCCACGACGAAGTTCACGGTTAATAGCGTCAAACAACACACCGTCATTTTGCTCTATAACATAGGTTTGCACGGGATGTCGGTCAGAAGGCGCTTCATCAATAGATGACATATCTCGAAGTCCTGACATCGCCATATTAAGCGTGCGTGGTATCGGTGTCGCCGAAAGAGTCAGGATATCAACAAACGGATAAAGCTCTTTTAGTCGTTCCTTTTGAGCCACGCCAAAACGTTGCTCCTCGTCTATGATCACAAGACCTATATTCTTAAAACTGACATCTTTTGATATAAGGCGGTGGGTACCTACAATCATATCAACTCTGCCTGATTTTAATCCGGCAATAGTCTTCTCTTGTTCGCGTTTTGGCACAAATCGATTAAGCAATTTAACCGTAAGCGGCATATCGCCAAAGCGTCGGACAACGGTGTTATAGTGTTGCATAGCCAAAATGGTAGTCGGTACCAAAAGTGCACATTGCTTACCTTCGCTTACACATTTAAAAGCAGCCCGAAGCGCGACTTCGGTTTTGCCAAAACCGACATCACCGCAAAGTAAACGATCCATTGGTACATCACGTTGCATATCGCGTTTTATTTCTGCTATGCAACGCAACTGATCATCGGTCTCTTCATATTCAAAACGACTTTCAAATCCACTTTGCAGATCGGTATCTTCACTAAATGCGTAACCCTTTGTCGCCATACGCTTAGCATAAAGGGCGGTTAACTGCTTTGCCATATCGCGAACAGCTTTTTTCACTCGTGCGCGTGTGCGTTGCCATTCTCCACCGCCCAGCCGATTTAACTTTATGCCGCTATCCTCAGCAGCACCTATATATTTGGATACCAAATCAAGCTGGGTTACAGGAACATAAAGAATATCACTGCCCGCATACTTGATTTTTATATAATCCTTAGTAATGCCGCCATTGGTAATACGGTTTATTCCGTCAAATATACCTATGCCATGCGATGCGTGCACAACATAATCGCCTTGGTGTAGCTCTTCAAGCGAATTTATCTGTTTGCCGTTCTTGTGCTTGCGGCGAATAAATTTTCCTTCTGACGCAATATGCCGATGTGTAACAACACACAATTTGATGCTTGGAATCTCAAAGCCGCTTGACAATCCGCCCGTCATTACATACACTCCGCCTGACTGCAAAACGTCCAGCGTTTCAATATATACAGCGTTTATATTTCGGTCACAAAGCTCTGCCGTAAGAACTCGCGCCGCTTTCTGTTCGCCTGCTAAAATAACGACCGTGCCTTTAATATTCATTGTGTATGATATATCCTCCATCAATACACCTATGTCACCGCTCCAAGAGGTAGAACGCTTTAAATTAAATGTCACTAACGTTTTAAGCGGAATCTCATAAGAAGTGCGAGGAAAATTTTCAAGATAAACCGTCTTTTCAAGTTTTAAATAAAACTCGGCAGACGAAAGACGTAGTTTTGCGCTTTTAGGACACAGTTTTCCGCTTTCGAGCGCCGTAGAAACATCCTCTTTTTCAATGGCAAAAATGCTCTTCAGCCGCTCATTTATATTACCCGACTCACAAACCGCAATTACACAACCGTCGAGATAATCAAAGACCGTGGCGGGCTGCTCGTACAAGAACGGAATATACAAATCGGGCGATACCGAAAGTCCTGCATCCAAAGCCAGAATATCCTGATTTATAAAGCTGCGTTGGGCATCGGTAAGCTTTTTTGTATTTTGCAAATAATCCTCCAAACTCAAGGCAAGCTCTTTTTCCTTAAATGGTAATTCATTAGCAGGAAAAATTCTTACATACTCAGCATTTTCAGTTCGTCGCTGAGTAATGATATCAAAATAAGAAATTGAATCAACCTCTTCGCCCCAAAGCTCAATTCTTACGGGATAATCATTGCCCGTTGCAAAAACATCAATTATACCGCCCCGCACAGCAAATTGACCCACACCCTCACAAATCTCACTTCGTGTGTATCCCGCCTCAATAAGTCTTTTGCAAAATGCGGCTATATCAAGCGTATCTGTAAGCTTAACCGTCAACGTGTTTTCGGTCAACAATTCGGGCGGCATAGTGTATTGAACAGCCGCGTCCACAGTAATTAACAGCACGTCAAAAGCCCCATCAAGAACTCTTGATAGGGTATCAATTCGCTTGTGCTCATATTCTTTTGATTGACCTGCAACTCGTTGCAAATTGTAATCACGCGAGGTAAAAATCAGACAATTAAGACCTAATGCTTCGATATCGTTTTTTAAAGATACCGCCGTTTGCTCATCAGGGGTTATGACTGCAATTTTTTTGTCCGTGTGGATGCCAAGTGCCGCCAGAATCAACGCCTTATGCACACCGGACAATCCGCTTGCGGCAAGCGGGAGCTGATCATTTTTTACCGCGTTTAACAAAAGCGTATAATCGGGCTCGTTTTTTAATATATTAAATAAACATTTCATACAACTTTATTTGCTATACTTGTTCATTGCACTATCTATTCCGCGCAATATAATTTCTTCTACAGCTCTCGCCGCATTTTCGCAGGCCGTTTTAAAATCAGCTTTCTGTTCGTCGGGAATCTTGCCTAAAACCCAATCCTTCATATCGTAATCGGGATGTGGTTTTGCGCCAACGCCTATTTTTATGCGTGGAATTTCCTCGCTACCTAAAAGCTGTAGAATGTTGGCAAGACCCTTTTGTCCTCCTGCACTTCCCTTTCGGCGAATGCGGATTTTACCCACATCAAGAGACACATCATCGTGCATAACAATAATTTTGTTGTGTGGTATTTTATAAAACGCCGAAAGTTTTTGTACTGCCTGCCCAGACAAATTCATATAAGTCTGTGGCTTTGCTACAAGCACGCGCGCACCACCTATAATACCGTCGCCGTAAATTGCATCAAACTTTGATTTTGAAAGACGTATATTAAATTTATCAATCAAAACATCCGTAGCAACAAAGCCTGCGTTATGACGGGTGTTCTCGTACTCTCTTCCGGGATTGCCGAGCCCCGCGATAAGATACTCAAAGGATCCACCCTTTTCTTTTTTAAAAAACATTTCATCACCAAAATTTATATTAACATAATGTTTGATTTTATTCAAGAATTATGCTTGATAATTTTTAAAAAAGAATATATACTAATATTAAATAATAAAAGGAGGTTTTTACCAATGGCAGTAAAAACAAATAAATATTCAGGTACCCAGACCGAAAAAAATCTGATGGCGGCATTCAGCGGCGAATCCGAAGCGCGCAACAAATATACCTATTTTGCATCAAAGGCTAAAAAAGAAGGCTTTGAGCAGATTGCAGCCCTTTTTCAAAAGACTGCTGACAACGAAAAAGAACACGCAAAAATGTGGTTTAAAGAGTTAGACGGTCTTGGTAATACAGCAGAAAACCTTGTTTCTGCTGCTGAGGGAGAAAATTACGAGTGGACCGATATGTACAAGGGTTTTGCGGAAACCGCAGAGGCTGAAGGCTTTAAAGAACTTGCCGCAAAATTCAGAATGGTAGCCGAGATTGAAAAACACCATGAAGAACGTTACCGCGCATTACTTCACAATGTTGAGACTGCTCAAGTATTCGAAAAAAGTGAGGTTAAAGTTTGGGAATGTCGCAACTGTGGTCACATTATGGTAGGTGTGAAGGCTCCCGAAATATGTCCCGTTTGCGCTCATCCAAAGGCATATTTTGAAATTCACGCAGAAAATTATTAATTAAAATATATGCGCTTACTTTAAAACACTATATCTTACAATTAGGTAAGATCGGTAAGCGTAAAAAACTATTGCGACAAATAAACCTAGCCGCCCGAATTGGCATAATATCCGTTAAGGATATTACGCCATTTCAGGCGGATTTTTTATGCGACTTATTGCGGACATCACCGTTTTAATGCATATTGTTATTTTAGTTAACGCTGCGGTGAAAAACACGAAATAAACCAGTCCGTCAAGTCGTGTGAAAAGGCTACCTGACGATATAACGCTTACCGCTTTAATATACGGATAAGCAATATTATTTGATATACCTAAGGTCAAAACACTTTGAGTAAAGCATAATATGAGCGTTAAAAAACCTGTTGCCGTTCCCCAAAAAACCGCTTTTGCAGGTGTGTATTTTAACTCATCCGACACAAAAAGGGGGATGACCGAAAGCGATGAAAAGCACCGCAAAAAATCGCTCAAACTAAAATTAATTTTTAAAAAATTTGTTTTAAAAAATGTAAAATCAAAGGTTTTTATACCGCCGATAAAGCAAATCATTAAAAAAATCGTAGCGATAACCAATACAAAAAGACTGTATTTGTAAATTGCGGTAACATCGCTCACCACCAAAAATATAACCACACCAAGCCACACCGCCGACAGCAAAACACCGTTTGTTTGCGGCATTTGTACCAATGTTAAAAATCCGATATAGTCAACAAAGGTTACTATAGCGCTGTATATAGCCGCCACGCAGATAAGTGCCGTTGCGACATAAAGTATAGGTTTATTTTTTGAACCCAATTTTATCAACAAGTTTGTTAAAAACAGCAAAACAAAAGATAATCCCACCGATAAAAAAGCAGATAAAAATCCGCCGTTTTTATAAACAGGCATAATAATTACCGCGTTTCCCAAAACCAATAGTGCGCATAGCGAAAAAATATGGGGTGTATAGTTTTTTTCTTTCATAATTTTATTGCTCCTGTGCATCAAGCACAATTTTACCATCATCACAATTTATCAAAGGCAATACTGTCTTGTTGCGCTGAATCTGATAAAGCTGATTTAATATCCTAATGCCGTTTTCTTTTTCTGCAAATTTGATAAGTCCAATAATATCATAGCCTAATATGCCATCTGTCTCATTGTTAAAAATCGATTTTACACTATCGGTTTTCACAATATATATTCCAAGATTTATGCTTTTTATATCTTTTAAAAATTCTAAAGCCCGATCTTGAGACTTTTCGCTTAAAGATGATTCAAAAATTACGGCTCCCATCTGCTCAAAATAAAGCGGCTTTACAAGCTGCAATGTTAAATTTTTATAAGCCGTCGTGATATCTTCGCCCTCACTAGACAAAACTACCGTTTTTGACGGGTCATCAGCGATATCCGATGATGACACCGCCTCGATGTAGATATTTATTTTTTCTTTTTGCGGAGCTATGCCTATGGCGGTCACTAAAAACCCCCGCTCTATTTCACGGTATCCTGTGCAGCTGCATAGCAAAAGCGATGATATAACCGTCAGTATTAAAAATAATTTTTTCACATCGGACCGCCCTTTCTTATTCTGTTTTTGTTAAATCGGGGGCGGGTTTTCATCAGTTGCCAAGGTGCGCGGATAAAACTGTCTTTAAGACTTTGAAAATCGGGCTTAGCAAAAGAAACAGTATAATCTACACCAAATGATTTTATGCTGAATATCCTTGTGACAAAGAGCGTTATGGCCACAAGATACCCAAAAAGTCCAAAAGCGGCGCAAGCAATAACAATAAAAAGCCGCCAATAAAACACCGCGCCCATAAGCCGCGGTACCATAAGCCCCGCTATTGCGCTAAAGGCTACAGCAATCAGCATTGGTGCGCTGATAATACCCGCTTCGACGGCGGCTTGTCCTACAACAAGACCACCGACAACGCTTAGTGCGTGACCGAGATTTTGCGGCATACGAAGTCCTGCTTCTTTTAAAATTTCAAACGCAAAAATAAGCGCTATACATTCGGCTACGCTTGCAATCGGCACTCCCGCCCGAAGCCGCGATACCGATAACGCAAAATGTGTGGGCAAAAGTTCGATGTGATGAGTTACCAGCGCCACAAAAACTCCCGATACGCTGACCGTTATAAAAAAACAAAACCATCGTAGTATTCGTGCAAGCGATGCCAGAGTAAAGTTTATATAGTAATCCTCATCCGACTGAAAATTTTCAGAAAAAAGATACGGCAATGTCAGTACAACGGGCGTGCCGTCTACAACAAGCGCTATTCTGCCTTCGAGCAACCGTGCCGCAACAATATCAGGGCGCTCGGTGGCACCCGTGGTTTTAAATAAGCTTCGCTTGTGATCGCGTATATTTTCGGCAATATAATTACTGTCAAGTATACCGTCAATATCTATTTTTTTAAGCCGTCGTTTTAGTTCTTTAACGGTGCTTTGGTCAGCAAGCGAGCCAAGATAACAAATAAATACGGGGGTATCAGTACGGCGACCGATACGCATCATTTCGATGCAAAGGTCCGGAGTCAGCAACTTTCGCCTTATCATAGCAAGGTTAAACATTGCCGCTTCATCAAAACCCTCACGCGGTCCCTGAAGCACGCGCTCGCTGTCGGGTTCTTTTATACCTCGTGCGCGCCAGCCTTTTGTGTTTATAGTAAGAGCAGATGTATTGTTTTGTACAATAAGCACTGTGTCCCCGTAAAGTATGGCGCGCAGCATATCGGGAATTTTGTCGGTTTCACCTACCTCGTTTGCAAACAAGATATTTTTTGAAATATAGTCACAGTCTGGGCAAAAGCCTTGCGGTAACACGCTTTCAACCAAAGCCTCTACCACCGTTTCGCCCTGCTGAGCCGAGTTTACCATGCCGTCCATATAAACAAGAAAGCATCTTGCTACTCCCCCTATTAATACCTCTCGTGTGCGTAGCACGGCATCACGAGCGAAAATAGTTTTAAAAAGGTTTATATCACGATCGATGTCTCCGCTTAAATTTGTGTCTTTGTAATCGTTTACGCTACCCGACAATGCAATCACCTTAAAATAGTTTTTGTATTATCTTTTGCGCAAAATTTAAAATTATGAATTGCCGTTTGTAATTAAAAAGTCATATTGCTGTGCGATGGTATTCCAGGTGACAGGTCCCACCGCGCCGTTTGGAGTAAGACCAAACACATTTTGAAAAGCGATTACAGCCTCACGTGTCTGTGAGCCAAAGTAGCCCGTTACGGGTATTTCAGGCACCGGCTCATAGTTTTTACCTATGAGTGAAAGATATGTCTGCAAATCGCGCACATTTTCACCGCTCATACCTTCGCTTAAAAAATATCCCGGATAAAGCTTTGCAAAGTCACCCGAATAACCCTGCGGCAAAAACTCCACTGTTTCGGAATATATTCGGTTCAGCACATTCCATGTGGCTGTGTTTACAACACCTGTTACGGGCAAGCCGTAATACAACTGAAACTGTCGCACGGCGGCAGTGGTTTCGGGTCCGAAAATGCCATCAAGCGGAAGCGGCAGTAGATTAGAATTGAAATACGCCAGAATATTAAGATAGTACTGAACAGTGCGCACTCCTATACCCTGTGCCCCTTCGCGCAGTTGCGTTGCAAATGGTATTTGCGCTTCGCTTATGCTGATGCCCTCGCTTACAAGATCGGCAAGACTTTTTACCCCTACATAATATTGCTTGATTTTATACCATGTAGATTTATCAACCTCGCCCGTAGGCGAAAGTCCAAAAATCTGCTGAAATTTTCTGACGGCAGCTTCGGTATCAAGCCCGAATACCCCGTTTTCTGACGTAATTTTAGGTATTGCCGGATAATTTCGCGCTATGCGATTAAGCTCGGTCTGAATTATTTTTACGTTATTACCCGAGTCACCCACACGAAGCGGTACACCGGGGTATGAATCCTGTATGTCGGCAATCGGCGCGTTTTCAACAATGCCGATATCCTGACCGTAATAATTTTGAAGTATCTGAAATGGGGTAAGCCCAGCGTTTGCGAGATTTACCGTGCCCCATTGCGAGAGGCCTGCACAGGTAGATGTAGTTCCGTTACAAAATTGGGTAAACAGCGGCTCGACATCACCCTGTCTAACTACATAATCGTTAAAAATATCATCTACTATAAGGCTGATATTTTCAAATATTTCTCGGTTTGGCACAAAGGCCTGGTCAAAAGCGGTAGAGTTGGTAATATCAAAGTTGTATCCGCGAGATGGGTACCACTCGGTATATACGCGATTCAGCGCATAGCTGATAATCGCATATATGTTAGCGCGCAACGCCTCTTCGGGCCATGTTGGGTAAATTTCACTCGAAGCGACATTTTTTATGTAATCGACAAAATTTACCGTAACATTTTGGGCATTTGCGCTCGGAGCACTAAGATGCACCGTTATATCCTGCGGTATAACGGGAAATAGTGTTTCAGGCATTATATAACCACTCCTTATAAGTCATAATTGTTGCCTTCTTGAATTATCTGAGGATTTGTATGTCCGCCTGCGGCAGCTATGGGTATAAGGTCTATCCCCTGCACCGATATCACGCCCGAAAAGATGGGCACATTCATTGCAATCTGTTCAACATATCCGTCACTGCGCACCGAAACATTATAATTTGCATATGGCAAAAAACCGCCGTTTTCAGCCTGCTGAGATTCAGACTTTAAGGGCGTTTTTAAATTAAATATGCCGCTTTTTCCACTCTCATCAGTGACATCGGTTTCTATTACGGTCATATTATTCGGTGTACCTGTAAATACCGTTACAACCGCATTTTTTACAGGATACAGTCGTCGTAAAGTGGTAACATTTACCTGCATACCGCCCGTGCCGTCCTCAAACTCTGCCGTTGGCATCGTATTTTGTTGCGACATATTAACAGACAAGGCAACGGATTGGGCATCTTCTTGCCTCGGTGCGTCGGCGCGGTACATTTGTAAAAGCTCGTTAGCATAATCCTGTGGCGTTTTTTTACGCATAATATCACCCTTATGTGTTGTTTTTAATACATCATATGATTAAGAAAAAGAAAATATAAATAAAAAAACCTTTCACAGTTTGTTTTACACTGTAAAAGGTTTTCTCAAGAATTTGAATTGTTTATTCTTACTAGAATATAATCGGTCGCACAGTGTACTTAAAAAAACAAGCAGGATTCAAGTTTGAATCCTGCTTGTTTTTATTCTTCTACATTAAATTTTTTACCTAAAACCTTAAACAGATAAGATATCCCAAGTCCTATTGCTATAGCTACGATACTGAGTATCCAGTCAAGCGCGCCGCTTGGCAGTCCGGGGAATATGCTCACAATCGAGCCTGACATAAAGCCTAAGACCATAAGGAAGCCTAAGCTGTGCCATTTTTTGAATACGCGTTTTGTAATATTTGAAAAGAGCACCATACCGACAAGGAATGCAAGCACTACGGTACCAACCGTAAGCGCCTCCGAGAACCACGCGGCTGTAAACCAGCGGTCAGGCGACATAAGACCCGTAGCGAGCGATAGCAGCGGCTCATAAATGCCAAACATCATAAGCAGCATCGAAATACTCATACCCGGCACCATACTCATCATACCCGCAACCGCGCCACAGGCGGGAAGATATATCTTCAGAGCAATACTTGCTGTGTTTGCGGTATCAATACCTATGGCGAAATTTGATTTACCTAAAATGCCGATTGTAAGCGCAAAGGCAAATGCCAAAGCTGTGCCGATAAAATATCTTTTCTTTATAGGCTCCTGTCGCGCCTCGTCAATAACGGTAGGCACACTGCCGGCTATCAGGCTCATAAACAAAAGATATGCGGGCACGGTGTAATTTTCAAAAAGAAAATCAAGCGCTTTTAGTAGCAAAAGCATACTGATAACCGCGCCTATTACCATTGGCAACAGATACATAAAATTCTTTTTAAACTTTTTAAATGGGTTTGAGATTATATTGATTAAATCGTCATATATACCCATCATAACCGCCATAATGCTGCCGCTGATACCCGGCGCTATAACGCTGATGCCTAAAAAAATGCCGCACAGCATACGGTAAAAAAAGTTATTGGCTTTTGATTGATTACTCATATAAAAACTCCTACACAAGCGTGCTGCTTGTCAACCCAAAAATTTCTTTTATATAATCGCCCGTGGAAACACCCATTGAAACAGGTCTTAAAACAACAAGATATACAAGCGATAAAACAGCAAGCAACAAAAGCAATACAAGTATTATTATAGTTATATCCATAGCACGAATATTACTTTTTTTCCTGAGTTTCATTTCTTCCTCATCAATCTCGTGCTCTGCGATAAACATCCTGTCGCTTTGCGACGGTTCATAAGGCTCTCTATACCGTGATTTTATGTCTTTTGGTTTTTCAACCTCGGTATACATAAGATTATAGTTATCATCAAACTCAACCGAGGAATTCAAAGAATTCAATTCTGTCTCATCATCATTTTCGGCGCTACTGTTGTCAACATCCATTATAAACTCAATATTATGCTCATCCTGTGCTATCGGCAACACCTCAACGGTGTCAACGGATTCCGACTCATAATCATCAGTTTGTGTCAAATAAAGCTCCTGTTCTCCTGCCGTTGATTCAAAAATCGGCTCCGCCACAGGCTTACTTTGTGCGGTAATATAACTTATATCGACTATATATGGATGAATCAGATTTTGCATAATCGCTTTTCTAAATGCCTTATTCTCTGTAAGCAAAATAATCGCTTGCGGTCCGCTTTCGATTATACATCCGCCAAAATAACCGTCGGTGGTTACAAGCGGAGTGGATCCGTCTATTATATGTATCTGCTCATCGCTGTTTACCCCGTATGTTTTATTGTCGCACAACATAAGACCGTTGCCTGTTACCGTTGCAACTGTAGAAATTAAACCGTCGTCACCAAAAAGCGGTCCACAAGCAATTATGATGCGGCTACGTGCAACATCACGTGCAAGCGCTTTTACAAAAGCCTTTTTATCGCTTGTTTTTTCACTTAGCAATCGCATATGACAGCAACCGCATAGATTAAATTCCATTTCAAAATCTGACGGAGACTGATGATATATAACATCAACTTTTAAGTTTTGTATCATTTTATTTCCCCTTCTCTTTTTATTGCGGATAATCTATTCCGCGCATCGTATACCATATTTTTGGATATTTAATACTAGAATTCACTGTAGCACCGCTGACATCGGTATGTGAAACATCCCATTCATCCACCCTTTTAGCCATCACCACAAGTCGTGCACCTTCAAAATCATCAGCCGCAGTCACAAGGGTAAGTATATTGTCACCATATTCAGCACTAACAGTTGTATTAATAAAACTTCGCTCCCGACATTCGTTATACCATAGCTCAAACTCGTCCTTATCTGCAAAATGGCTTTTGGTAGGATTATAAACATCGCCTGTATCATCTTCGTATGAGCTTAAAAGCATAATAGAAAAAATTATATAGTCTTCTTTTGTTTCTCCAAAGTAAAGCTCTATGCTTGAATGTTGTTTATAAAAGTTAATATTGCGATATTTTTTTAAGGAGCCAAACATTGTGCCGTCCTTCATATTATTGCCAAAGATAACTATATTTTGATCGTTTCCATTTCTTTCAAAAGAATCTGACGAGGACAAAAACAGTGCCCCGTTTCTGCTCCTTTTTCCGTTCTGGTTATGATTTATATAATATTTATCATCTTTCCCACAGCACACAGCATAACTTATGTCGGTGTTGTTTATATTAATCCAACCCTTAATATCGCTGTTGCTCTGCGACAATATCTCTATAGCAGCGTTTCCGCCGGAATTATCAAAATGCTTCTTCGCTTCATCCAATATTCTTTTTTGGGCGCTTCCCGATATAAAAAAGCTACCCACCGATACCGCTGATACAATTAACGACATTACAAGCGCTATAGCAACTATTTTGAACGATAACAACATTTCAATCGGTTTGCTTTTTGAGGATACATCTTTAAAATTAAATATATCCTTTGTTGTATCAAAAAAACTTTTTGAGTGTTTTCCTGCCATATTTATCCCATTCTATAAAATTTTATTCAATATAGGAGTATTCTATTCCTGCAATGGCGCGTTCAATAAGCGGCTCAATATCAAGCGCTTTTTCCGCTTCTTCACATTGACCGGGTTTTGGTTTTGTGTGCGGATGCTTTGGTGTAAATACCGTACAACAGTCCTCGTACGGCAAAATAGAGATGTCAAAAGCGTCTATCTTTTTTGATATTGCAATTATTTCTTCCTTATCCATGCCAATGAGTGGTCTTAGCACCGGCATATTACAAACCTCGTCGGTGGCGGCAATAGCAGGCAGGGTTTGACTTGCTACCTGCCCTAAGCTCTCGCCTGTAATAAGACCTAAGCATCCGTCGCTTTCAGATACGCGACAAGCAATACGCATCATCATACGGCGCATTATAAGAGTAAAATAGTCCTCGGGACAGTGCTTGCCTATTTCCTCTTGAATTTCAGTAAAAGGAACTATCGCCAGCTTTATCACTCCACTATAGCGCGCAACACATTTTAAAAGATCCTTTACCTTTTGTTCGGCACGGATACTTGTATACGGAGGCGAAGCAAAATGAATTGCATTAAGCACAAGCCCGCGTTTTGCCATTGTATATGCCGCAACAGGACTGTCAATGCCACCTGAAATCAGCACCTGCGCGCGACCTGCAGTACCTACGGGCAACCCGCCCGCGCCCTTTATCTGACCACCGCGAATGTATGCCGCATAATCACGCACCTCGACGGTGATTATCTCGTCAGGATCGCGGACATCAACACGAAGATGCGGAAATGCACGAAGCAGTGCGCCGCCTACCTCACGACAAATTTCAGGTGATTTTAGCGGGAATGTCTTATCCGCACGTTTCGCCTCAACTTTAAATGTTTTTATATTGCGCAGGGTATCTGCAAGATATTCAGGTGCTTTAGTTAAAATATCATCCATATTCTTATCGCACACACAGGCGCGGCTGTATGCCGCTATACCAAAAATTCTGCCCATACGGTCAAGCGCCTCGGCAAAATCAAAGTCGTCGTCCTGGGGTTTTATATATATAGTCGATTGCGCGCGTTCCACACTTACCTTGCCAAGACCCTTTAGTCTGCGGCGTATGGTCGCCACCATTTTATC
>CAZVWG010000012.1:0-26907 GCA_964630675.1 uncultured Ruminococcus sp.
GCCTGCGGCGACTCCAAAAATAAATCATCGTGCTGCTGTGGCTGTAATACACAGCGGCATATTGATAACTGACCTTGTCAGTGCACGAATAAAACAGAACATACATACCCCGAAAATCTCTTGCAGCTTGTCTGCGGGGGATTTTTGGGTTTTTGTGTAGATTTGTTCATAAATTTATGGTAAAATAAATATGATAAGTATGTTATGTAAAGGGGGCGCTAAAAATGAAGACCAAGCTTAAGCACAAACGCGGCATACCGTTTCCGACGCATATTGTTTTTTCGGTGCTTTCGCTGATAGTGCAGATTGTGTTTTTTATAGTTATGTTGATGGGGTTATCTGAGCATTATTTCTTTTTAAACACGCTCTGCACGATACTTGCCGTCATAACAGTTTTGTATATAACCAACTCAAGCGGTAAATCAAGCTATAAAATACTCTGGATAATATTTATTCTTGCAGTGCCCATTTTTGGCGTTACGGCATATATGCTACTGGGCGGAGGTCGTGTTTTTCCGCACGTTAAACGCAAAATGCAAAAATGTGAGGATAAATATATAAAACAACTACCGGACGACAGCGATACACACGAAACTTTACGCTACAACGACGGTCTTCATTCACGTCAGGCTGATTATCTGACACTTGAGTCGGGATACCCGCTTTATAAAAATTCATCTTGCGAGTTTTTAGCACCCGGTGAAAAATTTTTACCACGTTTTCTCGAAGAACTCAGAATGGCGGAAAAATACATTTATATAGAGTTCTTTATTGTTGCAGAGGGTAAAATGTGGAGTGCAGTTTGCGACATACTTGAGCAAAAAGTGCGTGATGGAGTAGAGGTCAAGGTTTTGTTTGATGATTTCGGCTCAATAAAGCGTCAGCGCAAAAACTTTGTAACCAAACTTCGTCGCAAGGGTATAGAGGTGGCGGTCTTTAACAAAATAAGACCTTCTATAGATATTTTTATGAACAACCGTAACCACCGTAAAATAGTGGTTATTGACGGTAAGGTTGCGGTAACGGGCGGACTTAACCTTGCAGATGAATATATAAACGAGCTTGAACGTTTCGGTTATTGGATGGATTGCGCTGTGATAATTAAGGGGGACGCTGTAAAAAGCTTTTTGGCAATGTTTTGCAGCACTTGGGAATTTACCACAGGCAAGGGCATCAATATAGCATCTCACATATCCGAAGACAAGGTGCTCGAAAAGGGATTTTTATTGCCATATGCAGACGGTCCGCTTGATAACAAAAATCCCGCAGAGGGAATTTATATGCAGATACTTAACTCTGCTCAGAGATACGTTTATATAGCAACACCGTACCTGATAATAGATAATTCTATGAAAGAGTGCTTGCGACTTGCCGCAAAATCGGGAATTGACGTGCGAATTATTACACCACATATTCCTGACAAATGGTATGTTCACCCTGTAACACAATACAATTATTATGACCTGCTTGATGCAGGGGTAAAAATTTATGAATATACACCGGGATTTATACACTCAAAGTTTTTTGTGTCAGATGACAGTGTCGCCACGGTCGGTACCGTAAATATGGACTATCGTAGCTTTATATTCCACTTTGAGTGCGGCGCGTGGATGTGTGACAATAAAACTGTTTATGATATAAAAGAGCATTTTAGCACCCTGCTTTTGCAGTGTGAAGAGATTACTCTTAAAAAATTAAAAAAATCGCCGTGGTATATAAGACTTAAACGAGCAGTTTTACATCTTTTTGCGCCCTTTATGTAAAAAACACTTGACTTTTATTGGAAAAAAGTAGAATATAGAAATAGATAATAGAATATAGGAGGTATTTCATAATGAAAGGATTTTTAAAGTTTTTAGGTACAGTGGCAGCTATTTTTTCAGCAGTAATCGGAGCACTTGCTGTTTTCGATAAGCTTACACAAAAAAACAGAATTCGAGAAGGTTATCTTGTGTGTGAAGTACCTGATATGAGCACTGAGGAATAAAATCAATTAAAAACAGCAGAACAAAACAAAGCGCCTTGAAAAATCTTTGATTTTTCAAGGCGCTTTGTTGTTCGAAAATTCGTTGCGCGTGGCAATTGGTGTCTTTCCCGTAATTTGATGAAATTTTCGTGAAAAGTAGTTAGAATCATTAAAACCGCATAAAAATGCAATTTCAGTAATTGACATATCAGTGGTTCCAAGTAGCTCTATTGCTTTATTAATGCGTATGCGGTTGTGATATTCTTTAAATGTGTGTCCTGTAAATTCTTTAAATATACTACAAAAATGGTATTTACTTACATTTGCCATATCGGCAACCTCTTGAAGCGATATGTTTTTTGTATAGTTGTCTTGTATATATTTTATACTTTCTTTAAGTGTGACCTGATTTTGTGCGTAATGGTTATAATCTATGGTTTTATATGAATGATTGCGATACAAATGCATTATCAGAAGATGCGCATAGCCTTGAATGACAAAATCGCTGAATTCGTTGTTTTTATAATATTCGTCAATCATTTTATTTATTATTTCAGAAAGATACGGATCACGGACCAACCTTTTTATAACAATATTGTTTTTCCTGAAAACCGACGGGGAAAACTGTATAAGCGCGTGGCGGCGCTTACCGCCTATGCTTTGGTGAATTTCAGTGCTGTTAACAATATAAAAGCTGTCCTCGGTTGCTTCTACAATTTCGTTTTGACAGCAGGCAATATTGGTGCCTTCAATAATATACTGAATTTCGATTTTTTCGTGCCAATGCATAGGGTAGGTAGGCAAATGTGCGGTATCACTTACACGAAAATATATAGGACAAATATCTTCCGACGGCATTTCGTATAATTCATTAGAAAAGCGCTGATGCTCCATTTTTTAAACACCCCAATTTTGTGCTAATCTTAAACAAAAATTTCAAGGAGAAAATTACATAATACATTATATAATAAAAAAGAGTTTTTGTAAATAAAATGTTTTAAGCACTTTAATAGGTGCATGTGCTTAAGATTTTATAATCAGATGGGGTGAAAATGTGAAGAAAACAATAAAAAAGCCTACTTTGAAGCAACTTGTTGAAGGCTTGGTTATAATCGCAATATTTTTAAGCATGCTGATTATGGGGGTTGCTGCTTACAATAACGAGTATTCGTATAAGCAGTACGAAACGAATAATCTCAATTATGTGCGCGGAACCGTAACCGAAATCGTAGAACAAAAGCTTACTGTTTCGGGTGCCGACGGCGAATATTTTACAGGCTTTCAAAAATTAAAGGTTCAAATCAATGAGGGCGAATTCAAAGGCGAAACGGTAGAGATAGACAATTACATAACGGCGCAGCACAATGTTGTGGTCGCCAAGGGTAGTAAAGTAATCGTGTGCGCAGATGTACCAAGCAACGCATCACCGTATTTTACGCTTTACAATTACGATCGTGATGCAGGCATCTGGATTTTGATGGCGATATTTCTACTGCTTGTTGTAATAGTAGGGGAAAAGAAAGGATTTATGAGCTGCATAGGTCTTGCCTTTACAATGTGCTCTATTATATTTTGGCTTTTACCGTCGCTTTACAATGGCGGCAATGCAGTGCTGATGTCAACCGTTGTCGTAATATTAAGCACCGCGGTTAGCTGTTTTTGTATAGGAGGACTCAGTAAAAAAACCGCCCTTAATATTATAAGCACAACCATAGGTTGTTTGTCTGCGGGTATCATTTATAAACTCTTTTCACTCGCTCTTAATGTTTCGGGCGTATCTATGGGTGAGACAGAATCCCTTGTGCTTATATCGCAGTCAACAGGTCTTTCGCTTAGTGGTGTACTGTTTGCGGGAATTTTAATCAGCTCGCTCGGCGCCGTAATGGACGTTGGCGTTTCAATAGGCGCATCACTTTACGAGATAAAGGAGTTAAATCCTGAAATTTCGGCAAAAGAATTATTCCGTTCGGGTATGAACATTGGTAAGGATATGATAGGAACTATGACCAATACCCTTATTCTTGCATTTTCGGGCGGTGCAATTGCAACATTGGTTATACTTGTTTCTTACGGTGTTCAGTACAATCAATTATTTTCATCAAACTATATCGCGCTTGAGGTTGCAAAGGGTCTTGCAGGTAGCGCCGCAGTAGTTTTGACCGTACCTATCAGCGCGGCAATTTGCGCATTTGGATACACAAAAATATTTTCAAAGAAAATCAAGGAGGAAGACCAATGAAAAAAATAAAATTTGGTTTAGTTGCAATACTTGTTGTATGCTTGCTCGCAACCGTTTTGCCGGCATGGGCGGCAGCTACAGATTTAAATTTAGGTATTGCTACCGCGTCGGAAACAAGCACCGTTAAATCGCTTATTGACCCTGACACAGTATGGAAATACCTCGACAACAATACCGACCCTGCGGGCGATCCAACATCCGCAGATTATAACAGCACCTCGTGGACGCTTGCCGATTTTAACGACGATGAATGGAGTAGCTGTGCAGATGTCGAAAAATGCGACGCTACCTTCGGCTCCAAATACGGCGAACTTAAAGAGCTTGCCACCGGTTATGAACCAAAGGTGCTGCTTAAGCACTACAAAAACGGCAGTTCGGGCGACGTTATTCCCGCATACTTTTTCAGAACAACAGTTACTCTTGACAGAGAATATTCAGGCACTATAAGCGGAACTGTACTGTACGATGACTCTGCAATTGTTTATATAAACGGCACAAGGGTTGCAGGCTTTGACGATTCGTCCCTTGCAGGAAATAGGACATACGGCGGTTCTAATGCAGTCGCGCCCCAAACAGGAACGTTTTCTGTTGATGCGGCATGTCTTAAAGCAGGAACAAACATAATTGCAGTCGAGGTTCATAACGGCAATATCAACAGCTCTGACGAATGGTTTTCTATGCCCGAGATGAGCGTTGACGAATCGGTAGAGGCGCCTAAAGAAAAGTCTATATGTATTACTGTGGGTGAAAATGAAACCACCCGTAACATCACTTGGTACTCACCGTACGGCGACTCAACTGCGTCGGTGCAGTACGCGCCTAAGGGCGAAGACGATACCTTCCCGTCAACCTATAACGAAGCGGCTGCTACAGTAAAAACATCATCAAGCGACGGCGGATATTACTACTGTCAGACAACTATGACAGACCTTGCTGCCAATACAGAATATATTTACCGTTTTAAAAACGGAAGCATCATTTCAGACACATATACCTTTAGCACGGGCGCCGACGGCTCTTTCAGCTTTATATTTGTCGGCGACCCTCAAATAGGCGCAAGCGGTGACGAAGCAACCGACGGCGCCTATTGGGCAGCCACACTTGATACGGCGCTTACGCACTTCCCTAATGCGAGCTTCCTTGTTTCAGCGGGCGACCAGGTAAACACGGCAGGCTCAGAGACCGAATACGCGCAGTACCTGTCTCCCGAGGTTATGAGCAAGCTTACAACCGCTACGGTCGTGGGTAACCACGATAGCAGCTCTGCGGCTCACAGCCGACATTTTTACGACCCCAACACCACCGCATCAAACGGTACGGTCTATGGCTCAACAAGTGCGGGTAGCGATTACTGGTATATATACAATAACGTATTGTTTATGAACCTTAACACCAACAATGTAAGCACCGCCGAGCACAAGGCGTTTATGGAGGATGCAATCGCGCAAAATCCACACGTTTTGTGGAGGGTCGTAGTCTTTCACCACTCAATTTACAGCGCGGCAGGTCACGCGGTTAACCTTGACGTGCTCACCCGCCGTGAAGAGTTGGTGCCGGTGCTTACCGAACTTGACGTTGACGTTGTCTTAATGGGTCACGACCATGTATACGTAAGAAGTTATATGATGGACGGCTTTACACCTGACACATCAAACGGCGTTCAGTCAAGCGTAACCGACCCCAGCGGTATACTTTATCTTACTGCGTGCAGTTCAACGGGCTCAAAGTATTACAGCCTATTAAATTCTGAATTTGAATATGCCGCTGTAAAAATTCAGGAAAACACACCCAACTATGCAAACATAGAGGTAACACCTACCTCGTTTAAGATTTCGACCTACCGTTCAACCGATAAAACTCTTGTTGATGAGTTTGAGATCATAAAATCGCAAGCAGAAGCTACCGAGCACTCTGCCGAATATATAGCGGCAAAGGACTCCACCTGTACCGAAACAGGTAATACCGCATATTACGATTGTAAAGATTGCGGCAGATACTACGCGGACGAGGCTTGCACAAGCGAAATCACCGACAAGACCTCTGTTGTTATCGAGGCTATAGGTCACCTTGACGTATCGCACTTTGACCGCGTTCCCGCTAACTGTTTAGATAACGGTAACATAGAATACTGGCACTGCAACGACTGTGACAGGAATTACAAGGATTCCGCTTGTACTAAACAGTCAGAAGATGTCATTATTTACTCACGCGACGGACACAGTGGCGGCGTAACCGATTACAATGACGAATATCACTGGACATTGTGCGAATACTGCGCAGAACCATACAACCGCAAAGAGCATTTAGATGATTGCGATTGCGGATACACAAAACCGTAAGAAAGGAGGGGCAAATTAATGAACAACAATATTTTAAATTGTATTAAAAAATTTCTTAGCGTTGCCCTTGCCCTTGCTTTACTTGTGGTGTCGCTTTTTACAGGCGTTAGCATAAACACAAAAGCGGCAGAAACAGAGAAAACTATAATTTATTGGGACGGCATGTCAACACCACCCGATGAAACAAAGAAGGACTCAGAGGGCAATATATTTATTTATACCGCAGCAGAGCTTCATTACATTGCCAACACCAAATCGAGCGGATATTCTTATAAGATGGCAGACGGTATAGATGTGATAATCTTACAGCTGGAAGATTCTGTAGATGCTGAAAAGCTTATGGGTCTTACCGATTACAGCGCGGTAAAAACATATCTTACCGATGAGATAGATGCAACTGCCTGGTGCAATTATTCCACCGACCCACCTGTGTTTAACGGTAGCTTTGACGGCAACGGCGTGGAAATTTACGGTCTTTACGGCACAGGCAGTAACGTAGGTCTTTTTCCGGGTATTGACGGCGGTGCGAATAATTACGATACCGACGGTCATACAGGTAACACTTTCCAGAATTTTGCACTTAGAAATTCTTATTTAGAATCAAGCAGGCGCATTGGTGTTATTGGTGCTTATTGTGCTACTGGTGATATTACGGGTACTGTTAATGTTAAAAACTGTGAGGTTTCTAATTGTTATATCAATGCAAGTGTTAACGATTCAGACGGTTCTATGGGCGAGGCGGGTGTTTTGGTAGGCAGAACCTACAGTAAAGAAATTGTTAAAATTGACAACTGTCTGGTTTACGGTAACTACGCTTATTACAACAACGCCGCAACAAGTCAAGAAGGATATATTCCGCTATATTCAGGTGCAGTTAAAGGCGCTAACAGCACGGTAGAAAATTCGCTAGTGCTTGGTACAGCACCGTATCCTACTGTTTCTACAGCAGACTACACACATGGCGTAGGTTGCTTTGAAAATGTATATACCGATCAGGATTTACCTACACATACAACATACGCCAATACCGATATAAAGAAAATCAGTATTGAAAACATTAAGGGCGCTGATGCGCTAACCCAATTACCAAACCTTGATTGGTCTAATACTTGGGGCGCGGTAGAGGGCGGTATTCCGGTGCTTCGCAGTTTTTATGACGGTGAAATCATAGAAAAAAGCGACGACACCGAAGCCGCGACAACTGACACTTGGGACAGTACATATTCCGAGCCCACAACAACCGATGACGACGGCAATATAATCATTACAAGCGCCGAAGAGCTTGCATGGGTTGTTTTGAAGTCGGGTACTGGCGGCGCGGGAAAAACGTATAAAGTAAAAGACGGAATTACTGCCTTTTATATGAACGAAAACACCGCTGATTTAACGCTCGAACAGGTAGAAGATAAACTTAACGGCAATAATACAAACGCGTGGGAATATCAAGGCAATCAATTCCAAGCCACACTTGACGGTAATGGTGTTACGGTATATGGTCTTTATTCGGAAGGTGCCAATGGCACCGCAGGTACGTACGGTGGCTTGGTTCCCGTTGCAACGGGAACTGTAGCCGTAAAAAATCTTGCCGTAAAAAATTCATACATAGGCGGATATAACTATTCGTCTGCCATAATAGGCTATGCCAGCAGTAGCACAGGAGGACTTATATCTTTAACGGTTGAGAAATGCGTTGTTACAAACAACTATATCTTTCAAACGAGAACCGCGGATAGTGCTCACGAAACGAACTATTCGGTCGGTGCAATAGGCGGAGGAATTGATGCCTATAACAGTGACCCTCGCTATGTTACGGTGAAGAACTGTCTTGTTTATGGAAACGAACTTCGTTCTGCTTTAGGCGGAAATATATCCGGAATTTTTGCTTATTTTCGTGCAAAATCCACCAATGTTGGTTTAAAGTGTTATCAGTTTACTAATTTGATAATAAGCGGCGCGGCTCCTTGGAGCGGTATTGATAATTCGCAAAGCAGAAGTGCGACTAACTTTGTAAGCGTTTATACCGATACCGATAAGGACAAATTTACATATGGCGGCACAGGAACCAACACCGGCCCGTATAATAACAACTATGGTGGTTTTGCGGAGGACTCGGTTGAATACGTTAAATATGAGAATATGCAGGGTACGGCAGCCGAGACCAATATGGATGATCTTGATTGGGAAAAGGTATGGAAGGCAAACGAAAGCGGCTTCCCGACACTCAGAATATTCAGCACCGACAATGACGACGGTACTGACGATGGTGCTGATGACGGCACTGACGATGACACCACCGTTACGTCTGTTGACACCTGGGACGGTACAATAGCCACCGCTTTTGCAGGCGGTAGCGGTACAATGGCTGATCCTTATATAATTGAAACCGCCGAGCAATTAGCTTATCTTGCGCTTGGCGCGGATGGTTCTACGGGTGGAAAATACTATAAGGTTGCCGACGGTGTAGAAGCGTTCAATATGTGCGGCTCTGAGGGAATAACCCTTGATTCTACACTTGAAGATGTAATAGCAGCAACAAGAACAGGTAAGAATTGGTCTGCTACCTATCAAAGTACAGTGTCTGCCGCTTTCTGCGGTGTATTTGACGGTAGTTTTGCTACCGTTTACAACCTTTACGGCAGCAAAGAATCTATGGGTCTTTTCCCAAGTATTTGCGGCTATGAAAATGATACAGCCGAAAACGTTACAATTAAAAATATTACCGTTAAAAACAGTTATTTTGAAGCGACAGGTTCAACCTATGACAACGGCGTAGGCGGTATTTTTGGCAAGCACACAAACACGGGCAACTCGTATCCCATAACAATAAGCAAGTGCGCGGTTATAAACTGTTATCTTGCTAACACAAACGCAGCTGACGCAAGCTATGCCGGCGCAATAGGCGGCACGGTAAGATGGGCAACCGCCGTTATAGATGACTGTCTTGCGGCAGATAACAAAATTTCTTGCGGTACTGTATCAAAGGGCGGTCTTATAGGTGTGGCACAGCGTAGCACCTCTGCGATAACAGCATCTGACTGTGTTGTTATAGGCACATTACCCTATAATACAGGTACATTGGATGCCACTATTGAATCTACCAGCTTTACCGACCTTGTTGATCCTACATCATATACAAATATATATACCGATCAAACAGTAGACAGCACCTTTACGGGAATTACAACCCTTACCCGTGACCAAATGACAGGTGATGTGGCTGTAAGCAGTATGTCTTTGCTCGATTGGGGTAGCAATTGGAAAACACAGGACGGTAGTTATCCAATACCATTTAAGCCCGTTGTTCCCGAAGGTGTTTGGAACGGTGAGGTGGCAGCAGAGTATTCGGATGGCGACGGAACCGAAGAAAATCCATTTATTATAGAAACCGTTGCTCAGCTTTACAAAATGGTAAAGGACGGCGGCGAGGATGCAAGCGGCAATGCTGCATACTTTAAGGTAAAAGACGGCGTTTACGACCTGTATGCAAACCCCGTCGAGGGTATGACCTCCGATGAGGTAAAAGAGTATTTTGCGGACTCCACCACGTACAAGGCTGTCTGGGATCCACAAAGCACAGAATTTAACGGCAATTTTGATGGCAATGGAGTAAACATACACGGTCTTTACAACGTAAAAGCTGCCGCAGGCGCGGGCGTTGCGTTTTTACCTCGTGTTTCCAATTCAAAAGCCTTTATAAATAATGTGCAGTTTAGCGATTGCCACTTTGAAAACACGGGCGCATATAGCTCCGGAACGTCTGCCGCCGTTCTTGTCGGCAGATCCGATAATTCCACGATAAACTTTAACAACGTTGCCGTTTGCGATTCTACAGCCATTTGTGCGGCATACGTTGCGGCCGTGTTTGTTGCACAAAACGGCGCGACAGTTACAATTGATACGGCATTTACAAGCGGAAACACCCTTCATTCCGAATACTATTACAGCGAGTCACTTACCTATACCTACGAGGGCATTCTTTACGGCGATACGTCAAACTATCTTTACACCATAAAGAATTCGGTTTTCACCGAAACAGACGAATATATGTCCCGAGTTCATTACAATGTAAGTATTAAGTTTGAAAACTCCTACGTTGCGGGACTTACCGCTTCAGATAAGACGGGCATTAGCGTTTCGGAAATATTACAAAGCGCTATGATAGGCTCTGCGGCGCAGACAAATATGCCCGACCTTGACTGGACTGCGTGGATAATTACTGATTCATATCCCGTAATTACGGCGCTGCACGACCTGACCTATACACAAAGCGGTAACAATGGTCACAGCATAACCTGTGCTGACTGCGAGCTTTTGATAAGCCTTGAGGAACATAATTACAACACCGAGTATGTTTGTACGCTATGTGCATTTGTGCACAGTCATATACTTGTTGACAATGGTATGGATTATGATTCTACCTGCGTAGACGACGGTGTTATGAATGTAAAATGTGAATTTTGCGACTATACCTCTACACGAGTGATCTGCGCAAAAACGCACACGTTCGGTGATACAAACCCTGCAACTGAGGGTAACTGTCAAACCGAGGCTACGGTAGCCTACAAGACATGTTCTATCTGTGGGCTATGCTTTACGCCCGATGCCGACGTAACATCGACCGAGCCGCTTGATCACATTGGTACGGGCTATACCGCGCGTCACGATTGGGTAGCACAGGAACCGCTAAATTCCGAGTGTGGTAGCGTATCAAGTATAGAGTACTTTAAATGTTCTGTGTGCGCGACATATCTTGTAGAGGGTATTATGAGCCAAACCGAGCCAACCGAAATTGATGGTCATACACTATCGGATAACTACTTTATTGGCGAAGACTATCATGCAAATATTTGTGCTGTTTGCGGAGAGGATTTTAACGCACAATCACACGTTGATGCAAACAATGACAGTGTATGCGATATATGTTTATGGCTTTGTGGCGAGCACGTGTTTGATGGTGCAAGCATCACCCTTACCGATAGCATTGCCGTAAACTATATGATTAATAAGAATGTGCTGGATAAACTTGGTTATGATAGTTTGCACATTGAGTTTACGCTTGACAACAAGGATTATACTGTAAGTGAATATACCGTAAGAGAACAAGCCGAACAGGGTACGTATTGTGTGTTCACCTTTGATAAAATCGGTCCTCAACATATGAGCTGTATAATTTATGCTACACTTTATGCTACAAAGGATGATGTAGCTTATGAGTCAAAAACTTACGAATACAGCGTAAGAAAGTATTGCCATAATATACTCGAAGAAAAAAGTGACGACGAAAATCTACGTACTTTAATCGTAGATTTGCTTAATTACGGAGCTCAGTCACAAGTTTATGAACAGCACAATTCTGCTAATCTGGCAAATGTGAAATTAACAGATACTCAAAAGGCTTGGGGAACGCAAAGCATACCTTCGCTTGAGTCACATAAAAACCTAAATCACACCACCATAGAAAGCCCATCGGTTACATGGATGGCAGGTGGACTATATCTTGGCGAAAGGGCAACCTTGAGATTTACAATAAAAGCACAAGATATTTCAAACCTTACTGTAGAGGTTAAGTGTGGTGAAAAAACTTGGAAAATATCTTCAAGCGAATTTGTATTGCGTAACGATGTGGGTAACTCTGATATGTACTATGTATACATTAACGGTATCAATGCAACACAAATGAGAGATATTGTATATCTTACGGTTTATAATGGTGAAGAGCCCGCAAGTAATACCGTAAGTTATAGTATAGAGTCATATGTATACTCTAATAAAGACAGCGATAAAACCTCGCTTAAAGATTTGTTGATTTGTATGATTAAATACGGCGATTCGGCAGCAGCATATGCCAACGGTCAATAATATCGTTTGTAAGGAGAAATAAAGTGAAAAATTTTATAAAACCGATAATAGAAATTTATTTCCTTGATGATAGCAATATTATTACTACAAGCACCGGTGTATCGTTACCTGATGTGTGGTGGGAAGAAGATGAATAAAATAAAAGCTTTAATAATATTTGCTTTAATTGCTGTGTTGTGCTTTGCTTTTGTCGCGTGCTCTAATAATGAGGTAAGCAATAGCAATAGTATTAGCAATAGCAATAGCAATAGCAATAGCATTAGCAATAGCATTAGCAATAGCAATAGCAATAGCAATAGCTCGGATTTATCATCACCGACTTCATCTGTAACTGATGATGATGAAAATTCAAACAGCATTGATGTTGAGTTGCCTGATGATAAGTTTGAAAACACTTCCAGTAACATTGTAGATAACAATACATCATCAAACTCAAGCAATGGAAACAATAGTACGACTTCTTCGTCACAATCGAGCAATTCTGATTCATCTTTAAAAACCGAGGAGGATAACATCTCTTCAGATGATACCGTAAGCGAACCCAAAGAAAGTGATAACGAAATTATAGAGTTGCCATTTGATGAGTGGTAAAAATAAAAAATCCCGATTTGTAAATCGGGATTTTTTATTGTCATAATGTATATATTTCAAGAATAAAATTAATTAAAAAGTATTTTTGGAGTGTGTATATAAATGGAGTATAAAAATCTTAAAACAAGCGTATTCAGTCTTGATACTGTTTTTTGTGAGTCGGCGGAACAGCCTATTGATATTGATTTTACTCTGCCCGATTATTATGCGGATATATCAAAAATTTTAAAATGCCGTGCTGTGTCACGTGTTTCTTCTAAAGGGATTAATGGCAATCATATTTTGGTTGAGGGCTGTGTTACGGTTACGGTTATTTATTGCGGAAGCGACAACTATATAAGTTCTTATGAATATCAGTATCCTTTTTCAAAAAGTTTTGATGCGGGTGTTAATACCGATGGTTGTATATTAAACGTTAAGACAAAATGTGAATACATAAACTGTCGTGCTGTCACAGGCAGAAAAATCGATATTCACGGCGCGGCGGGAATATACGTAACGCTTACTCGTCGTCGGCTTACGGATGTAATATCCGATTGTGATGACTGTTGTGTAGAACTGCTTCGCGGAAGCGTACCTGCAACAGTTCCGATGGGAATGGCAGATAAATATCTGCTCATTGAAGAGGAGATAGAGCTTGGCAGTGGTCAGCCTGATATACGTTGCGTTATAAGATACGATGCCGAAGCCACTATTACAGACAGTAAAATTTTGGCAGGCAAATCGGTAGTAAAGGGCGAAATGCTGATAAAGCTTTTATATGCTCCTGAGCAAAACGGGGCACCTCAAATGGTGCGTTATCAGATACCGTTTAGTCAGTTGATTGAGATAGATGGTTTATCCGACGGATGCGATTGTGAATCAAAGGTGGATATTGCGCATTTAGAGATAAAACCACGTGTTTCTGCTTCGGGTGAATGCAGGCAGCTGATGCTGACGGCAAAATTGCTCATAACAAGTGAATGCTGCTGCAACAATGATGTTGCGGTAATTCTTGATGCTTATTCACGCAAATATGAAGCAGATATTTGTAAAAATGATGTTTGTTTTAATAAAATTTGTGAAAATATAAATCAGAGTTTTAGCTGTAAGAAAAATCTTGAATTTCCTGAAGGCGCTATTTCGTCTATTGCGGATATATGGTGCGAGACACGCACCGAGTCGGTAAAATTTGTTGAGAATGTAATGCGTGTATGTGGAACGGTTACTGTATTTATAATTGCTGCGGACGGTGATTCAATACCCGTATTTTATGAAAAAACAATAGATTTTGAATATACTCATCCAATAAATACCGATGGCGACTTCAAGTGCTTGCCCGATATTACCGTTACAGGCGCAAGCTACACGCTAACGGGCGACTGTAGTATGGAACTCAGAGTCGAGCTTAATATCTGCGCCTCGATTTACAAATGCAGTAATCTGCCCCTTATTACAGATATAAGGATTAATGACAGCAAACCCGTGGTAAGAGAAAACAAATCGGCAATGACTGCGTATTTTGCAGTGCGCGGCGAAAAAATCTGGGATATTGCAAGGCATTACTTAGCAAATACCGATGAAATAAAGCAAATAAATGAAATAGATGAAGATACTCTGACAGGCGACAAAATGATTTTGGTGCCGAATAGCTGATTGCACAGAGGAAATACAAAATTAACTAATGCAAGCACACATCGTATAAATATGATGTGTGCTTTTTGAATGATTTTAAAGAAATTTATTATAAAAAAATTGTGCAGTGTTTATTATTTATATTCCTTGACAGATGAGAATTTTTATTATAAAATTAATACCGTTATAGTGAAAACTTGCTGTAGGGGGTTCGTATGAAAAATAATAAAAATCGAAAATTTTATATTAGTCGTAGCAATTTTGCTAAGATGTTATTATTTATATACGATGCTTTTGTAATAAACTTTTCTTATTTTTTAGCACTTTGGTTAAGATTTGATTGTAAAATAAGTATTTTATTAGAAGATTCACCGTTGCTTATAGAGTCTTGGGCCAAGTTCATTCCTATACATACGGTTGCTACACTTTTAATTTTTACTATGTTTAAGCTTTATCGCAGTGTATGGACTTTCGCCAGTTACCGCGAGTTTTTTAATGTGGTATATGCTACAATATGCTCCTTTATAGTACACTCGGTAGGTATAACCATTATCGTAAACATACAGGGCGATGGTATTAGACGTATGCCGTATACATACTACATATTTGGAACAATGCTACAGTTTATGTTTGTGCTGTTTGTCCGTTTTGCGTATAGATTTATATTGCTGGAACGCTCACGCCGTGCGATAGCCCGATCTAAAAAATCGTCACGCGTTATGCTTGTAGGTGCAGGTGCCGCAGGCAGAATGGTGCTTCACGATATGAATATGGCGACCGATTCTAAGGATAAGGTTGTATGCCTTATTGATGATAATCCTCATAAAATTGGTAAATATATTGATAATTTATGCATTGTGGGTGACAGGCACGATATACCGCGGATGGTGGAAAAGTACGCTGTAGATAAAATATACATTACTATTCCAACGATAAATCCTACTGATAAAAAAGATATACTTGATATATGTAAAGAAACCAATTGTCAGCTGAAAATATTGCCCGACATCTTTAAGTTAGATGATGGACAGGTTAGCAAGAATAAACTTATAGATGTCGCAATTGAGGACTTGCTTGGTCGTGATCCCATAGTCGTAGATATGGGTGAAATTTTTGCTTTTTTGCAAAACAAGACCATATTGGTAACAGGTGGCGGTGGCTCAATAGGCAGCGAACTGTGCCGTCAGATAGCCGAGCACAATCCGAAACAGCTTGTAATTTTTGATATTTATGAGAACAACGCTTATGATATTCAGCAAGAATTGCACGAGAATTATCCCGACTTAGACCTTGTCGTTTTAATAGGTTCGGTGCGTGACAGCCGCAAGATTTTCGATGTCTTTGCCAAGTATAAGCCACAGATTGTTTATCACGCGGCGGCGCATAAACACGTACCCCTTATGGAAGATAGCCCCTGTGAAGCAATAAAAAACAATGTGCTTGGTACATACAAAACAGCCTATGCTGCGGCGCTTAACGGTTGTGAAAGATTTGTACTTATAAGCACCGATAAAGCGGTTAATCCTACCAATATTATGGGAGCAAGCAAGCGCCTTTGTGAAATGGTTGTGCAGTCGTTTGACAGGCTAATAAAGGAAGGAAAACTTGAAAAAATGCATCCGCTTTATGAGCACGATGACAGCGAAGTCGAGGATAGGTTTGTGCAAAGCTGTTCGGGTGTTAAGACCGAATTTGTAGCTGTGCGATTCGGTAATGTATTGGGTTCTAACGGTTCTGTAGTGCCTGTGTTTAAAAAGCAGATTGCAAAGGGCGGACCGGTCAAGGTTACGCATCCTGATATAATTCGTTATTTTATGACCATTCCGGAGGCAGTCAGCCTTGTGCTACAGGCAGGAACCTATGCTACAGGCGGTCAAATATTTGTGCTTGATATGGGCGCTCCCGTAAAAATTGATTCGCTTGCGCGAAATCTTATAAGACTTTCAGGATATAAGCCTGATGTTGATATAAAGATTGAGTATACAGGGCTTAGACCCGGTGAAAAGCTCTTTGAAGAGCGACTTATGGAAACCGAGGGTCTCCGTACAACGCCAAACAAACTTATAAATATTTGCAACCCCACCGATTTTGATGCATACGAGTTGTTCTACAACATAGAAAAACTTATGCATATATGCTATGAAAAGCCTGAAAAAGTAAAGGGATTTGTGGAGTCAATTGTTCCAACGTATCATCCTGCAGGCGAACATGGTACTACCGAAAAGCCAAAGGCATATGAAGAACAGATTAAGGCAATGGTAGCAACAAATGAATAGAAAAAATCCACAAACTTCAAAGGTTTGTGGATTTTTGTTTTAATCAAAGAAATCCTTTATTTTATCAAAAAAGGATTTTTGCTTTTTATAGTTTTTGCCGTCGGTCGCGTTATCAAATTCCTTAAGCTTTTCTTTTTGTGATTTTGATAAGTCACGTGGAACCTCAACTATTATTTTAACGTATTGGTCGCCCTTACCTGCATAATTCAGACGTTGAATACCTTTGCCCTTAAGCTTGAATTCATCACCTGGCTGAGTGCCTTCATGAATGGTGAATTTAACCTTGCCATCAAGTGTGGGGACTGTTATTTCATCGCCCAAAGCTGCCTGTGCAAAGGTGATAGGTATTTCGCAGTAAACATCATAGCCATCGCGTTCAAATATAGGATGAGGTCGCACATTTACGCTAACGCGCAAATTACCCGAAGGACCGCCGTTTACACCTGCATCACCGCCGCCACGCACTGAGATAATCTGACCGTCATCGATGCCGGCAGGTATCTCAACCGTTTTTTCAACCGTGTGACGTATTCTGCCTTTACCGGAACAGGTATGACAGGGGTTATCAATTACCTTGCCTGAGCCGTGACAATGATTACATACGGTCTGAGTCTGAATTTGTCCGAAAGGTGTGCGCTGTACCGAACTTACCTGACCGCTACCGTGACAAACGGGGCAGGTTTTAGAGGCGGTTCCCGCTTTGCAGCCTGTGCCGCCACAATCAGAGCAGTTATCGATTTTTGTAACCTTAATGTTTTTTTTGCAACCCTTTGCAGCCTCTTCAAAACTGATATTTACCGAAGCTGAAGCATCGTTGCCACGTCGTGGGGCATTTGGATTTGCTTGCTTTCCACCGCCAAAACCGCCAAAGCCGCCGCCGAACATACTGCCTAAAATATCGCCAAGGTCACCAAAGTCTCCAAATCCGCCAAAACCGCCGCCATAAGCACCGCCACCTGCATTAAAATTGGGGTCAACACCTGCATGACCAAATTGGTCGTAGCGAGCGCGTTTTTCTTGGTTAGAAAGAATTTCATATGCCTCGTTTACTTCTTTAAAATTCTTTTCAGCAACCTTATCATCAGGATTTAAGTCAGGGTGATACTTTTTAGCAAGCTTTCGATATGCTTTTTTTAGTTCGTCATCAGATGCTGATTTATCAACACCCAAGACTTCATAATAATCTCTTTTTTCTTCTGCCACAAGAATTCTCCTATGTAGAGCGGAAGAAAGACTTCCGCTCTAATGAATAATGAAGGATGAAAAATGAAAAATGAAAAATGAATAATTTCGGTATTTCGCGCAGCGAAACGGTTATATAAGGTCTTTGCTGCGCAAAAACACAATAATTATTCATTATTCACTACTCATTATTAATTTTTATTGTCGTCTACGTCCGTAAAGTCTGCTTCGTAAACATTATCCTGAGGTTGAGCGTTAGCGTCTGCGCCACCCTGCGCTGCCTGTTGAGCCTCAGCCGCTGCCTTGTAAACCTTTTCGCTTACAGCGTATATTTCTTTTTGCAATTCTTCCTGTTTTGCTTTTATTGCATCAATATCCTCGCCCTTAAGCGCTTCTTTAAGAGCTTCTTTAGCAGTCTCGATTTTGCCCTTTTCTTCATCAGAAAGCTTGTCACCAAACTCTGCAACAGTTTTTTCGGTTTGGTAAATCATCTGGTCGGCATTGTTGCGGACATCAACTGCCTCACGGCGTTTTTTATCTTCTGCAGCATAAGCCTCAGCTTCTTTAACAGCCTTATCAATGTCATCCTTTGACATATTGGTGTTAGAGGTGATGGTGATATCGTTTTCTTTGCCTGTGCCCAAATCTTTTGCAGAAACGTGAACGATACCGTTTGCATCTATATCAAAAGTAACTTCAATCTGGGGAATACCACGAGGAGCGGGAGCAATACCGTCAAGGTGGAATACACCGAGAGTTTTATTATCCTTTGCGAATTCGCGTTCGCCCTGTAATACGTGCACTTCAACCGATGTCTGACCGTCAGCAGCAGTTGAGAAAATCTGACTCTTTTTGGTAGGAATGGTGGTGTTGCGCTCGATAACCTTTGTGGATACGCCACCCATTGTTTCGATGCCGAGAGAAAGGGGAGTAACGTCAAGGAGAAGAAGTCCCTTAACATCGCCGCCTAAAACACCTGCCTGAAGCGACGCGCCAAGCGCTACGCATTCATCGGGGTTGATGCCCTTGAAGGGTTCTTTGCCCATAAAGTTTTTAACAGCTTCCTGAACAGCAGGAATTCTTGAAGAACCGCCAACCATAAGAACCTTATGAATTTCTGACTTATCAAGACCTGAGTCTGCAATTGCCTGACGAACAGGTCCCATTGTAGCTTCTACAAGGTCTGCTGTAAGCTCGTTGAATTTAGCGCGGGTAAGTGTTGTTTCGAAGTGCTTAGGACCTGTAGAGTCTGCTGTGATAAAGGGCAGATTGATGTCTGCGGTAGTCATACCCGACAAATCAATTTTTGCCTTTTCAGCCGCCTCCTTAACGCGTTGCATAGCCATTTTATCGCCTGACAGGTCAATGCCTTGTTCTGCCTTGAAGGTGCTTACGATATAGTCCATAACGCGCTTATCAAAGTCGTCACCGCCGAGCTTGTTGTTACCGGCTGTAGCCAATACTTCTTGAACACCGTCGCCCATTTCGATAATTGATACGTCAAATGTACCGCCGCCAAGGTCATAAACCATAACCTTTTGGTCGTCTTCCTTGTCTATACTGTAAGCAAGCGCGGCAGCAGTAGGCTCATTTATAATACGCTTAACCTCAAGCCCCGCGATTTTACCTGCGTCCTTGGTAGCCTGACGCTGTGCGTCAGTAAAGTAAGCAGGAACAGTGATAACAGCCTCAGTAACAGGCTGACCTAAATAACTTTCGGCATCGGCCTTAAGCTTTTGCAAAATAATTGCAGAAACCTCCTGAGGTGTGTATTTTTTGCTGTCAATTTCAACAGTGTAGTTTGTGCCCATTTCACGTTTGATAGAGCTGATGGTTCTGTCGGGGTTGGTGATAGCCTGACGCTTTGCAACCTGACCTACCATTCGCTCACCTGTTTTTGAAAATGCAACAACAGACGGTGTTGTACGCGCACCTTCTGCATTTGCGATAACTACGGGCTCTCCGCCTTCCATAACGGCTACGCAAGAGTTTGTAGTACCTAAGTCAATACCAATAATTTTTCCCATTGTAAAAATCCTCCCAAAAATTTTTATGTTTTATTTTTTGTGTTTATTTAATTTGCAACCTTTACCATAGCGGCTCGGATTACAGTGTCACCTATTTTATAGCCTTTTTGCAAAACCTCGGCGATAACGTTTTCACCAAGTGTTTCATCCTCGATGTGCATTACTGCCTCGTGAAAATTAGGATCAAACTTGTCACCTGCTTTGGCAATTTCTTCAATGCCAAGATTCGATGAAATTGATTCAAACTGCTTAACAATCATTTCGATACCCTTAATATAATCGGCACTGCCGTGGTCAGCGGCAGAAGCGCGGTCTATATTATCAAGTATGGGTAAAAGCTGTTTAATTAAACCTGCTTTTGCAAATTCGGCAACCGATGCCTTTTCGCGCTCGGTACGTTTTTTAAAGTTATCAAACTCAGCAGCTGTACGCATAAGCTGGTCAGACTTGACGTCAAGTTCTGCCTTCATCGCTTCAAGCTCGACATCTTTTTTTGATTTCTTTTTTTCTTTTTTTGGAGCTTCCTCTATGTCAACATCGGGAATATTTGTTTCTTCGCTCATATTTTAGCCCTCCTAAATGAAAGTTTGACCTTCCCTAACTTTCGTTTTGTAACGCTATTATAACCTATTTTTTTTAAAAGTCAATAGTTTTTTGTAAAAAAGTTTGACTTTCCCTGACCTTTTTACAAATTGTTCATATTTTGACTTCTTGAGCACAAAAATATTTTGACTTTTTGAGCACAAAAAGCGGTTGACTTTATATACAATAGAAGTTATAATTATATCAATCTAATGACTAATGAACAGAGGGTGTTTTTTTGAAAAGAGTATTTGCATTAGTGCTTGTGTTCGTTATGGTTTTCAGTGTATGTGGCTGTAGCGGTAACACAAGTGACGTTTCAAGCGTGCCTATGGAATATGAGTATCAGCATATTATTGTTGACGAATACGGCAATGAGATTAGCTCGGTGCCGACAACATCTACAAAAGATGATACTTCCAGCACACAGCAACCTACCACAAGCGACAATGCTTCAACTGTTACAAGCAGTAAAAATCCTATTTCAATTGACTATAATACAACGGTTGAGGTAGATATTTGCGATGATGTTATCCGTGGATATTTAGACGCTACAACAGCCAGCAGACAATATTCCTGGCTTAGCGAATTCAGCGGTATAAAATATGATTATCAGTCGGTGGATTTGGACTGGCACCTTGACGGTAGCTCAATGTATACAATTACCGTTTCTGAAAATGCCGATTTTAGCAATTCGTATACAATAGAGACAAAGTATACTAACGTTGAAAACGCTCTTTTTGTTCCGGGAAGGACATATTATTGGAAGGTTACCGGCACCATTACTGATGATGTTTTAGGCGGCGGTAAGATACATATAAAGGATGCTCCTGTTCGTTGGATAAAAATCGACGGCACAGGCAACGTGCGAGATATGGGCGGTTGGAAAGCTGAGGGCGGTAAAACCGTTAAGTACGAGATGCTGTATCGCGGTCAAAAACTTGAAAATGTTACCGAATATGGTCTGCAAACAATAAAATCTTTGGGTATGAAAACCGAGCTGGATTTGCGATATGCAAGTCAAAAATTCCAAAAGGAAGGCACGGGAATGAACTATGAGTTTATTGAAATGCCCGGGCAGTATGACAGTGTATTAAAAAATAAACCGGAAGTAATAAAGGCAAGCTACAAAAAAATATTTGAACTTTTGGCGGATGAAAATAACTATCCGTTCTATGCGCATTGTAATCAGGGCGCTGACCGCACGGGAACCTTTGCGTTTATTGTAAACGGTGTTTTAGGTGTGTCCTATGAAGACTTAACCCGCGATTTTGAGTTGACATCATTCTCATCCAGCGGAAAGCGTTGGCGTGGTCAGGGTAACGGAGGTACCTTTGTTGATGGTGACGACGTTATGCAAGAGGATAGCAACAACACGGTTGCGTGGGGCAGACTTTATAAGGAAATGATGGCATATGGCGCCAAAAACGGCTATACAACACTTCAAGAAAGTATAGAGTACTGGCTTACAAGCTACGTAGGCGTACCAAAGTCTAATATTGACAGCTTCAAGAGTATAGTACTTGAGTAATATATATAACAAAGTCAAGAGGTTTATTAAAAATCTCTTGACTTTTTTCTTTTAATAAAGTAAAATACACAAGGTCAAGGTACTTATTACCTATTCACTATTACTTATCACTTATCACTTATTACTTATTACTTATTACTTATTACTTATTACTTTAAATATGCGGGTGTGGCGGAATTGGCAGACGCGCTAGCCTTAGGAGCTAGTGTCACCGATGTGCAGGTTCAAGTCCTGTCACCCGCACCAAGCAAAAGCTCCGTCTGTTGACGGAGTTTTTGTGTTATATTAAGGAGAAAATTATGGCTGTAGTTAAATTTATGAAATTAAACCCCGATGCTATTGTGCCGACCTATGGTACTGATTATGCCGCAGGCGCCGATTTGTATACATTGCCCGATATGGATATAAAAGTAGAACCTGGAGAGACTGTGATGATTCATACCGGTATTGCTATGCAGATACCTGATGGAAATGCAGCATTTATATTTGCTCGCAGTGGCACGGCTACCAAGCGAGGTCTGGCACCTGCGAATAAGGTTGGGGTAATAGATAGTGACTATCGCGGCGAAATTATGGTGCCCATTCACAACCATTCTAACCAAACACAGTTTATTTCGGGTGGCGAGCGAGTGGCTCAAATGGTTATAATGCCATATATCAAAGCACAGTTCGTAGAGGAAGAAGAGTTGGATAAAACCGCACGTGATACAAATGGTTTTGGTTCTACAGGAATAAAATAATGCAATTTTAACAAAAAAATTAATATAATGCTTGCATTTTTATTTAAAAGGGTGTAAAATTATATTAATTTATAGGGTTATTGTAAATTTTTTATGCAGTAGCCTATTAAAGAGGAGGATAAAAATGAAAACAATTATGAAAAAAGTCCTTAGCGTTGTTATGGTACTTGCAATATTGTTAGTACCCATGACCGTTATGGCAGAGGTCACAGAAACAACCGAAATTGTATTCAGCTTCGGTGATGACGGTGCCGCAGGACATGTAGACGGTAGCGATATTGGTACAAGCAAAACGTACAGCTCAGGTGACTATACGTTGAATTTGACCAATGTCTCTAAGTGCTATGATGGTGCATTTGATGAAACTGGTACTTCGGCTCTGAAAATGGGTACCTCTAAAGTGATTGGTAGCTTTACTATGACCGTGCCGGACGATGTAACTTCGGTTATATTTATGGTTGCTCAGTACAAAGCTAATAGCACAACGGTTGATGTTAACGGTACTCAGCATGTTATTTCGACTTCTTCTACTAGCGGCGAGTATACCGCTGTTACTGTTGATACTACAGAGACCAAAACCATCACATTTGCTACCGTGAGTGGCAAGTATCGTTGTATGATTGATTCTATTACTTATGTAATTGGTGGTGCGGGTTGCTCTCACGGAGTTTGCACCTATACCCCTAACGGTGACGAAACACATACGATAGTTTGCGATGACTGTGGCGAAACAGTTAACGCAGCAGCAGTATGTGTAGACGAGAATGTAGACGGTGTATGCGATAAGTGTGAAGGTGCGGTTAAAATCCCGTTTGATCCTACAGGCAAAACACAGGCTGAAATCGTAGATGCAGCTTATGCGCTTGTATCAGACGAAACAATTGAAAATGTTACACTTACAGGTGTAGTTACATCAATTGGCACAGCTTATAGTTCAAGCTACAAAAATATTAGTTTAACAATCGCAGTTAACGATACAGACAAAACAATGTACTGCTATCGTCTTACCGCTGATGAAGATTTACTTGAAACATTGGCTGGTGTAACTGTTGAAGATACAATCACAGTTACCGGTACTATCGGCGTATATAACAATGCTCCTCAGTTCCAAGCTGGCGCAAAAATGACAGCATGCGAAAAGGGTGACCTTGTAGTCGAAGTTCCTGAAGATCCAAAGGAAATCGTTGATGAAGCTTTTGCTCTTGAATCAGGCTCATCTCTCCTTTATGAAGCAACACTTCAGGGCGAAGTAGTTTCTATTGATACTGCTTACGATGAATCATACGGCAACGTTACATTGACTATCTCTGTTGAAGGTACTGACGGTATGTATGACCTCGTTTGCTATCGATTGAAAGCAGGCGAAGGCGCAGACGCTTCTACCGTTAAGGTAGGCGACGTAATCGCAGTTACAGGTAACATCAAAAACTTCAATGGTACAATTGAATTTGATAGCGGTTGTACATTCGTAATGATTGAAGAGTATGTTGAATCTGTTGCTGGCGAGAGCATGGACAACCCAATTGAGCTCGCAGTAAGCGAAGGCTTCCCGATGATGCCGACTGCAATTACTATTCCTGCAGAAGGTACTGTATTCGTAAGAGCTGCTGATCCTAATGGTACTCTTATCGTTGGTCAGGCTACCGGCGATTACTTGTTAATGAACGGTAGAATGAATCAGACTACCGGTGATCCTGAAAACAATTATTATTCTGAACTTGTTTTGTGTGGTTATGAATATATTATCATTAACAACGCAAGTGAGACGGATGAGATAACACTTTATGTTATGTTAACAGCAGGTGCCGTTGTTGATAATACAGGCACAATGGATAACCCCGAGGTTGTAACCATCGCACAAAATATGTGGGGCGGCTATGGCGCAAATGTTGAGACTCAGCTCGACGCAGGCAACGAAGGTTATTACTACAGCGTAACAGCTCCCGATGACGGTATTATCACCGTTGGTGTTAACGCAATGGATGATGATTACAATTATATCGGTTGGTTCTATTATGTAAACAATATAACCGGCTACAAATACGGTGATTATCATTGGAGTGATGACGCAGAGCCTGTATACTATGAGCAGTGGGCAGTATCCAAAGGTGATGAGTTGGTTGTTTTTGCAGCTACATATGATCCTGACAATATGTGGAGCAATCCCGCAGGTACAGTGATTGTTGATTTCTCATTTGCACCAAAAGGTTCATACAGCTATCCCGAAGTTATCGAAACAACCGGCGCACAGTCAGCTACTGTTGAAGCAAGCTCACAGGGATATTACTATGAGTGGACTGCTCCTTCATACGGTAAAGTAACTGTTACTATAAATGATGAAAGCGGTTGGCAGTATCAGGTAAGTAAAGCACCTGTGGATGAAAACGATTGGGGTTCATACTACAACGGTGATGTGCACACAAGCGCAGATGAAACTGTAGTAGCATCTGAAGAGCTCACAGTATACGCAGGCGAAACTATTACCGTTATGGTAAACACTTATGATCCTGAAAACGAGTGGAATGCTCCCGCAGGCACAGTTAACTGGAGCTTTGATTTTGAAAGCATTGCTGCACTTGCAGTAGACGATGCCGTATCTTATAAGGGCGGCGAGTTTGATGTTGCTATCAACCTCCAAAACAATCCCGGTATTTCTTCATTAAAACTTGATGTTGCTTATGATTCAACATTACTTGAACTTGTAGGTGTAAAGGATGGCGCTCTTACAGGCGAAACTACAAGCAATGGAGAAACATTAGGCTGCTATACATATGGCGAGCTTACAGCAAATCCGTTTATAATAAACTGGATTGATGCGTTGGCAACAGAAAATAATACAACAAACGGTGTTGTTGCAATCCTTACATTTAAGGTTAAAGATGATGCTGTTCTTGGTGATACAGCTATCACAGTTACTTATGATCCTGAATCTGTATTTGATAAAGACCTTCAGAACGTTGCTTTTGAAGTATTAAACGGAACAGTAACAGTAGGTCATAAGCTCGTAACAGTTGCTGAGGTTCCTAACTCTTGTACCGAATCAGGTATATATGAACACCAGAAGTGCGAACTTTGTGGTATGCTCTTTAATAGTTGGGGTTGGGAAGTTACCGAGGAAGATTTGGTAATTGCACCATCACACGATTTAGAATACTTTAGTGAAACAGCTTCAACCTGTACCGAAGACGGTATGGCAGAACACTTGGTATGTAATGGCTGTGGCATGATTTTTGTATACAATGATTCATGGGAATTAGTTGAGACCACTTTAGATGAAATTACAATCGAAGCAACAGGTCACAACTTTGAAGAAACAGGTACTTGTACGGTATGCGGTGCTGGATGCACACACGGCTTTGACGTAGATCCTATTATGGGTGCGCTCGAATTTGTAGTAACTGTAGAGGGCGACTGCACAACACCTAACAAGGGTGTATTAAAATGTACAATCTGCGGAATGACAGTCGCTGAAGAAATGGAAGATCCCACAGGCGCAGCAGGTCATAAGGCTGGCGATCCCGTTGTTGAAAACGAAAAGGCAGCAACCTGTACCGCAGAAGGTTCATACGACAGTGTTGTTAGCTGTACAGTATGCGGAGAAGAAATTTCGAGAGAAACTGTTACAATTGATGCGCTCGGTCATACCGACGGCGAGGTTAAGGAAGAAAATCGCGTAGAGTCAACCTGTACAACACAGGGTTCATACGACAGTGTTGTTAGCTGTGCAGTATGCGGAGAAGAAATTTCGAGAGAAACTGTTACAATTGATGCGCTCGGTCATACCGACGGCGAGGTTAAGGAAGAAAATCGCGTAGAGTCAACCTGTACAACACAGGGTTCATACGACAAGGTAACCTACTGCTCAGTATGTGGCGAAGTTTCCAAGACCGAAAAGGTTACACTTGGTGTTAATCCTGATGCGCACGTATATGATGATGATAATGACGCAACCTGTAACGAA
>CAZVWG010000013.1:0-25583 GCA_964630675.1 uncultured Ruminococcus sp.
CGTCGCCATCCATAACGAAAGCCTGCTCAACAAGGCAGTTTTCCTTATAGTATTTACCAATCTTACCTTCAACAATTTTACCGAGAACTGCATCGGGTTTGTTAGCCATTTTAGGATCTTCCTTCATCTGAGCGATGAGGATTTCCTTTTCTTTTTCAATAACCTCTGCAGGAACAGAAGCCTGATCAAGATAGCTTGGGTTCATAGCAGCAATCTGCATTGCAACGTTTTTACCCATAGTGATAAAGTCAGCGTTGTCAGCTGCAACATCACCATCAAATTTAACAAGAACACCGATTTTGCCGCCAGCGTGAACGTAGTTTACTACGTTGCCTTCAAAGCGAACAAAACGACGGATTTTGATGTTTTCACGAACTTTAAGGAAGAGTTCCTGAACCATTTCTTCAACGGTCTGACCGTTCTCTACACAAGCGTTAAGAGCATCAACGTCTGCAGGAGCCTGAGCTGCGATAACTTTAGCAACTTTAAGTGCCAATTCTTTAAACTCGTCGCCGCCTGCAACGAAGTCAGTTTCTGCATTTAATTCTACAGCAACGCCAACACCGTTTTCGCATATAGCGCATACAGTACCTTCAGCAGCGATACGGCTTGCTTTTTTAGCCTGAGATGCAAGACCCTTCTCACGAAGATAGTCAGCAGCTGCATCCATATTACCGTCGCATTCAACAAGTGCCTTTTTGCAGTCCATCATACCGCAACCGGTTTTTTCTCTTAAAGCCTGAACGTCTTTAGCAGTAAAAGCCATAGTATTATATCTCCTTTAGAGTAGTATTAAATTAAAATTATTCAGCTGCTTCTTCGGTAGCTTCTTCTGCTACTTCTTCAGCATCATTTGCAGCGGTGCCCATTTCCTCACCCTGTCTGCCTTCGATAACAGCAGCAGCGATAGTTTCAGCGATGAGCTTAACTGCGCGGATAGCGTCATCGTTACCGGGGATAACTGCGTCGATTTCATCAGGATCGCAGTTAGTGTCTACGATAGCTATAATCGGAATACCGAGCTTCTTTGCTTCAGCAACAGCAATTCTCTCTTTGCGTGGGTCAACAATGAAAAGTGCGCCGGGGATCTTGTTCATATTCTGGATACCGCCGATGAACTTTTCAAGCTTCTCAATTTCAAGAGTAAGGGTTGCAACTTCCTTTTTAGGAAGAAGGTCAAATGTACCGTCGTCACGCATAGCGCGGAGCTGCTCAAGACGAGCAATACGGGTACGAATGGTGCTGAAGTTTGTAAGCATACCACCAAGCCAACGAGCGTTTACATAAGGCATACCGCAGTGCTCTGCTTCTTCTTTAACAGAATCCTGAGCCTGCTTTTTGGTACCTACGAAAAGGATGTCGCCGCCTGCTGCTGCGATATCGCGAGCAAACAGATAAGCCTCGTTAAGCTTTTTAACGGTCTTCTGAAGGTCGATAATGTAGATGCCGTTTCTTTCTGTGAAAATGTACTCAGCCATTTTCGGATTCCAACGTCTTGTCTGGTGACCAAAGTGTACACCTGCTTCAAGAAGTTGTTTCATTGATACAACTGCCATAGTTTTTTCCTCCTGAGGTTTTTCCTCCATCCCGTAAAGCTTGCGGTACTGACCTTTGTATCAGCGGTCACACCTCTAGCAAGCATAATACGGAATGTGTGTAATATTTTTTGCTACTTTTACAGTAGCCGATAAATTATATCACAACACTTTACAAATTGCAAGTGTTTTTTCAAAAAAACACAAGTGGTCCTTGATTACCATAGTTTTCTACGTCAGCAATATAGGATGTTTTTCCGCCTAATATAACATCCCAACCGTTACAGTACTGCATTAGCAGACCATAATCTTTGTTGTTAACAATACCGTCACCTGTTACATCAGCCGCATTATAAACAATTTTTACATCAAACTCATTAAGATACTGCATAAGTATGCCAAGATCCTTATTATTTATGGCACCATCATTGTTAACGTCACCGAAAACAAAAGGAGTTTCATCGCTTACGGTAATTGTTCCTGCCTCAACAATAGGAACAATATATTGTTCCTTTGAGTTAGCAAAGCTGTTATGCAAGCTATCGCCGTATTTATCAGGATTGTTATTAAGCAAATCAACCGCATACTCGCCATACTCTGCTGTTTCCTTAATTTTAAAGGTAAGAGTCAACATATCACCGTTGTTATCCAAATCTTCGTTTTCCACACTTACAAAAGATACAAAGCCTTTATCGCTATGATCTTTTATATTATAGTTTGTAAGATATCCTTCCTTGTAACCGATATATTCAAAAGAATTACTGTCATAACTTACGCAAAAAGCCGAAGCAATAATACCTGGATTATTGCTGATTGATATTGTAATATCAACATTGCTGCCTGGCGCACCCCAAACATTGCTTATGGTAATTGTCGGTAAGGTCTCGGCACTTACAACACCGATAGATGTAATTGCCAGAAGAAGTACAACTGTAAGACAAACGGATAATATTTTTTTCATCATTTAACTCCCAAAAAAGATTTATTATAATAAGCAGCAAAAGAAGTGTAAATAGTATTTTACATCCTTTTACGCAAAAGGAAAAGACTGAAATTTTTAACTTTCATCTTTGAATATTTAAATTGACGTTGCCGTTTTATTTTAACTCCACGTCCCAATCGTTGATATCACCGAACATATTGCAATTTTTGCTTTTTCGTCCTTGCTACCTCTGTAAAATACATCTGAAATGCTGCTGGCCCAATCGAACGCCCCATCGCCTATACTTGTAACATTTTTAGAAAATGATAGCAATTTTTTCACAATATTATCCCCTAATAAAATTCCGTCAATATTTGCTAAATACAATATTAGCATATACATCACAAAAATTCAATTGTTTTATCGAAATTTAGATAAAACCTACCTATAAATTTCTAATATTTTCTCCGCCCTGCTCTTGATTTTTTCGCGCAGTCCGATGGGGGTTATAACCTCGATCATATCACCGTAGTTCATTATCCAAGTAACAAACGCCTCACTGACAGCGGCTTTTACAGTAAAATCAAAGCTCTGCTCTGTAACATTGGTAATAAAGATATTATCGCCAAAACGATCCTCGACCTGTTCAAGCATTGCATTACTGCAACGCAGCTTTATCTCCTGAGTGTTACCGCCAAACATACCGAACAGCTTTTTAGTATAATCGGCAACATCAAACGTGTCACGGTAATCGCTGACCTCGCTGAAATGACGGATAGGTTGGTCAATAATTTCCACAGAATGTATGCGGTCTATGCGCAAATTCATAAGGTTATCGTATTTTTCATAATTGCCTATGAGATAATAATGGTCAAACTGCCAGGTCATAGCATATGGACTAACAGTGCGTGTCTTTGATTCGGTAATGATTTGCCTACCCTCGCGCAAAACACGCTTGCTGTAAGTAAAGGTAATTTTTTTGCCCTCGATAATGGCGGTGTTAATGCGGTCGATATTATAAAAGAGTTCCTCGTTGTGTGTCTTGTTACTGCTGTCAATATAAATGCTTTGTATATTCCTTTTTGACTGATATCTGCTCAAAAAACCGTCAAGCTTAGATGTTAACTCGCGTGTCTTTTTTTCACTGATGAATTTAGCAGTACGCACCGCATCGCCTAAAAGATAAATTTCGGGAAGTTCAAAATCACGGCTGGCTAAAAAATAACCGTTTTTGGGCACACGGGTGCTTATAATATCGTAACCAAAAGATATCAAACATTCTATATCGTCGTATATTGCTTTTCTTTCGGCGGTGATGTCATAAGATGCCAACCGTTCGCAAATCTCACTTGCAGATAAGGGATGTTCTTCGTCGGTGAGTTCGGTTAATATTTTTATTATGTATAAAAGCTTTACCTTTTGTCCTCTTCTTGCTGCCATAGTTTTACCTCACTTGTAAATTCTTCATAATCGTAAACGGCATTAACACAGTCTAAAAATGCATTGCACGACATACCCTTTGGTAAATTGAGGCGAACAGCCAACTCATCTCGTAAAAAGGAGCTGTTATCGCCGCCCGAAAGTCCCAGTTCAAAAAGTGAAATCTTAGTAATTTTTTTATCGTTTCTTTTGGTGACCTCATCGCCTGTTATACCGCTTCTTTTAAGTGCCGAGGTAATAATTTCCTTAGACATACCCTCAACACCCAAAATACCCTCTTTTGAGTGCTTGGGTTTGCGTTTTTCCTTACCGACAAGCTGCGGTACATACACGTTAGTAATCGTGCCCTCGGGGCAAATTTGCTTTAAGTGCGAACGGATAAGCGCACCTGCAGAATCGGAATCGGTAATCACAATCAAACCGTTTTTTTGCGCCAAAAGCTTAATTAAATCACGCTTTTGTTTATCCTTAAAAACGCGAAAACCGTTTGTAGTAATAATGGTGGCATCGATGATATTTTCGAGAGTTATTTTATCGTACTTGCCCTCTACGATTACGGCTTGATTTAGTTTAATCAACTGATTCACCCTTTGCTGTTATATAAACAAGCTTAACCGTTAATTGTTCAAGCGCGGTACGTGGCTCAGTGCCGTAGCTTTTGAGTGATTTGTCTGCATTGGATATTGCCTCAAGGCACAGGCGCAATTTGGCGCTGTCGAATTTTTTAAGATTTTGTACTGCTCGGTCAATCAAAAACAGCTTGTTTTTGGGATATTTAAAATCTGCCGCAATGTCAGATTTTTTTGCACCCGCAAGACTTGCGGTATGAGCGCGGTATATATCAACAAAACTGCTTGCCATAACGCTTAAAATTATCATAGGCTCTATACGCATAAAAAACATATCATCAAGCTGTGTTAAAGCCTTTGAAATATCGCCCGAAATAATTTGTTTTACATAATCATAAACGGACGCATCAACTGATTTTACAGCAATTTGCTCTACTGTTTCTTTAGAAATATCGCCGCTGCCTACATAGGCACACAGCTTGTCTAATTCATTTTTTAATGTGCTTAAATCATTGCCTGCTATATCAACAAGATGACGAATAGCAATCTCTGAGAAATTACAGCCACGCTTTTTTGCTCCATCAGACAGCATTTTGACAATCGCGGTAATACTGCGATGGTTGAGCTCTGCGCATTTGCCGCCGACCTTTTCAACCGCCGACAGTAGTTTTTTCTCTTTGCTACCCTTTTTAGCATCAAAGTTCACTACGTCAAAACACATAATCAACACACAGGTATCATTAGCATCAGAAATCAATTCTATAATGCGGTCAAAATCATTCTTCGCCGCGTGTTCAAAATCAAAATCGGTAAGCAACACGCTTTTGCGCTCTGCCATCATAGGAAATTGATTTACAGCATCAAAAACCTCCTGTAAATCAGCGTCGCCCTCAAATTTTTGAAGATTAAAAAACGGATCGCCGCTCGATGCCTTTTTTGCCAATGTCTCTTTATAGTGATTTTTTAAATAAGAATCATCACCGTATATAAGATAAACAGGCGCAAAATGTCCTCCGGCAATATCGCGTCGGAGTTCGTCTTCATATACTGTTGGCATAAAAATCACTTCTTTTCAGTTTATATTCAAAATAATACATATATCCAATTATAAACGCTAAAATTAAAATCGACCACCAAAAAGCGCTTTTGGGCAGAACTGCGACGGTTATTGGCAAATTTGCAAGTATATTTACGGTAAACACCGTAATATGCGAGCATAGGGCTGATATCCAAAGCAAAGGATAACTCAAGATATTTACAATCGGCAATGTTGTAGTTGCAAGTGCCGCAATATTTGATACGAGTTCGAGTGTTATAAATGGATTTATAATTAAATTAGTGACAGGCGCCACAACGGATACATAACCAAATGTTTTTATGATTATGGGCAATGTAAAAAGCATTGCAAAAACCGAACATAGCGCTGTACTGAGCATAGTCTTTAAAAATTTTGAAGATATATTTAAACGCTCGGTTATAATACTATAATAAAAAGGCACAACCCAGATTATTGCGAGTGTGGATAACGCCGATAGTTGAAAAGATATGTTAAAAATCGCAAACGGCGAGCTGATAAGAACAACAGTAATTGCAGTTAACAGCGAGCTTAATGAGTCATTATCTCGGCTGAAAACAGGAGCTAAACCTGCTATTATAAACATCGCGCCTGCTCTTGTTATCGACATTGTAAAACCGCACACCGAATAAATTAATACAACAAACGCTATAGATAAAATGCTACGGATGTATTTATTGTAAAAAAGTCGGTCAATGCAAAAATACACCGCCATCATAATAATTGACAGGTGCATACCTGATACTACTATAACGTGACTGATACCTGTGGTTTTTACATTATCTAAAAAATCGTCACTAAGTAATGTTTTATCACCGATGGTAAGTGCCACCAAAAGTCCTGCAACATCACCATCAAAACGCGACAAAACAATCTGCTTTACAAAATCTCTGATATCACCTGCGACCTTATAGAACCAATTAGTGTGCGAGGTAATTATTAATTCTTGTGCGTTTGCCGTAACGTAAATTTCATCGCCGTAATTTAAAAATCTGTATTTATCATATTGGTCAACAAAACTCAGCACCAAAGTGGCATCAACAATATCTCCTGTTTTTAGTTTTTCTTTTTCATAATCAAAAACCAAAAGCTTTGTCCCATTTGGTAACAAAGAACAATCCAATTCCTTAAATGTAATGCTATTAAATGTGTCGTGATCGGTTGCTTCCTCAACCACCACAAAGCTACCGCTGACTTTTTTACCGTCGGTTGCACTAAGCTTTGCTATTTTTACAAACTGGAAAATCAGGCTTACAACAAATAGGACTATCAAAAATAAGACAGTAATATATTGATATTTTTTATTTAATACGGCAAATACTAATAAAATAACTGCTGCCGCTATTATCAAAATCGCCGCTGTTTTTGAAAAAAGTGAAATTGCGGCTGCAAGACAACACACCACTGCCGCAAAAAACATGGGTCTTTTTAAAATATTCATAATATACTCTAATAAAATTTAAGCTCATAATATTATTTTTGCTTGTTGTTCCAAGCAGTAATACCCTTAAGTTCATCGGCTAAAGCAATATAGCTTGTGTGACGCGATTTTTGAATTTTGCCATTTGCTACCGCATCTATCACAGCGCAACCTTTTTCGCTTGTGTGTGTACAAGAAGAAAATTTACATCCGCCAATGTAGTCACTAAAGTCGGGAAAACAATCTGCAAGCGATAACTTAAATTCGTACAAATTCTCATTTGTGTCAACCGTCGAAAATCCCGGTGTATCAACTACATATGCACCTTCGCCAACAAAAAACAGCTCGGTATGGCGCGTGGTATGACGTCCTCGACCCAATTTGTCACTTACCTCACCGGTTTTTAGCTGCAATTCAGGAAACAAGGCATTAAGAATACTTGACTTGCCAACACCTGAATTGCCCGAAAAAGCACATACGCTACTGCGCATTTCTGATTTTAATAAATCAATACCCACTTCATCTTTTGCGGAAACAACATAAGTTTTAAATCCCGATGACGAATAGATATTAAAAAATTCATCAAAACTACCCATATCGGATTTGTTAAATACGATTATCGGCTCAATATTATTATAAACCGCAAGAGCCGTCAATCTATCTATCATAAGTGTATCAGGCGCGGGAGTGCAATATGCTGATACAATAAACAGCTTATCAATATTAGCAACAAGCGGTCGGATAAATAAATTTTTACGCTTGCATATTGCCTCAACTATTCCGTGAGTATTATCAGTTAGACTAAACTCAACTATATCACCCACAACAGGGGAAACTCCCGCTTTGCGAAAGTTTCCCCTGGCTTTACATTCGTATACATTACCGTCGTGACTGACATAGTAAAAGCCGGAAATTGCTTTAATAAGTATACCTGTCATAAATTTTTACTCGTTTACAGTACTGTCTGTACCGCTGTTGTCGTCCTCATCTTCACTGCTACCGTCATCACCTTCACCGCTATCAACATCAACAGACGATTCGGATTGTACGTTTGAGGTTTCATTTACATATTTTTTGTAATCGGTCTTTTTGCCGATTTCGGTGGTTTTGTCTTTCGAAGCATCTACCTTAACGGTTGCATAGCTGTAGTACTCGCTATCAGTACCAAAACGCACTTTAACGGTATATTCAAGTTCCTTTTCGGTACCTGTCATTTTTTCAAATGTGTGGGTACTTTTTTCGGAAAAGTCGATTTTACCGCTTTCTTTAATCATTTGGCCATCAGACCAGATTGATACATAACCTGTTGATTCATAGTTACTAAAATCATTTCTGATATTAACAGTTGGCGCAAATGTATAATTGGTAATACCTGTGCTGATATATATCTTGATCGTTGTACCCTCAGGCACCTTTTCACTTGAGTTTGCATCGGGCTCCTGCGCAACAACATAGCCCTTGGGATAATCTTCATCAGCGGTAAGATCACGCTCTTCAAACTCAGCAATAAGATCTGCTTTTTCAATTAGACTTTGTGCCTTGTCTTTGGTAAGACCGATAACGTGAGGTATATCTACCATTTTAATTTCTTTACCCGTACTTACATAAACGGTTATCTCAGCACCATCGGCTACAACTGTTGTACGTACTGGATCAGTCTTGATTACAAGTCCTTCTTCAACCTCATCATCTGCAATCATTTTCATCGTAACAACAAATCCTTTTGCCTCAAGTTCTGATTTAGCGTAGGATTCGGTTTTGCCGTATACGTCCGGTACCTTAATATTGGTCTTTCCGGTGCTTATATACAGTGTGATCTTTGCGCCCTTTTTGAGCTTTTTATTTTCAGGCTGTGACTGATCGCATACAATATTGCTTTCATATTCATCATTTGCGGTATATTCCCAATCAATATCAAAAGAAGAATAATGCTCATTTTTCTTAACTTCGTCAATCGTCATACCAACAAAATTAGGACACTCTATTTCGTCGCCTGTATTTTTAAGCAGTTTGGGCACAAAAATTATTGCCAAAACAATAAGCGCAACAATAAGAGCAGAAGCAATCCCCGCAAGTATTGGTATCATATTATTTTTTTCTTTAACCTCTTCAGTCTCTTCGTCGGGTTCTTCTACAACGGCGGACGCGGGGGTGGAAGACATAAGCGTATCAACAAACTTTGTTGGTGAATTATCAACAAAATAAGAATAATCAAAAGTTGCATCAGGATCTTTCTTAAATTGCTCTAAATCACATAGCAATTCAGATGCCGACTGATAACGTCGTTCGGGTGTTTTTTGCATAGCGTGCATTGTAATCTGTTCAAGTCCCAACGGAATAGCAGGATTGATTTCGGTGGGTAGCTTGGGATCGCGTTGAAGCTGCATAATCGCAACCGATACCGCGCTTTCAGCCTCGAACGGTAACTGACCCGTCAGCATCTCATAAAGCATAACACCTACAGAGTAAATATCAGACTTTTCGTCGGTCTTTTCCCCTCTTGCTTGCTCAGGACTAATATAATGAACAGAGCCTATTGCCTTATCGGTTATGGTACGCTGTTCGTTTCTTGCAAAGCGCGCAATACCAAAGTCAGCAACCTTTATAGTACCGTCAGAGAGCACCATAATATTTTGAGGTTTAACATCGCGGTGTACAATACCCTTATCATGCGCATGCTGAAGACCTTTTAAAATTTGGATTGTAAAATAAACAGCATCCTTCCATCTAAGGCTACCCTGTCGCTCAATAAATTCTTTGAGAGTTATACCGTCTATGTACTCCATAACGATATACTGAATAAGATCACCAAAGCTTACATCATAAACTTTAACAATATTGGGGTGCGATAATACCGCTATTGCCTTTGATTCGTTTTTAAAACGACGTATAAACTCATCATTGGAAACAAATTCCTCTTTAAGAATTTTAATGGCAACAGTACGGTTTTCCACATTGTCGTGCGCTTTATACACAACAGCCATACCGCCAACACCAATAATTTCCTGAATTTCGTATCGTCCGTCTAAACGTTTTCCTACAAATCTATCCATAATATAACCTATCCTTTCTGTCAGTGGGATATAACAACAGCAGTAATATTATCTCTACCGCCGTTTTGGTTTGCTTCTTTAATCAATAAATCTGTTGCTTTATCCAAAACATTGTTACTAATAATGCGAAAGATATATTCTGCATCAACATAATTGCTAAGACCGTCGGTACAAAGTAAAAGTTTGTCATCAACACCTAAATCAACACAATAACTGTCGATAAGAACATTTTCCTCAACACCAAGTGCCCGTGTAATGACATTCTTTTCGGGATGCACACGCGCCTGCTCGTGCGATAACTTGCCGCTTTCAACGAGCGACTGCACAACCGAATGGTCACGTGTAACCTGCTGCAAAATGCTGTTTATCAAATACGCGCGGCTGTCACCTACATTGCATATAACAGCGTGCGATTCTCTTACGATTGACGCAACAACGGTAGTTCCCATTCCGTTTAGAAGTTCGTCCTTTTCTGCCAATGAAAAAACCTCAAGATTTGCCGAGGTAATCGCATTATCCAAAAGGCGAATAATATCATCAGAAGTCATAGATGTGTGGTACGCATTTAAAACATATTGCGATATTATCTCAACAGCTGTTTTACTTGCAATATCACCGGCACTTGCGCCGCCCATACCGTCACACACAACAGCAAGTACAGAACCGTCTGACAAAACATCTACAGCAAAACAATCCTGATTGATGCTCCGCACTTTACCCCTATCGGTTTTAGCAAATACTCGCACCGTCTATTTCCTCCTTTGTTTTCTTTTTTAGTTGTCCGCAGGACGCATCAATATCAGCGCCTAAAGTCCGCCGTATTGTTGCATTAACACCATAGCCTTCAAGTTTTTTTTGAAAAGCAGTTATCGCCTTGCGGTCCGGTTTTTTAAACGTATTTTCCTTTACAGGATTTGCGGGTATTAAATTAACGTGACACATTATACCTTTTAATCTGTTTGCTAATTCTTTAGCACAGGCATCATTGTCGTTAACACCCTCAATCAGAGCATATTCGAATGAAATTCTCCGTGTAGTAACCTTTTGATATTCACGGCACGCACAAAGCAAAGCCTCAATATTCCATTTTTTATTAACAGGCATTGTGTGGCTTCTTATTTCATCATTTGGAGCGTGAAGTGATATAGACAAGGTAATTGGCATATTGTACTCGGCTAACCGTTTTATTCCGCTAACAACCCCCGAGGTTGAAAGTGATATATGACGAAGTCCGATATTAAGTCCGTTTTCATCACTTACAAGCTTTAAAAACTGTATACTGTTATCAAAATTATCAAGCGGCTCACCCATACCCATCATAACGACATTAGATATCCGAATATTATTATCGCGTTGCGCATAGGTAATCTGAGCCAACATTTCTGACGCTGTAAGATTACGCGTAAGTCCATAAAGCCCTGAAGCGCAAAATTTACAGCCCATACGACAGCCAACCTGTGTGGATATACACACGGTATATCCGTGCTCATATTTCATAAGCACCGACTCAATAAGCTCGCCGTCAAACAGCTCATAAACATATTTTACTGTACTGTCAATTCGAGATGTATATTTACGCAATGCTTTGACATTGGCAATATAACACATTTCATCAAGTTTTTGACGCAGGGATACAGGTATGTTGGTCATTTCATCAAAACTGTCTACACCAGATTGTATCCATTTAAAAATTTGCAAAGCGCGAAACTTCGGCTCACTTAATCCTGCAATCAAATCCGTAATCTCATCTAGAGAAAAAGAGCGTAAATCAAGTTTATCAGAAATAATATCACCTGCTTTTTTGCAAGAGCGCACAGTAAAAACCATCGCTGCCGTCAATGTGCGGCATAAACGTATGTTGATATTTTAACTCATATTGGGGGTGTTTGTCAAGAAAACGCTGTACAACACCCTCATTCTCACACTTTCTCAGGGTGCAAGTAGAGTATAAAAGACGTCCTTTTGGATTTAAATGTGTAGATGCATTTTCAAGAATCTGATCTTGAATATATGTAATATCAGAATATTCGCTGATATCTCTATACTTTATTTCGGGCTTACGTCGTATGACACCAAGACCCGAACAAAGCACGTCGCAAAGTATTACGTCACAAAAACCTAAGTCCTCATTTTTTACAGTCGCGTCATTTTGTATTGCCTTGATATTGGTAATACCCAGACGTTCAGCACCCCTTTTGATTAAATCAACTCGCTTTTCATGTAAATCACATGCAATTATTTCACCACAGCCACCCATATACTGTGACATTGTAAATGTCTTACCTCCTGGCGCTGCGCAGATATCAAGCACTCTTTCGTTGGCAGTTGGTGACAAAATGTTAACAACGGTCTGTGAGGCAATATCCTGCACATGAAAAAGTCCTTCTTGATAAGCTCGGCTTTTTGTAATGTCAATACCGCCCAAAACATCTAAAGAATTTTCAAGAGTTGCTGGCTTTGCATCAATGCCTTCTTGTGACAAAGCCTCAATCAAATCACTTGTATTAATTTTTAAAGTATTTACACGCAGAGTAACATTCGGCGCCTGCAATGAACACTTCAGCAGTTGTATAGCATTTTCTGTTCCGTAATCATCAATAAAACTTTCTACTATCCATTCAGGACAGGAAAATCGCACACTTAATGTTTTAATGTCGTTACCGTCAGGTAAATTGACACCCTCACGCAAAATGTTTCGCAAAACACCGTTAACAAAACCCGAAAGATGCTTTTGCTTTGAGTTTTTTATCAGCTTTACAGCCTCGTTAACCGCAGCACTGTCAGGGATTTTGTCCATATACATTATCTGAAAAAGTGCCATGCGCAAATTTTCAAGTGCTAAAGTCGATACTTTTTTAAGCGGTGTTTTAATATACTTTGAAAGCACGTAATCAAGAGTAATTGTACGATCAAGAACACCGTAAAACAACGCCGTTGTAAATGCACGGTCAGTAGCGGACAAATTGCCTTCTTTTAAAAATTTATTAAGCGTTATATTTGAATATGATTGATTTCTAACTTCCATAAGCGCGTAAAGCGCTGTCTTGCGTGCATCTGCCATTATTGTACTACCGTACCCTTAGGTATATCGTGACCGTTCAACATCTGTGCGGCAGTCATTGTCTTTGCGCCCTCGGGTTGCACAGTAACAAGCTCAACACTTCCGTCCTTACAGGTTATGACAAGTCGATTATCATTTGCAATAACTATGCCGCATTCATCAGCTGACAATTCTGCCTTTTTTGCCTTAATAACCTTTATCCGCTTACCATTTATAAAGCAAAATGCACATGGCCACGAGTAAAATCCTCGTATGGTATTACAAATTTCATCAGCAGTCTTGGTAAAATCAAGATGAGCCATTTCTTTTTTTATAATCGGAGCATAGGTAGCATTATTTTCGTCTTGTGCTTTAGGATCAAGTGTACCATTTTCAGCTTTTTTTAGTGTGGATATCATTAACTCGGCAGAGATAACCGACAATCTGTCAAAAAGCTCTTCTGCGGTTTCGTCTTCGCCAATGTCGACAACGGCCGTTTCTAAAATATCGCCTGTATCAATTCCTTCGTCCATTAACTGCGTGGTAACTCCCGTCTGTTTGTCACCGTTCACAATTGCCCATTGTATAGGCGCAGAACCACGAAGATGCGGCAACAGTGATGCATGACCGTTAATACAACCATACCTTGCTATATTTAAAATTTCTTTTGGCAATATTTTGCCGTATGCCACAACTACTATGGCATCGGGATTAAGCGTTTTAATTATCCCGTATGCTTCACCATCACGTAGGGTTTTAGGCTGATATACCGGAATGTTATACTGTAGTGCTAAAACCTTGGTTGCGGGCGGTGTTAAAACCTGTTTTCTGCCAACAGGCTTATCCGGCTGTGCAAATACTGCCGCAATATCATATTTTTCATCAATAAGCTTTTGAAGTGTTACAGCCGCATAATCAGGCGTGCCCATAAAAACAATACGCATAAATTATCTCCTTTTTGCGTGATCGATATATAAAACACCGTCCAGATGGTCAATCTCGTGACAAAGCGCGCGCGCTTTTAGTCCCTCACCCGATACAGTAATATTCTCTCCATATCGGTTTTGTGCGCGAACAGTTACCTTCATTGGTCGAGTGACAATTTCACTACGATCGGGAATTGACAAGCACCCCTCGTTGCCGGTCTGTGTCTCCTCGCTTTTTTCAGCAATCACAGGGTTTATAAGTTCTATTATTCCGTCGCCGACATCGACAACACAATAACGGCGCAATACACCTATCTGAGGTGCGGCAAGTCCCACACCCTCTGCATCATACATAGTATCAGCCATATCATCAAGAGTTTGATGTAATCTTTCATCAAATGTAAGCTGTGTGCGACATACTTTGCGTAGCACATCATCACCAATTTTTACAATGTTTCTTTTTGCCATAACAATCCTCTTTATATTATTGTTTCGGGGTTGATATCAACACCAATATAAGTGTCTCTTTTTAGTTTTATCTCGGTAGCGTCGCGTATCATTTTTCTCAAGCGCGCACTGTTTTTAGTTTTTATAATAATTCGGTATCGGTATTTATTATTTACCTTTGGCACCGAAGCAGGTGCAGGGCCTAAAATAATAAGCTTTATATCGCTATACTCACCTGCTACCGCCTGTTTGATATTTGTAAACACCTCGTTTATTGTATCCTGTGCAATGCGCAGGTCGTATGACTGTACATAAATCATACAAATATCACAAAAGGGTGGAAAAATCATTAGTCTGCGATTTAAAATTTCCTCTTTAAAAAATGCATCATAATTCTGTGACTGCGCAAGATTAATAATATTATTATCAATATCATTGGTTTGTATTACCGCAATACCCTTATCCTCTGATCGACCTGCACGTCCTACAACCTGTGTAAGCAGTGAAAACGTGCGCTCATAACCGCGATAATCATCTCCATAAAGCGCACGGTCAGCACCTATCACACCAACAACAGTAACGTCCGGAAAATCAAGCCCTTTGGCAACCATTTGAGTACCTAACATAATATCATATTCACCTTTTGCAAATGCAGTTAGATAATTAGAATATGAATCACGGGCACCCGTGCTGTCGGCATCCAGCCGCAAAATGCGGGCATCGGGGAAAAGCAGTTTCAACTCTTCCTCTAATTTTTGTGTTCCGGAACCCGAAAAATGAAAAAATTCACCGCCGCATTCAGGACATTTTTTTGGTATTTCGTGTGACGCATTACAATAATGACACATAAGACGTCGATTTGCAGAATGATATGTGAGCGATATACTGCAATTATCACAGCTTGCCACCCACCCACAGCCACTACAACTAACATAGGTATTGTGACCTCTGCGGTTTAGCAAAACAATCGCTTGTTTTTTGTTTTGCAATGCATCGCCTATCTTAATGCCGAGTTCACGGCTTATATTCGATGAATTTCCATCTGCAAGCTCTTTTCTCATGTCGACAAGACTTACGTCGGGCAATGATGCGCTACCATAACGCTCCTTTAATACAAATAGTTTGTATTTATCTGCAATTGCATTACTGTAGCTTTCCAACGAAGGTGTGGCTGACGCAAGACACAAAAGGCATTTATGATATGCCGCCCTAAACCTTGCAAGTTCGCGTGCGTGAAAACGCGGCGATTTTTCCGATTTATAGGTGTGTTCCTGTTCCTCGTCAATTATTATGAGTCCCAACTTTTTAAACGGTGCAAAAACAGCGCTGCGAGTGCCTATAGCTATGAGCGCCTTTCCCTGTTTTATGCGATTATATTCATCCATTCGCTGTCCAAGCGACATTGCACTATGAAATACCGCGATTTTACTGCCATAACGTTCACTGAAAATTTTGATCATCTGCGGTGTCAAAGCGATTTCAGGCACCATAATTATAACACCCTCGCCTCTTTGAGACACCTCATCCACAAGTTTTAAGAAAACCTTCGTCTTGCCGCTGCCCGTAACACCGTATAAAAGTGCGGTTTCGCCCTTTTCAGAATGCGTAAGGACGGACAAACCCTCATATGCCGCCTGTTGCTCACTTGTCAATATAATGTCTTCTCGACAAATTTTAGCATTGCTTGTATGAGGCAATCGAAACTCTTGTTTTTCAAAGGATATTAAAACACCTTTTTTTTCAAGAGTATTAATTACCGACGATGAAACACCGGTAAAGTACTGTAATTCCTTTACAGATACACTGCCGCCGGCATCGATAATATCATATATTTCTTGCTGACGTTCAGTAAGTTTTACCGAAGTATTATCATAGTTTATTTTTACCCATCGCCTAGTCATATCCTGAACGCGACGTGCGGGAACCTGATTTTTAATTACCGCCTGTTTTTTATATAACGAAGCAAGAATTTCTGCGCTGTTTTCAAAAATTTGTTCAATTTTTTTTAGTGGTTGCTCGCCTGACTCAGACAAAAAATTGAATATAATTTTTTCGTCATCGGTTAATAGTGCTGCGCTGCAAAACTCGGTGTTAACCGAATAATAATCGCAAAGTCTGTAATTAAGCCCCGCAGGAAGCATTGTGTGTATAGCATCATAATAGGTGCAAAAAAACCTCTCCTTAAGCCACCTGCACAATTTAATCATTTCATCGTTTAGTATCGGCTCTTTATCGATAACAGAATAAATTTCCTTGGTTTTTATGGCAGTATCTACCCCAAAAGTCCCTAAAATCATACCCTGTTTTTTAATATTGCCTTTACCAAACGGCACAGTGACTCTGCACCCTGCTTTTGCAACATCAACAAGACTGTCGGGAATTGCGTAAGTATAGCATTTATCAAAAGAGCCGGTAGCACCGTCTATTACAATTTCCGCAACTAAACGACACATACCGAACCCCCCTTAAAATATAAAATTAAATTTAGATAAGCTCTTTTTCCCTTGCAAGCTTATTTATTGCAATACTTACAGGTTTCTCGAGCAAAATTTCCTCGTTTGCCTCAGCTTCATTTGCGATTTCACGGGCACAGCCTGCAACCTCTGTTACAAGACCGTAACGATTTTCATAATTTTCAATTAGTTTTCCAATTGCCGGATTTAACATAGTTCACATTTCCTTCCAAAATTATTTATTTAAAATTTTATTTATTAACTCTAAATTACGGTCGGTTTTAAATTTATCAATAGATATAATTGAAACAAAATCACTAACCGCTTGGTCGAGATCGTCATTTACAACAATATAGTCATAATCCTTTGCGCTTGCAATTTCACGCAATGCTTCATTCAACCGTTTGTCAATTATTTCCTGACAATCGGTACCACGACCTGTAAGTCTGTTTTTTAAGACATCAAGTGAAGGTGGCATTACAAATATACTTACCGCCTCCGGCATCTTGCTGCGTATTTGCGTCGCGCCGTTAACATCCACCTCTATGAGTATATCCTGTCCGTTTTCGATACAACTTATAACCGGTGCCTTTGGTGTTCCGTAATAATTGCCAACAAAAACATTATGCTCTAACAACTCATCGTTTTCAAGCATATCGAGGAAGCGCTCACGCGATATAAAGTTATACTTTTCTCCCTCAACCTCTCCCGGTCTCATAGGACGAGTGATAGACGAAATTGAAAAAGCAAGACTAGGCTCGCGTTCAAACACCTTTTTCATAACAGTATCCTTACCGGAGCCGGAAGGACCAGAAATAATATATACTCTGCCTTTAGTCATCAGTATCCTCCTCGTCATCGACAGCATTTTCGTCGCTGAGTCGATTGGCAACCGTTTCGGATTGCAAATAGGTTAAAATTATATGATCGCTGTCTGTAATAATAACAGCACGCGTCCTTCTGCCATGGGTAGCGTCAATAAGTGTACCGCGTTCCTTTGCATCCTGAATTATACGCTTTATAGGTGCTGATTCAGGGCTTACAATCGCTATCATTCTATTGGCAGATACCAAATTTCCAAAACCTATATTTACAAGTTTCATATAGCACCCCTTACTCTATATTTTGAATTTGCTCACGTATCTTTTCAATCTCGGACTTAATCTCAACAACCACCTTGGTAATTTCCATATCTTGACATTTTGAACCAATAGTGTTGGTTTCGCGGTTCATTTCCTGAACAATAAAATCAAGCTTGCGACCGATAACGCCGCCCTCATCAAGCATACTGCAAAGTGAAGCAATATGACTGCGAAGTCTTACCGTCTCCTCAGCAACAGCAATTTTATCGGCAAAAATCGCGGTTTCGGTAATAAGTCGCTGCTCATCAATCTGAACATCGCCAATTAACTCGCGCATTCGTGCTTCTATCTTTTCACGATATTCACGTACCGTTTGTGGTGAACGCGCTTCTATAAAATCAACCTGAGTCAATATGTAGTCAGCACGACCCTTTACATCTGCCACAAGCCGCTCGCCCTCAAGAGCTCTGGCAGCAACAAAGTTGTCAATCGCCTCACTTGTAGCCTCGGTTAATGCCTTTTTAACCATTTCTTCGTCAAGGTCATGTTTCTTAACCATAAAAATCTCAGGATTGCCTACAATTGATGAAGCTTTAATATCATCCTTTAGCTTATAATCCTTTGCAAATTTATGTAATGCAGTAATGTAGGCATCAGCATATGCCTCATTAACTGCAAGCTCAATCGATTTTGATGACGTATCCTCGTACTGAACATTAAGCTCTACCTTGCCGCGCGAAATTTTTTGTTGGCAAAGAGTTTTTAAGGTGTCGTCCAAAAACTGAAAAGAGCGAGGCATTCGTGAGCTATACTCAAAATACCTGTGGTTTACCGACTTAATCTCGACAGTAATATTAAAATCGTGTTCTGACACCTTTCCGCGACCAAAGCCTGTCATACTTGTAACCATGTTATCACCACGCACAATAATCGTATTTTAATTCATTGTATTATACCAAAAAAAAACAAAAAAGTCAAATATAATATAACCAATAAAGATAATTATCTAATATTTTTTTCAAAAACTCTTGACTGTTTAAAACTTTTGTGTTATTATATGACCTGTTGTAAATGCAGGTGTAGTTCAATGGCTAGAATTCCAGCCTTCCAAGCTGGCTATGTGGGTTCGATTCCCATCACCTGCTCCAGAAAAAGAAGTTACACCCTGTGGTGTGGCTTCTTTTTTTATAATGTGGGAATCGAACAAGGAGGGAGCAACTTTGTTGCGGAAGAAAACAGTACAGTGTACTGTAATGATAAAAGCCACACCGCTTGGTGTGGCTTTTGAAACTTTATTATACTATATTTAAAAATCACTTGGTAATTGTGTCGCCTGCCACAACCTTGTCAACATCAGTACCGACCATGCGGTAGCAAAGAAGTTCTTTGCCTGCAACCTCAATAACAACGCTTATATTTCCATAATAAGAGTCATATGCAGCATCTATGCTTATAACTTTACCTTCGAGCGTCACATCGTAACCCAGACTTTCACCTTTTTCTAACGCATATGCTTCTTATACAATTTGAGCAGGAGTTTTGGTTGTTAAATTCGAACCAAAGTCATCGTCTAAACCACTCCTGAGCCACCACCAAGTACAACATCCCAACCGTTACAGTACTGCATAAGCAAGCCGTAGTCCTTGTTATTAACAATGCCGTCACCGTTTATATCACAAGCGGTTAAATTAATCTTAACATCCCACCCATTTAGATACTGCATTAATATTCCAAGGTCTTTGTTGTTGATTTTGTTATCGTTATTTACATCTGCCACAGTATACTCTTGTGTCACCGCTCCACAATTTAAGCATACGTAACTGTCATCAAGTGTGTGAACAACCGACACATTTCTTGTTTCACCACATATGTTACATTGTGTATCACAATCTGAAGAATACGTGTGCGCGGCATTTATGATTTCGTGACCGCTTACGTATTCCTGACAATCAGGACAATACACACCCGCAGTATAGCCGTCCTGAGTACAGGTGGAATCAATTTCCTCCGTCTCATAGGCATTTTGATGCTCACAAGCTGTATTTGTTGATGTAAAGTAATAGATAGTTCCAGAAACGCGTTTATAAAGCGTTAACGCGCCGCCAACGTTGGTGTTTTTGGCATAACACGCAAAGCCAATACCTGTATTTTTGCGAAGGAGCGGATTAACGCCCTTGGCATCATTACCTAAATTAACAAATTCGTATGTGCTGTTGCCACTTGCAGTCCACTTTGCAAAATCGTCTATAGAATCAACAAGCTTTGCGGTATTCTTGGTACCTGTTCCCGCAGCATACTTACCTGTGCTTTCATTATAAAATGTCCAATAATCTCCGTTCTTAGCAAGCTGCCAAATGATTGAAGAATCGGTAACTATCATATCGTTACCACTATCATCAATATCAGCAATTTGTAGTCGGTTAGCACTGGTAGATGCCGCTTTCATAGCGCCTCCCTCATAAGTAATGATATAATCACCCTCGACAAGCGTGCCACTATGTTTTTCAAAAACGTTGCTGCTGACTCCACCGTCACTAACATTTTTAGAATAAAGAGCATAAAGTGTTACATTGGTAGAAACGGTATATTTACTTCCCGCTGTATAGTACTTTGGTATTTCGGTTGTCTCAGCCACAGCTTGCTCTACCCAACCAACAAATATATTACCGTCATCTATAGTACCGTTATGTGCGGGCAATGTGATTTCATCACCTGCATAAACCGTTTGTGTATCTACAATAGAGTTGTTTTGTGAAAAACTTACGCTTTTTTGTGAGCGTGGCGCAAAGTTGATTTGAATCTCAACATCACTTGATGCATCAACACTAAAAGCATTACCGCTTTGTGTAACTGTAGCTTCGCCGCTAAGTAATTCATACCCCGCTACCTCATAACCGGTTGCAGGAGTTGCATTTACTGTTCTTCCTTTTACCGAAACAGTACCCCATGACGTGTTGTTTGATTGCGCCGTAATGGCATATTGACTGTCAATAGCATTACCCGACGGCGTTGTATAATTATCCGGAACTTCTTCACCAAACAAAATAAATGCAAATTCGGGATAGTCAACAAACACATTGCGGGTGCCAAGTATTGATTCGGCTGAGTCATTACGTCCTAATTCCCATGTGTCTACAGGGTCTTGCTCTATCCAATCAAGCATTACCTCTTTGCTTTCGATAACGCCATTTGTACCAAAGATACCGTCAGGGTTATAGCTTGAGCCCGTATTTGTACATTCCCAACGAACATACACGTAAAGCACTATGCGCGCCACGTCGCCGCGAAGGTCGTATAGTCCGTCCGATTCACTGTTTGGATTATAATAACCGCTGCTTTGACCGTATGCCTTGTTACCTCGGCTTGAATTTTCGCTGGTAGATGTAGGGCGTAGCATCATAAGGTCATTTTCTCCACTGCCCGACATATCGCCCTTACTGTTAGGCCAGGTATGCTCTCGATTCCAACCGCCATTCCACGATGGTCCTATCTCGATACCGGAATAAAATGAAGAAATCTTACCGCCACCGTTTTGACAATCGGTATATTGAAATAGATCTTTAGTAGCATCATATGATGTTATGTATTCGTGATTGCTTTCCATCAAAGTTTGCAATGTTTTATAAAGCTCACTTGAAGGAACACTTTTTTCACTGCTGCTACCTGATAATGTAGAAAGTTCTGCATAAGAGATGTTATTGTCGGCATAAAAATCCTCGGCATAATCCGAAAGATAGGTTGCAATTTCTCCTCTCACACCCCAGTTGTATATGTAGCTTGCTGCACGGGCGGGCATATTTATGCCAAACATCATACACGAGCATACTACAAATACAAGTAATAAACTAACCATTTTCTTTGTAATTATTTTCATTTTACAGCCTCTCTTCGCTTTTGGAAAAAGCACATAATAATCTATTATATATAATAACACACAAATTGCTCAACTGCAATAAATATTTACAAATTAATAACAATCATCGACTTTACTTTTTTTATACTTTAAGTTATACTGTATCAAACGGAGGTGCTTAAAATGGCACAAAAAAAAGAAAGTGATACCCTGCGCCAACGAAGAATTGCGCAGCAAGAATTTTTACGTCTTAAAAAAATGCAAAGCGGCGAATTGGACGCAGGCCCAAAACCCAGTGAGGTTGCCACCCCGCTTACATTTGGCGAAAAACTAAAAAACATATGGTATCACGACAAATTTGCATTATCGGTTATAGCAATAATTATAGTTGCTGTCGCACTGCTTTGTGTTCAGTGTGCAACCAAAACGGTATATGATGCGACCGTTATTGTTTTTACTTACACAATAACCGGTGAGCCAAACTGTGATAAAATGGGCGAATATTTATCCCCTTATTGCCCCGATTTAAACGGCGACGGTGAAATTAACGTAAATGTTGTTAATTGCTCTATTAACCCAAACGATAACAGTGACTATAGCTATACCAATCGTTCAAAGGCGCAATCCCTTCTTGCTACAGATGCAAGCGCCCTGCTTTTTATAACCGATGACAATTCTTATGAATATCTTATGGGTCTTTCAGAAAGCATCCCACTTTTTGAGGGTGAACCCTTAGAATTTGACGAAGATTTTTATGAATTTTGTGTTGATCCAAGCGGTTTTTTTGATACACCACAGGATTTGCAAATTTCTTGTCGCACAATAAAAGGTGCCGCTATCGAAAAGGATAAAAACATTGACAAATATTACGCACAGGCTCAGGCAATACTTGACGGATTAAAAAATAAATAACTCACTAAACACATCACCCTGCAATATAATGCAGGGTGAATTTTTATATTTTTATATTCACAAGGTGGGAAATGCCCGGTATGCTCTCTCCTTGAAGCGAAGATGTCGGTGACATAAGCGCACCTGTAGACATAAATAAAATGTTTTTAAAATCTCCCGATTCAAAGCGATGCATCACAAATGAATTAAGCACCGCAGCGCTGCAACCGCAACCCGAGCCGCCCGCGTGAACATCCTGTTTTTCTCGGTCAAATATAATAAGTCCACAGTCACTGTGGCGGCAACGAATATCTATTCCCTCGCCCTCAAGCAATTCATAAAGCAAGTCAGTACCAATCTTACCCAAATCGCCCGTGAATACCAAGTCATAATCTTGAAGCGTTGTATTTGTGTCCTCTAAAAAATGCTTTATGGTAGACGCAGCAGACGGGAAAAATGTCAAGAGAACACCATAAATTTTTTTAAAATTATTTTTTCCTTTGTTTATGCGGTTTCCAAGACTTTATTTATGGGTGCTGCTATGGGTAGGTAGATGTGAAAGGTAGACCATACGCCAGTTTTTTGCTATAATATTAAAAAAGTTCTTGACTATTGGTCCCCTATTGATTATACTATAACGATTTAACCACGATGTTAAATGGGTTGGTATGGGCAAAGAAGGAGAAAAATTTATGTATCATTACATTGAGGACAAAGAGTTTTTAGGAAGAATGAAAAATCTTTGTTCAGACATTATGAATCAACTCAAGCAACAAATCAATAATGACTCAGTTATGCAGGTCGATATCCACTTAGTTGGCAGTGGTGCAAAGAATCTCATAACCCAAAACGCAAATAATCCGATAGACCTTGACTATAATTTGTGTATAATCGAAACCTATGAGATTAACATTAACAACGGAAGAGCCATAAAGGAATATGTTGTAGAACAATTTGATTATGTCTTAAAGAAAAATGATTGGAAAACCAGCAACGACTCAACATCCGTCATCTCAACAAAACATCGTCAACTCAAAAAAGGAAATCGTACACCATTCAAAATTGATCTCGGAGTTGTGTTTGAAGATTATCGCGGATGGCACCGGCTAATACATAATAAAACAGGTTTTGTAGCGTACGATCAATATTATTGGAATGACTCCCCGCAATCCAGAGGATTGGATGATAGGGTTTACGCTATCAAGAACGAACATTTGTGGGAAGAAGTCATTGATTTGTATCTTGAAAAGAAAAACATGTATCTAAGAAGGAACGACCACAATCACCCATCCTTTATAGTATACATTGAAACCATTAACGAAGTATATGGTAAATATTTCAGATAGACATAAAGCGTGTGCTAAAACGGCAACTTGTGAAAAACACAACGTGTTATCATATATGATAACATATGTTAAATTGATATTCGCTAACGGCATTTGGCATTTCACATAAAAAGTAAGTCGCCTTATCATAAATGAAAAGGCGACTTACTACTATAAGTTAGTCAAATAAACTTAACTGATAATTACTTGTAGGTGCTGGAACCATCATAATCTTTTGATACAAAGCTTTTGTCGCCGGAGTGCAGTGTGAAACCAAGGAGTTCATATCTTCAAACGAAGATAATGAAATCATTTTATCAGCTCCAACAAGATAAACAACAACCTTTTTACCTTGAGCAACCAATCCAACGATATTGTTAAGAGTACCCTTGCTTTTTCCATCCCAAATCATAAAACCATAATCTGCAGCATTGGTCATAGCAATATCTTTTTGTCTGTAAAAATCAAACCCTTTTGTCTTTTCTTCAACAACTACATTTTCGACTTTCCAATTACCTTTATTATTTCTTGCTACACCATTACTTGCAAAAACTGTAACATTTCTATAATTTAGAGAAATTAAATAATTTTGTACAGCGGTATCAACACCATAACAATCCCCTACTAAAACGTCGAAGCGCTTTTCAGATATTGATAGCAACTTCTTTTTAACGTCTTCATTTAATTTTTTAACAGAACGTGCTCCTGCTACAAATATCTTCATTGCGCCCACTCCTTTCAATAAGTTTATCTTGTCTTAGTTAATGCTAAGTAATAAATATTTTTAATATTTTTATCTTGTAATAACAACCTTGCGCACTCATTAGCAGTACTACCAGTTTCATACAAGTCATCTACCAACAAAATATTATGTATCGTATTAGCTTGTTTTAAAGTCTTAACAGTTCCAAACAAGTTCTTGTTTTCTTTTGGCATGTTTTTTGCTGGTGTATTCGAAATCTTTTCAAAAACTCCTAAATCATAGCCCAAATTATAACGTTGGGCAATTTGAACCGCAACGGCAAATACTGGTTGTAATGTGCGTTGTTCCGTTGGAGGAACTGGAATTACAAAATCAATCTCTTTGTTAATTAACCAATCATTTAAAAAAGGTGATATTAAATCAACAATTTCAGCACTTGTATCAACACGACCATTATATTTCATTTTATAAAGCAATGCACCTAATTCCGTCCGAGTTGTATCGAATCTCATGCGTCCATACTCATCTTCACCAAGTGGTATGCTATAAATAGTGTGATAGTCTAATGTGTACCCCTCTGTCCAATTACCATCAACTTTAACTATATTCATTATAATCTCTCCGTTCTTCTATATGTATTATACTATATTTGTTTTATAATGTCAATTTATTGTATTTAGAGAATGTGTCAATGAGGTATATTTCTCAAAATTGAGAATATACCTCATTGACATAAATATTACGCCGATTTTTTCTTTTTTGTGGGCTTTTCGGGTTCAATAAGATGCTTGTTAAGTTCAATATACTCAACCACTTGCAGATAAGCATCATAAAACTTGAATACAATCT
>CAZVWG010000014.1:0-23689 GCA_964630675.1 uncultured Ruminococcus sp.
TATTTGAGTTGAATTTTCTTTTTATTTTGTCACCTATCTATTGTACCATAACAAACTTTTGTGAAACAAACGGTTTGCTCAGTAAATTTATTTGTTTATTGTAAGTTTTGAATGTATTTAATACAAAATATTTACTTTTTTTTAGTTGTTGACAACAAATGTGATAAAAGCTATAATAATGATGTATAATTGTCTGCGTTATGTGGGCTTAACATACTGTGAAAGGAAGATTTTGATGAAAAACAAACTGTTTAAAATCGGTAAGCCGATGCTTAGCATTGCCGTTGCAGTAGCAATTTTAGCTGTGTCGCTTTTTGCTGCAGTACCGGGAATCAGCTTTAGTGCAAACGCGGCTACCGTAGAAGACACTTGGGACGGCACGCAGGATCCAAATCTTGAGGGTTTGGGTACTGATACTGATCCGTACATAATCAGTACCGCCGAGCAGTTAGCTTATGTTGCGCTTAGCACAACATTTGGAGAAACCAAGGGAAAATATTATAAGGTAGTGGACAACGCTGTCTTTAACCTTAACGGTATGGAGGGCATAACGTTAGAATCCGGCATAGGTGATGTTATGAGTGCCACTGCCACAGGTAAGGTTTGGATGCCTTCTGAAAGCAGGCACAACAATTCATTCGCAGGTCATTTTGACGGTAATGATGTTGTAATTTATAATATGTATTCAGTAGGCAATTGGAATGTTGGTAACGGTGATACCGGTTTATTTCCCAATGTCACCTTCTATCCTGATCAAAACGGCGTACTTAGCTTTACAAACATAACACTGTTAAACTCACGTTCTAACGGTTCCGGTTTTTCTGGCGGTATTATAGGTCAGTCGTATGTTAAAGACGGAACAATAAAACTCTCGTTTGAAAACTGCAAGGTTTCAAACTGTTGGATAACCGATGCAGGATTATACACAGCGGGAAAACAAACCAGCGGTATATTGGCAGGCACTGTTAACCATGCTAACACAACCATTAAAAATTGTATTGCAGTAGACAATGTCACATCTGCTACCAATATCACAGGCGGTCTTATTGGTAACACAAGCCAATGGAACGGCGGTCTTAGTGTAGCGAACACTATAGTAATTGGTTCGTCGGCTTATCCCGTGCTTAGCGAGGGAAGTGCAGAAGTATTATATGAAAAAACTTTAGCATCGGGTAGCTATAGCGGTGTTTATACTACCGAGGCTGTGGATACTGCTACATATTCTGATGCACAGGTTAAGCAGGTTGCGCTTGACGATATGAAGGGCGCTGCTGCAATGGCTGCAATGCCAAATCTTGACTGGACCAAATGGATTGCGTTTGATGGCGAACTGCCCGATTACCGCGATAATCATACCCTTGTTATAGGTGACGGTGATGCGTCAGGTCATAAGATTGAATGTTCTGATGCTGATTGCGGTAAAACTATGATAGAATCACACGCTTTTGTAGAAAATGAATATGGTACTATGAATGTGTGCGCATGTGGTTATAGCGTAGCTGTCACCGATAGAAGCGAAGATACTTGGGACGGTTCCTATGACAACAACTTTGCAGGTTCGGGTACCAAAGATGACCCATACATAATCACAACTGCTGAGCAGATGGCTTATGTTGCACTTAAGACGACACCTGCTGAGTCCGGCGGTAAGTACTATAAGGTAGCGCCTTATAAAGTGTTTAATATGAACGGTAAAAACGGCATAACACTTACCTCAACCGCAGCGGAGGTTAAGGCCGCATCGGATAATAAGGTTTGGACAAGTGGCGACACCAAAACATTTTCGGGTAATTTTGATGGTAATGGCGTAATAATCTATAATATTCGTTCAGGTCAAGCACGAAGCTACGGCTATTCCGGACTGTTTCCGTTTGTAACCACCGAAAACGACGAAAAGAGCGTTAGCATTAAAAACGTTACTATTGTAGCGTCATATTTTGTGGGATATCATTTTTCCGGTGGTATTGTAGGTAGAGCGACCGCACCAGAAGGCGGTTATAGTCTGACTATAGAAAACTGCGCTGTTAAAAACTCCTATATGACGGATGAGAGCAATTCGAATACTAATGCTTCCAGAACGGCAGCAATATTTGTCGGCACGGTCGAGCACAATAGCACCGTTATTAACAATTGTTTTGCGCTTAATAATATAACAGACGGTTCGGATAGAAGCGGCGGTTTTATTGGTGACGTCAGCACAAGTGCAAGCGACGATCCCAAGATCACTAATTCGATTATTATAGGCAGTTCGCCAATTGTTGTTGTTGGACATAATCCAAGCGGAAACAGACCTGTTACTGCAAGAGCAATTGCTGCGGGTAACTTTAAAAACGTTTACACCGATCAGTATGTAAAGAGCGAATATGAAAACAAGATTAATAAGCTTGAGCTTAGTATGATGACGGGCGTAAGTGCTCCTCAGAATATGAATGAGCTTGACTATAATTCATATTGGTTTGCAAACACAGGTCTTATTGACCTGCAAATTTGCCATCAAATCGTGGGCACCGTATATGTAAGTGATAATTATGCAGGTCATAATATAGCTTGTAAGGTCTGCGAACTTAACGGTGTTATAATTTCTAATCATAAGTACAACGACAGTTACACCTGTACTGTTTGTGATTTTAAATGTGATCATAAAAACGATGAATATATATCAAAGGTTGAATATACTCTTGATTGCATAACATCAAATGCAACAGGTGTAGCATGTGCGTGCGGTTTTGAAGATTTAAAAATCCACGAGCCAGCAAAGGGTCACGACCTTGTTAAAACCGAAGGAGTAGCTCCTAACTGTATAGCAGCAGGTAATAAGGAATACTACACATGTAAAGTTTGTGAAAATATATTCTTGACTGATGATAAGTTTGCTCCTATGGAGGAAGCCGTTACAAAAAATTCTATAATTCTTAGCGCTACAGGTGTACATACACCCAAAACGGATGATAGCGGTGAAATCCTCTATTATATGGATGAAGTAAGACATTGTATGCAGTGTGAGGTTTGCGACGCAAAGTATGGAAAAGTAAAGCACACTGCAAAATATACTCCTGATAAGAATTCGGCAACCCATACCGTTGTGTGCGATATTTGTCTTTATGAGGTTACCGAAAGTGCGTCTCACAACTTTGACGACGATAGTGAAAAGTGCATTGACTGTGAATGGATTTGCGACCATAAGGATACGGTTGTTGCTGTAGCAGTGTCAGAAACTTCTTGCGCTGCTGAGGGCGCTAAGGTCGAGCACTACAAGTGCACGGTATGTGATGTGCGTTTTAGTGATGCCGCAGCTACTCAAAAAATTGAAAAAGCTTCGGTAGCTATCGAGAAACTTGAGCATACGTATACTAATATCGACGAAAACGGTACGGTTGTGCAGGATTATAATGATACACACCATTGGTACAATTGTAGTGAATGTGGCATTTGTGATTATGCCGAGCATACGATCGTAGAGGATAGTGAAAGCTATGAGGGTGTATACAGGTGGTGTGAAGATGAAAAAGGTTACGGCTGTAATTACAGCACCTTTGATTATTCGATTGTTAACGAGGACGAAACCGTTAACATAACAGCGCCTACCAATGCATTTACAAAGGATGTTATTACCGATATATTTGAAGTCTCTAAGAAAGATGATATTTACGAAACACTCGCGGGAGTGTTAAACTCAAACGGTTACGAAACCTTTACCGCTTACGAGATTTCACCGAGTCAGGATTTGGATTTGGAAAACGAAGCCGACATAACTATAGAAATTCCGGTCATTTACGGAAATCTTGGCGCTATAGTTCTGGTTGATTCGGAATCGGAAAATAAAACTATTAAAAAGCTCGAAACCGAAGTAATTACCGTTTATCTCGACAAAAGTGGCAATGAGCTTGATGTGGAGGCACTCAAAGCTGAGCTTACTCCGGAAAAGTTTGCCGAAACAATGAGTAGTGCAAAGGAAAAATATTTAGCAACAGCTTCCAGTAGTGAGTTTGGTTATTTTGCAGTAGTTGAAGCTGAGTATGCTGTTGGTGATGCAACCGGCAACGGTAGCAACAATCAGGGCAGTGGTAGCGGCGATAACAGTTTAACCAGCCCACCCACAGGTGAAAACGTGATTTTCACCGCAGTACTTACCGTAATTCTTGCAAGCGCAACAGTTTTGTTTGTTCGCAAAGCAAAGATATAAATTAAGTAAAAGGAGTTCAAACAATATGTTAAACACATCTAAAAGAATACTTGCTTTATTATTAGCACTGGCTTTAGTTTTCTCGCTTGCAGGTTGCAGCAATACCGAGGATGAATATTCATCAGGCGGTATTATATATCAGGATAACGTTATTTATGTTGACGGTGATGGCGGCGATACAACAGGCGATGCTGCCACCGATGGTCAACAGGGCGGTAGTAACGGTACCCAGTCATCCGATAGCACCGGCAACAGCACAACCACAAGTGCAAACGGCGTTAATCCTGAGGATTATCGCAACACTACGGTTGTATTTGCTACAACCATTCTTTCTGATGCTGACGAATCAGGTCCCGTTATCGACAAGTTTGAGAAGGACTACGGCATCACAGTTAAGGAAATACTTGTTTCTGATAGCATAAATGAGACCGCAGGTCTTTTGGCGGCTGGTACAAACGTTGACGTAATTCGTTGTAATGCAGCATTCCCTGCAGCGATGGCAGTTTTACAGCCAATTACTGCTGCTAAGCTTGATATGACCGATCCTATTTGGGACCAAGCAATGTTTAGCTATACAACCTTTGGCGGCGAGCCATATCTTTGTAATACCATCAGTAACATTTGGACTGAATCGGCTTGCGTTTTATATTCAAAAAATCTTCTTTCGCGCGCTAACTGCTATACTCCTGAAGAGTATGATGCACAAGGTAAATGGACATGGGACGCATTTGCAGCTATTGGTAAGGCTGTTGACGACTTAGACGGTCGCGGTACAGGTATACGTGGCTGTCACGATACCAACAACTTCCTCTTAGGTTCAATTGGTTGCGGACTTTATAAGTATGAAAACGGTAAGTTCACAAACGGACTTAACGACCAGCTTCACCGTGAAGCTATGGCAAAGCTTGCTACCTGGAACAAAGAAGGATTTTTAAGCGGATATGTTGCTTTATCTACAGGTAATATTGGTATTTGCACAGGTCTTGCAGGTTGGGGTCTTAAGAAGAACGGTTCTAACGCCGACTACAACTGGAACGATATTGGCTTCTACAAATTACCCGCATATAAAGAGGGTATGACTGCAGGCGGCACAGGTCAGTTAATAGGTTGGGGTATCTGCCGCGGTTCTGATAACCCTGTAGCTGCCGGTATATTCCTTCGTCAGTACCTTGATGCAAGCAACTATGACACCAGTGATGCATTTATTTCTGATGATGCAGCAACATTCTTCTTTGGTATAACCGATAATATGAGTATGAATAGCTTTACACCAATGTTCACCCATGCGGATTCAACCGAAAAACTTACCGGTTTCTATGAGTGGGATTGGGAAAAAATTGCTTACGGCGACCCTGCTCAAGTTGATATGGCATTTGATAAGCTCTCTGACGCGGTTGACAAGGCTTGCGATGTTATGAATAACTTCGTTGCAAAGAACACAGGTATACGCGAATAATTAATTTTTCTACTCCTACCGTCATTTGTTTTGACGGTAGGGTATAAAGCTCATAGGACATTTGGCGAAAGGTAGGTAGTTTGATGAAAAGAACTATTCAGTACGGAAGAAAACTTATTACGTTTCTTTCAGTGCTTTCTATTCTTGCGGTATCGGTGTTTTCTGCATTAATCGGCGTGGATTTTACTGTTGTTGCGCAGGAGTCTCAAGGTGATAATAATATCATTTGGGGCGGCCAACACGAAAACATCGAAAAGACGCAATTTGCTGATGGTGATGGTAGTGCGGTAAATCCTTATATTATTACCGACGGCGATCAGCTTTATAGTATGGTGGTGGCTAACGGCACCTCCAACGGAGAGCCCGCTTATTATAAGTTGGCTAATGACATATATCTAAACGATATTTCTGATTATGATAAGTGGGGAAAATCGGATTTTGATATGTCCTCACTCAATAACTGGAACGATATTACAAAAGATGGTGTTGAGTATAAGCTAAGCGGCTCAAATTACGGCTTGTATCAGGGTTCTAGTTTTGCAGGTAACTTTGACGGTGACGGTCACACCATTTACGGTATGTATTCTGAAGGTCCGTTGTTTGCGTCATTTTTACCAAAGGTAACTAATAAAACAGCAGAAATCAAGAATGTTCACTTTAGAAATTCTTACTGCGTAAACACAGGCGAAAAAAGCAACATTCAAAAAATAGACGAAGAATGTATATACGGTTCTGCAGGTGTTATTGTTAGTTATGTTTCGGACTCTTTAGCAATTAATAACTGCTCTGTAAGATATGCTTATGTTAAGGCTAATTCCTTTGCGGGTGGTATTATCGGCGCTGTAAACTACTATTATAACGGCGGTCAGAGACCTCCTACTATAAAAAACTGCCTGATTGCAGATGTTGATCTTAATACAGTAAGCAGAGAAGAACATTTTTACGGTATCGAAGGCGGTATATTTGGCGGTGTGCCATACGGTGTCGAGAATGCCGCTACCATTGAAGGCGTTATCGTGGCAGGTGTAAAGGCATATGGTGCAGATGACCGTGATATAGTGTGGAACGGTTATAAGGTACCTACAGTATCGTATACATATTTGTTCAAAAACGTTTATTCAGATGTTGAACACAGTTATTACGTAGATCATACTACTCACGGTGAGCTCAATTATACCGATGATGAAATCGTGGTTGTAAAAGAAGGGTATCTTAAGGGTAATAAGGCTAAAGAAAAACTTGATCTCGACTGGGAAAACAACTGGAAAATTGTTGACGGCGAGGATTATCCGATTCCTGATATAAAGTACGTGACCCCAACGGGTGATGCTTACTATGAGGCAGGCGGTCCCGCTTCATCAGAAGACTTTTGGGATGGCACTGCTGCCAGAGATTATGCAGCGGGTACAGGTACGGCAGAAGATCCATATCTTATTGAAAATTGCGAGCAGTTCTACTTGATGGTTAGCACCCTTAACGCAGACAAAAACTACAAGATTGCTGATGGTGTAACCGCCCTTTACTTTAACAATGTTAAAGGACTTAGCTATTCCGAAACCATGAATGTGCTCAGATCTAAAAAGATGTACACCTATGCTCCCGGTGTATCCAACAACTTTAGCGGTAATTTTGACGGTAACGGCGTTACAATATATGGTATTAAGGCTGAGAGTCTGCAGCGTAGCGCTATTATTCCTCAAGCTGGCTCTGCTACGATTAAAAACTTTACCGTTAAAAATTCATACTTTAGTGCAACTGATGGCTACGAAATAGGTAAAACTAAAACAGAAGGTGCTGCTGCGATTGTTGCAGACCTTGCAACAGGCGCAAACGTTAGTATACGCAACGTTTCGGTAATAGACTGTAAGATTAACAGTAATGCTGCAGCCGCAGGCTTGGTTGCTTGTTCACACATAAACGGTACTGTATTTATTGATGACTGTATCGTATCAATATCTAAAACCAGCGGTGAAATATATTCTGACGAGGGCAGTGGATATTACGCAGCATTTGTTGCTACGTCAAAGAGCGGTGCACATATTATCAAAAACAGTATCTCATACGGTATTTATCCCGCAGCAGATAATACGATGTCATATAACAGTAGCTTTATAAATGTATACACCGATTCCGATGCTCCGTCGATTGTGGCAGAAGAAAGCACATCCGGTGTTACTAAGGTTGAAACCGCTGATTTGTTGGGCGAGACTGCAAAGGCTACTGCAAAAGAGTTTGATTGGGTAGAAACCTGGCAGACTACCGACGGCATTCCAAAGCTTTTAAATTACAAGTCAACCTTGGGTACCGTAGGAGAAATATGGTCAGGCAAAGTGGCTGATGCCTATGCAGGCGGTGACGGCACGGTGAACAATCCTTATCAGATTGATACTCCGGAACGCCTTGCTCAGATGCTTAACTACTCAAAAGCGGGTGCATATTATAAGCTTACAGCAGATATTAAACTTAATGATGTAAGTGTTGATAACTGGCAAGAAAACGCAAAGCAGTGGTATACATCTGTAGATGTAAAGGACTTTGAAGGTATATTTGACGGTAATGACCATACCATTTACGGTCTATGTATTAAGGATGTTCCGTCAGGTGTTTATGCGGGTCTTGTGCCTGTTTTAGCATCTGCAGCAGAATTAAGAAACGTTAAGATAGAAGATTCTTATTTTTCGGGTCAACAGGGCGCGTGCATTGGCGCTGTTGTTGGTACTGTTAAAGACAATGCTGCAAATGTTAGCTCTGTTCGTGCGGCTTGGGTTGGTGAAAATGTTATCCTTACAGGCGCTGCAAATGCGGGCGGTATTATTGGTCGCGTTGGCTTTACCAAGCTCCGTATGGACAACAGTATTTTCTATGGCTCAATCAGTGCAACAGGTAAGGTTGGCGGTTTGGTTGGCGAGGTTGCAGGTAAGCTTGATATCAGTGCGAGTGTATCTGTAGGTATAGCACCGTTTGTTTCGGCTGAAAATGTAGAGTGCAGCGGCATTTACACCGACGCTAACTGCAATATAGAGGGCGTAACAGTTCTCAAAAACAGCGAAATGATTGGCGATAATGCAAAAGAAAGTATGACCGAGCTCGACTTTGGTACCGAAGAGGAAGCAGGCGCATGGGCTGTAACAACAAAATATCCTGTTCCTAAATATACGGTACAGTCGTTTGACGGTGTTGTAAATCGGGTTTGGACAGGTGTAGTTGCTACAAACTATAAAGGCGGCGACGGTTCTGAAGAAAACCCCTATCTTATTGAAACACCCGAGCAGTTAGCAAAGCTTATGATGGATAGCTCTACGAAGGGCAAGTATTATAAGCTTGTTGCCGACATTTTACTTAACGACATTTCAGATTCAATGTGGCAGGCTAAGGTAGGTTGCAACACATGGCTTACAAGTCAGGAAGTAAAAACGCCATTTGAAGGTCATTTTGATGGTGACGGTTATGTTGTTTTCGGTATTTACTATAACAATACGTCATCTCCCAAAGACACATACGTTGGATTGTTCCCCCGTATCGGCGGTTCAATGACCATTAAGAACGTAGGCGTATCACAGGCATACATCAGGGCTTCTACGGTTGATGATTCAACCTATGCAGGCGGTATATTCGGTATGGGTAGCGCGTTTTATAATTTCTATACCAATAAGAACAAGCCTGCTGAGACAGTGGGTGATGTGTTCTTGGTGCCTGGTGATGACGAACCCACACCGCTTCCTTCAATTAGCACATCCTTTGTTGACCACACCTGCTATATCGAGGGCTATAACGCAAGCGGTATAGGTGCTCCGGGCGGCGCAGCAATCGTTATACGCGACTGTATTGTTACAGCGTCTTTAGTGCCCGCTATGGATTCAAGAGTAGGTGTTCTTCAGGGTTCAAGCTGGGCAGAATGTTCTCGTGTTTATAACTCAATAGCTTTTGCTCAGACCGATAATATAGCAATCGGCGGTGCTCATCAGTGGATAAAACAAGAAGGACAAATTTGTACATATACTGAAAACGTATACTATTACGGTAGCAAATACTGCTATGGTGTTACACGCTTAAAGCGTCCGCAGTGGCGTGTTGGTGAAGGGGCAAAAACCGCTATGCCAGAGCTTGACTGGGAAAATACCTGGAGAGTAGAGCCCGACGGTACACCTGTGCTTCGTATCTTTGATAAAGAAGGTAGAAGTGGCTCGTTATTCTCTGACAAGCAATACAATATTGACGACGTAAAGATTAACTTTATTACTGGCGATTCCAGCATAGTGCTTGAACCACTTGTTGGCAAGCCTTATGAAAGTGTTACATTACCAACAATTTCACGTACAGGCTACATATTTACAGGTTGGTATGCGTTCTCCGATTGTTCACTCCTTTATCCGTATGAATATTTCCTTTCACGCGATATTAATGTTTATGCAGGCTGGAAAAAGAATGGTATTAATCAAGATTTTGAAAGCTATACATATTCTATGTATGATTGTGATTTAGAACGTTGGAACTATAACAAGCCCGGTTCTCGTGGCGGATATAACTTTAGCTACGTTCACACAGGCACAAAGTCTATGCAGCTGCTCGATAATTCAGCTGACAGTGCAGACTTGCTTATCAACTATGAGGACTGGCTCACTATTGATCAGGATTATACAATGACCTTCTGGGTGGCAACCGATAAAGCCAATAGCGCTGTAACATTGTCACTTGTACAAAATAACTATCCTGATTATCTAGATACGGCGGTAAGCGTTGAGCCTATGGTTACCCTTACGGGTCAGCAGGTAGGCGAGTGGAAGCAGTATTCATTTAACTTCACTGCAAAGACCAATTGGGTATCCATAAGAGCGACAGGCAACTCAAGTCTATTTATTGATGATGTAATAATTGCTCCTACGGGAACAATCGTTAACAATGATAACTATATAAACGTAAATGGCGATTTAGGAACGATATCTCCTAATACTGCCGATACCTCTGTTGTGGTAGCGCTTGTATCTATAATAGCTTGCGGTGCTGTAATTATGGTAGTATCCAAGAAAAACTTTACAGAAGTTATCGAGAAAAATTAAGGAAAGGAAGGGTCTTATGAGATTGAATATTTCAGTAAAGAGAGCAATATGCTTTTTGCTTGCGGTTTTGATGTTGTTTTCAGTAGTTGGCTGTAAAGAGAAAACCAGTAGCAGTAAGAAAAAAGTAGTAATTCGCGATAAGGTTGTGGTGCGCGATAATAACGATGATGACACAACAAGCAGCGTTGACTCTTCTGAACCTATCAACAAGGTAGAGCAGGTTACAACCCGCGCTAAGCGTGCATTGCTTAGAACGGAGGAGGAAGAGGAAACAGTTCCTTTTGATGAATTGCACCAAGAGGAATATGTTCCTGAATTTGAATATAAAAACGTAGATTTTGCAGGCAATCTTGCAGATTACGTTATAGTTTACTCTGCCGACACGGATAAAAACGGCGCACCAACCAATGCGCGCGTTCTGGCAGAAAAGCTTGCTACCTTCTTTAAGGATAATGACAATGTAATTATCCCAGTTAAAGAGGAAAAGACAGTGACAGGCGACGAAAAGATGATTATAGTGGGCGATACCGCCTACTATAAATCAAACCTTTCTGAACAAGAATTTGCCGTAAACATCAAGGGTGACAATATCGTATTTGAGGGCGGTCACATTGTAATGGCAGAAAAGGCTGTTGACTGGTTCAGAACCGTTAAACGTGAAAAGGGCAAAATAGCAACCCTTACAGGTACACAAGAGGACTTTACCTCAACCCTTGAGTTTGAAGGTAATAAGTACGTTTACACCTGGGGTGACGATTTTGACGGTGAAGAATCCATAGACACAAGCAAATGGCAAATAGGTAACCGTATGCCTCAGTGGACTGACCTTGAGTATCTCGATACCAAGGATGTTGCTTATGTTGAAAACGGCAAACTGCGTATGACTGTTATTCGCTATCTTTCAGAGGATAGCGCAGATATTGGCTGGGCAAGCTGTGGTTCGGTTGATACCTCAACTACTATGGCATACCGAAACGGTTATATCGAATTTGACGCTAAAATTTCATACACCAAGGGTATTATTATGCCGCTTTGGCTTATGAGTACGCCAGGCGTTGGTCAATATATTCCAAAAGAGCAGTACGGCGCGGCATGGTATTCTGAATTTGATATTTTTGAAACCTTTGCTAACGGTGACCAGTGGGATGTAAGTATTCACAGATATTATGTACCGTACGATGTCAACATAGACGGCGAAAGAATAACCAACGGTTTGGTTAATAGCACAACTGATGCTGATGGTAACAACGCGCAAATCACCACCTTTAAGGGCAAAACAATTTATTATGCTCAGGGCGGCGAGGTAATAACTAACCTGTTTAAAACCAAAATTATCGGTGATGGTTGGGCAAACTGGGGCTATACTACCAGCTGGCGTAATGAGTACGATACAGAAGAAAATAACAAGCAGAAGTATAACTTCACAGGTGAAGCACTTGAAACATTAAACGATTCTTACCATAAATATGGATTGCTTTATACCAAAGAAGGCTATAAGATGTATATTGATGGCGAGTGCTGGCTTGAGCGTGAATGGGATATAGACTGGGATATGAAAGATGGCTTTGACTGGGATAACAACAACGGTTTTGGTCACGATCTCCACTACTATCTTATTATGAACCAGCATCCATACACACCCGAAAGCGGATATGAGCCTGATATGTGGATTGACAACTCCGATATTCCGATTTCTTCATACATTAGCTCTGTTCGTATTTATCAGTTGGCCGATGATATTGATGTACGCACACCCGCATATTTTGAATAATTGAATTTGTATAAATTATCCCCGATTAGTTAAGACTAATCGGGGTGATTTTTTTGAAAAAGAAAATTTTTAAAAATGCAATATTTATGTTTTTAAGTGTAGCAATGTTTTTTGGAATAGCATATGCTTATCTCAATTATCATACTAACAATCAATCGGAAAATGTCGACCAAAAGGATTATACAGTATCTTATGATCGCACCCCGCAAAGTTGTGGTCTTGCATTTGTGTTTCCTGATAACAGCGCGGCGCTTGTATATCTTGATTTTAGTGAAGAAAATATTCGTATTTTGAACATTGAGAATTTTGAACCGACGCGCCCTGAATATTACGGCTACACTGTGGATTATACCCTGCAAACGAGTTATGAGCTTGTAGGGGGAATAATTGACCGTGTCGGCGGTATTGATATAGAGCAAAACGGTGAGATGCTGCGCTATACGGGTACTCAGGTGATGGATTTAATCGCTTACGGTCACGGGGAAGAAATAAAGCAGCAGATACTTTTACAAATCTTTGATAAAATTTCAAAAAACAGTTTTTCAAAGGATGATTTTGTATATATAATTGAAAACAGCGAAAGCAATTTATCATTTGTAGATTGCATCTACTGGCTTGATTATTTAAAAAGTATGAGCAGAAGGATAAGTTTTGTAAATTAAAGTATAGAATGAGTGTATCGCCAACATTGACATTTTTTGTAGTATAAGATATAATTACATTAGTTATATACATTTTCACTTGGGGGAACTGTTTTGAAAAGAGTGGATGAATTTTTTGGTATAAATGTTTTTGGCGATGCTGCTATGAAGGAACGTTTGCCTGAAAACGCGTATAATGAGCTTAAGACTGCAATATCACTGGGCAAAAGTATCGATCGCAAAATTGCCGATATTGTGGCAAATGCTATGAAAGAGTGGGCTATAGAAAAGGGTGCCACTCATTATACCCATTGGTTTCAGCCGATGACGGGCATCACTGCCGAAAAACACGATAGTTTTATTTCGCCCGATGGTGAAGGAAATATAATAATGGAATTCTCGGGCAAGGAGCTTATAAAGGGTGAGTCTGATGCGTCGTCATTTCCTTCGGGCGGACTTCGTGCCACATTTGAGGCGCGCGGCTATACCGCGTGGGACCCAAGCTCTTATGCATTTGTAAAGGATAACACCCTTTGCATACCCACCGCGTACTGCTCATATAACGGTGAGGCTCTTGACCAAAAGACTCCGCTTCTGCGTTCTATGGAAGCTGTAGGCAAGCAGGCACTTCGTATTGCTAAATTGTTTGGTCTGGATGACGTAAAAAGCATCAATACCACGGTAGGTCCCGAGCAGGAATATTTTTTGATTGATAGCGAAATGGTGAAAAATCGTCCCGACCTTATGTTTTGCGGCAGAACGCTTTTGGGCGCTACACCTCCTAAGGGTCAGGAAATGTACGACCATTATTTTGGTGTAATTAAGCCGCGAGTTAAAGCATTTATGCGCGAGCTTGATGACGAGCTTTGGAAGCTAGGCGTTTTTGCTAAAACCGAGCATAATGAGGCGGCTCCCGCACAGCACGAGCTGGCGCCGATTTTTACCACCACCAATATTGCGGCTGACCACAATCAGCTTACAATGGAAATGATGAAAAAAATTGCCGAAAAGCACGGTCTGCTGTGCTTGCTTCACGAAAAGCCCTTTAAGGATGTAAGTGGTAGCGGCAAGCATAACAACTGGTCGCTTTCTACCGATACAGGCATCAATTTTCTTAAAGCCGGCAAAAGCCCAAGCGACAATTTACTGTTTTTATTGACGCTTGCGGCGGTTATTCGTGCGGTGGATGAGCATCAGGATTTGTTGCGCATATCGGTGGCATCGGCGGGCAACGATCATCGTCTTGGTGGCGCAGAGGCACCTCCCGCGATAATTTCGATGTATTTGGGCGATGATCTTAACGAGATTTTAGAGTCTATTGAGCACGGTGAGCATCATATTGATTCCGACAAGGTTAAAATGACGGTTGGCACCGAAATTATACCCTACATAAGAAAAGACAATACCGACCGTAATCGCACTTCTCCGTTCGCATTTACAGGGAATAAATTTGAGTTTAGAATGCTGGGCTCGGCATCGTCAATTTCTGAAACAAATGTCGTTCTTAACACTATTGTTGCAGATGTATTTATGGATTTTGCGGACAAGCTCGAGGGTTCAAAGAGCTTTGAAAAGGATGTTTTAGAGCTTATACGTACTACCGTAAAAGCGCATAAGCGTATTATATTTAACGGTGACGGATATTCAAAGGCTTGGGAAGAGGAGGCTGAAAAGCGCGGATTGCTCAATTTGCACAGTACAGTTGACGCGCTTCCGCTTTGGCGTACAAAGGAAAATATAGAGCTGTTTGAGCGCCACGGTGTTTACAGCGGGGCTGAAATAAATTGCCGCGCGGATATAAGCCTTGAAAATTACAGCAAAACAATACACATAGAGGCGCTTACATTGCTACAGATGGTCAAGCGTGATATTATACCCGCCATAAGTGCGTATCAGGGTGTGCTTTGTGATACCGTTATTAAAAAGCACAAGGTCAGCGATAAGATAAATTGCGATGCTGAAATCCAGATTATAGAAAAGCTTTCAGCATTTAATGAACAGTTGAACCGACTTGTAAAAGAACTTGAAAGCGCGGTGGATAAATCGCAGTCAACAGTTGATTTGCTTTCTCGCGCACAGCTTTATTGTAACAAGGTGTTGTTTATAATGGACAATATCCGTCATATTACAGACGAAGCCGAAACAATAGTTGCGCGTGAATATTGGCCATATCCGACATACGGCGATATTTTGTTTAAAATATAATAGAGTAATAAAAAATCGCCTGAAAAAATTTTTCAGGCGATTTTTGCAACCTTTTAAGGTTTTGAAAAGTTTTATAGTTAAGGAGGGGAAAATATGGAATACAAAATAACGGCCAACGAAGCTTTTAAAAGATATTCCGATATGGTGTACCGTCTTGCCTTTGCAAGAGTAAAAAATACATATGATGCGGACGACATATTACAGGAAGTCTTTTTGCGCTTTATAAAGTGTAAAGAAAAGGTAAATAACGAAGAGCACACAAAGGCGCTGCTTATTCGCATTACGATTAACTGCAGTAAGAGTATGCTTAGCAGCAGTTGGTTTAAAAAGACCGAGCCTTTGAGTGAAAATTTAAGTGTATCAGACCCGTGCTTTGATACGCTTGATGCTGTGCTGCGTCTACCGCAAAAGTACCGCACGGTAATTCATTTGCATTACTATATGGGTTACAGCGTAGACGAGATTGCAAAAATTTTAAATTCCAAGCCCTCCACGGTGAAGTCTCAGCTTCACCGCGCACGACAAAAACTAAAAATAGACCTTGAAGGAGTTGAAGCAAATGTTTGAACGAGATTATAAAAACGCAATGGATAATATAATGCCCGATGCAGATACTCGCGATAAAATTTTAGATAGAATAATACTTAAAGAGGAATTGACGAAGCGCAAAAACCCCGCAATTCCATGGCGAGTAGCCTTTGCGTGCGTAGCGTGTATTGCTATCGTTTTGGGCGTAATATTTGTACCGCGCGATAATTCAAAAACCATTATCAAGGATGATTCATCCGCGAGCCTGACACTCAAGGTATCAAAATCATACGATGAGATATACAAGCTTATAAAGCCTAAAAAGGATTATAGTATTTGGAATAAATTTGATGCCGCCGAAGGTGAAGCGATCATTTATGAAGAAGATATCGAATATGCGGCTGACGATTTTGATACCGCAACCAACAGTAGCAGCACAAGCACGAATGCTTCAAAGGGCGAGAGCACAAGCACCAATTCTGATACCGCCTCCTCAAAAGTTGATTTTTCAACCACTACCGAGCAGGTCGAGGGTGTGGCTGAAGCCGACATTGTTAAAACCGACGGTGATTATATTTATTATATAAACGATACCACACTTAGTATATTTGCCGCTGATGGTGAAAATTCAGTGATGGTAAGTCAGACTAAACTGTCAGACACAATAGCAAAAGACCTCTACGGCGAAATGTTTATAAAGGATGACCGACTGATACTTCTTAAGACGAACTATTATAAGGGTGACGAAAGCTTTGTTTTAATTACAATTTACGACATAAGCGATCCTGCGGCGCCCAAAAAGGTAACCGAAAGCTGTCAGGAGGGCTGGTATAATTCCTCACGTATGGTGGGCGACTATATCTACCTTATTTCAAATTGCAGCATAAATATAAGTGAGATAAAAAAAGATGATCCTACCACATTTGTACCCGTAACCGAAACAAACGGAGTTTGCGAAGCGGTTCCCGCAGATAGTATTTATCGCTATGAAGAAGAGGAATATACCAATCAGTACACCGTAATAGGCGCGTTTAATTATAAGGACGGTACACTCAGCGACACTGCCAGCCTTTTGGGCGGTACGGATAATATATATTGCAGTCAGGGTAACATCATTCTTGCGGACGCTGACTATAATTCATACGACTCTTCGGAAGAGGGCAGTTATTCACAAAACAATACTATCGTATCAAGACTTGAGATAAAACAGGGTCAGATTGAGTACAAAGCCACAGGCGAGGTGGAAGGAACGCTTGAAAATCAGTTCTATATTGATGAGCATAACGGTTATTTCCGCTTTGTTACTACCGTTAACACGATTGAAACAAAAAAAAGCTCGTTTGATAACACCGATGATATGGTTGTAGTGTATGAGGTTGATAACACCTACGCACGACTTACTGTGCTTGATAGTGAGCTTAAAACGGTGGGTGAGATTAAAGATTTAGCAAAAGGCGAGCGTGTTTATTCGGTGCGCTTTATGGGTGATATCGCCTACTTTGTAACCTTCCGCCAGACCGACCCGCTCTTTTCGGTTGACCTGTCCGACCCCGAAAATCCACAAGTTTTAGGCGAGCTTAAAATCCCCGGCTTTTCAGAATATATGTATCCTTATGGTGACGGTAAACTTTTAGGCTTTGGTATGGATGCTGACGAGAACACAGGCAGAACAACATATCTTAAGCTTTCGATGTTTAATATCACCGACCCCGCAAACGTTACCGAGGACGACAAGACGTTGATTGACGGTTATGCCTATTCGCCTGCGTTAAGTGACCATAAGGCAATGCTCGTGTCATCTGACAAAAACCTTATAGGCTTTGCCGCTATCGATAATTATGATAACATTAAGTATCTAATTTACAAATATACGGGTGACGGCTTTGAGCGTGTAGCTACACTGAGCATAAAGGACGGATATAATTATTATGCTATGACAGATGTAAGAGGACTGTTTATAGACGATGCGTTTTATGTGGTATCAGAAAGCGTTTTACAGATATATGATGTAAACACATTTTTACAGGTAAGTAATATAGAATTTTAATAAATAAAAAATATCGCCCTCTCGTATTACCCGAGAGGGCGATATTTTATGGTTGACTTTTGCATTTAAAGGGTGTATAATTAAGATAGTTCACAAAGTGAACTATCTTTTGGTTATAAAGGCGGTGATTTTACGCAAAATAAAGGTGTACTTGAAAATAACCTTATACTTTCGTGGGTAAAGCTTTCGGGAATTGTGAAAAACAACCGAATGACAACAGGGCTCAAATATAATGAAGCTATTGTCATGCTATCAATTTACAGCAGATACCTGATTGACGGTGAGGGTTTCACCTCGGTTCAGGATATAATAAAAGAGACGGGAATGTTAAAATCTCAGGTAAACAGAACACTCGGTGAGCTTGAAAAACAGGGTCTTATTACTTTTGCGCAGGGAATAGAGGACCGCAGAACAAAATTTGTGAAGTGCGTAAAAGAAAAGCTTGATGTATTTTTAGCAGTTCACAGTTCTTCGGTCAAGGTAGCAGAAAATATAATCGACATAATCAGCGAAAAGGATGCTGAAACCTTTGTAAAAATTGTAGAAAAATTATCAGATGCGGGATATAAAGCGCATCCACAAGGTTAAATAGGAGATTTATTATGATTAAAATACTTGTTGATTCGGCGTCAGACTGTAAAATTGAGGACGGCATAGTTGATGCGATTGTTCCAATCAGTGTCAATATTGACGGCAAGGAATACCGTTCGGGTATTGATCTTACAAGCGATATGTTTTATGAATTGTTGCAAAATGCAAAAGAATTCCCCCGCACGTCACAGCCGTCGCCACAGGCATTTATCGAAATTTTTGAGCAGGCAAAAGATGCGGGTGACCACATAATTTATTTGTGCTTGTCTTCTTGTCTGAGTGGCACCTATCAGGGCGCGCTGATTGCAAAAGAGATGGTTGATTGCGATAATATTTATATAATTGATACACTTGGCGCAACACATATTATAAGTATAATGGCGTCCTTTGCGCGTGATTTGATTAACAAGGGTTTTACTGCCGGTGAAATAGTTGACAGATGTGAGGAATTAAAGTCAAAAATCAAGGTGTATGCCGGTGTCGATACGCTTGAATACCTCTACAAAGGCGGCAGACTAAGCCGTGCTTCAGCCGCAGTAGGCGAAATTGCAGGCATAAAACCTATTGTTACGGTAAGTGATGGCAGGGTAGAGTCAATAGGTAAATGTCTTGGTAAAATCAGGGCGATGAATTTTATTTTAGATAAGGTAAAGGCACACAAAATCAATCCTGATTTTCCAATATATTCGCTTTACACCTACGGCACAGAAAACTGCGAGGCATTAGAATCAAAACTCAAGGATAGCGGATATAACATAGCCGATAGATTGCAGGTTGGCTCTACCATTGGTGCTCATGTAGGACCGGGTGTATACGCTGTGTTGTTTGTAGAGGAATAATAATTTAATAACAAATCACAAAGTATTACGATATTTCTCATAAGTGTAATGGTCGACTTAGCTTTTTTACAGTACTTGCAAACTTAACGAAAAAGGTGTATAATACTAAGTACTTTCGTGAGGGAGGTAATCTTATGGAGGATATTAAAGGTATTGTAGCTAAAAATATAACCGAGCTTAGACTGCTTAATAATATGACTCAAATGGAGCTTGCTGAGAAATTGAATTATTCGGATAAAACTATTTCCAAATGGGAGCGAGCTGAGTCCTCCCCTGATATAGCGGTTCTTGTTGAGATTGCAGATATATTTGGAGTTTCGCTTGACTATTTGGTAAGAGCAGAAAATATCGACGAAACGGTTAAAAAAAACAAACAGAAAGAAACAAAATATAACCGCAAAGTGATTGCCTATATTTCTGAAAGTGTAGCGTGGTTTATTGCCATCTTTGCTTTTATCATCACTTCGCTAATTACAAACGCGGCAACTTTTCAATGGTTGTATTTTGTGTATGCCTTGCCGATCGTACTAATCGTAAAGTTAATCTTTAACTCAATTTGGTTTAATCCAAGGCATAACTACTTTATAATCTCTGCTCTTATTTGGTCAATATTGGCTACAATACATATTACCTTTTTATATTTCAAAATAAATGTTTCGCTTATCTATATTTTAGGTGTTGCCGGTCAGATTGTATTAATTTTATGGTCGTTTATAAAAACGCCGAAAAACAAATAAATCATATTTAAAAACATCCTGTAAAACAGGGTGTTTTTTCTATTCTACTAAACGTAGAATACATTGTAGAATAATTCTGCGACAGTGTCTTTTATTTGTAGATTGTCTTCTCGCAAGAATAGGTTTACCTTCTTAAGAATATGAAAATATAATATTTTTGAAAGGTGGTGAATCGATTTGAATATTATGTTTAGTGGTGATAAAGGAGTATGCCAAGGCATTTTTTTGTCAGTACTTTCTATTTGCAAACATACAAACGAAAATTTGAATTTTTATATCCTTACGTCAAATTTGGATGGTCGCGATGCAATACCTCAAAGTTTTGTTGATAAGTTACAGAGTGTTATTGATGTCAAAACCAAAAATCACAAGGTTATTTTGCTTGATATAAGCGAACAATTTAAAAGTTATCTTCCGCTTGCCAATATAAGAACAAGATTTACGCCTTTTTGTATGCTTAGGCTTTTTGCCGATATGGTATCAGAAATTCCTGATAAAATTTTATATCTCGATACGGATGTTATCTGCCGTGCGGATTTTAAAGATTTTTACAACTCAGATATCTCCGACATTGAGATAGTCGGCGTGCCCGATCGGTATGGCAAATGGTTTTTTGGAAATGTTTTTAAGCGTGATTACCTAAATTCAGGGGTACTTCTGCTGAATATGGCTCAAATACGAAAAAGCGGTTTGTTTGAGAAATGTCGGATTATGTGCCGTGATAAAAAAATGTTTATGCCGGATCAGTCATCACTTAATAAATTAGCGGTTAAACGCAAAACTTCTAACAAATACAACGAACAGGGAAAGATTAAATCTGATACTGTATTTAAGCATTTTACAACATATTTTAAGATTTTTCCTTATATACATGCAGTCACTATAAAACCGTGGCACATAGATAAACTGCATAGCGAACTTAAAATTTTTGAGTTTGACGATATTTTTGAAGAATACCAAAGGAGTAGTAAAAATGAAGACAGAGATACCCATATTTTTTACAATTGATGACAGTTATGCGCCCTTTTTAGCGGTAGCGCTTAATTCTGCCATAAAAAATGCCAATCCCGAAAAGCAGTACAAAGCAATAGTTTTACATCAAGATCTGAATGAAATAAATATTAAAAAAATTAAATCGCTTGAAACAAATAATTTTAAAATTGAGCTTATGCCTATGAGAGCAAACTTTGAAGCGTTGGATGACCGTATGAGCAATCGTCTTCGCTGTGATTATTTTACGCTCACTATTTATTTTCGATTATTCATTCCCGAAATGTTTCCGCAATATGACAAGGGTATTTATATTGATAGCGATGTTGTGCTTACGAGTGATATTTCTAATCTATATGACATAGATATCGGAGATAATCTGATAGGAGCATGTAATGATTTATCTATTGCTGATATACCTCCGCTTGTAGCTTACACAGAAAATGCCATTGGTGTAAAGAAGCATGAATATATCAATTCCGGCGTTTTGCTTATGAATCTTAAAAAGATGCGAGAGGTCGATTTGGAAGGACATTTTTTAAATCTTTTAAACACCTACCATTTTGACAGCATTGCTCCAGATCAAGATTATCTCAATGCAATGTGTAACGGAAAGATATATTATCTTGATGAATCTTGGGATGCCATGCCCAATGATGTAAAACCTCCGCTTGCTCATACAAATCTTATACATTATAACCTCTTTTCAAAACCGTGGTGTTATGACGGTATACAATATGGTGATGAGTTTTGGAAATATGCCGAAGACAGCGGCTATATAAATGAGATAAAGAATTACAAGGCGGACTATACCGAGAACAAGAAAAAGGCTGATAATGAGTGTCTGGAGTTGCTTGTTCGCAGAGGTGCTGAAATTCCTGAAAATGAAATTACATTTAAAAAAATGCAGGAAAAGGGAGTTAAAATTAAATTATGATTATTGGCGATAATCGAAAGGCTGTTATAGAAAATATAAAAAATTTTGCAGAGAACGGTCAGTTTCATAATAAAGTAGAACTAAACGATCCAATACTTACACCAGAGCAAAGCAGAAAAATCACCGATAATTATCTTGAAAACAAAGGGAGTTTGACGTTTAAGTTAAAAACTGCGATTGGAGTTTTTATTGCAAAATCCGCTACAAAAATAATCAATAAAGATACCGATATCATCGGACTGGAAAAAATACCAAAGGATGTGGGTGGCATACTTATCACAAGTAATCATTTCGGTCCTCTTGAAAACACCGTCATTCGTCACCTGACTAATACGCTCGGTAGGAAAAAGCTTGGTATTATCAGTCAAACCTCTAATTTTGCCATGACCGGTATTATCGGTTATATAATGAACTACGCTGATACGATTCCTATTTCGACCGATCCGCGTTATTTAGCAAGAGATTTTCTATCTGTGCTAAAGGAACGGTTGGTGGATAAAAAGCATGCGATTCTTTTGTATCCAGAACAGGAAATGTGGTTTAATTATCGTAAGCCTCGTCCACCCAAAAACGGTGCATATTTTTATGCAGCCAAACTGAATGTGCCTATTGTTTCCTGCTTTGTGGAAATGGTGGATATGGAAGAGGATGACACTGTTGAATTTAAAAAGGTTAAATACATTCTTCATATATTGGATGTTTTATATCCTGATCAGAACAAGACAGTTAAGGAGAACACGGAGGAGCTGGGAATACTGGATTATACACTTAAAAAGAATTGCTATGAAGCGGTTTATGGCAAAAAACTGACCTACTCTTTTGATAGTTCTGATATAGCGGGATGGAAAAATACACTATGAGAGAAGTAAGATATTATTCATCATTTACAGATGATTTTGAAAAAAGTGCAAATCAAAATTTTAAGTTACCGAAAGACTATAAATGGGTGCGCACAGATATAATATCCAAGTTTTTGTCAGGTCTTATTTACGGATTGGCTGTAATTTTTGGTGGTGCTTATTGCAGGCTGTTTTTGCATATGAAGATAACGGGCAGAAAAAACATTAAAAATATGAAGGGCGATTTTTTTGTTTTTGGTAACCATACACAGCCTGTTGGCGATGTTTTTATACCTGCGCTTTGCGTGTTGCCCAAAAGAATATACACCGTGGTCAGCACAGCGAATTACGGCATTCCGATTATAAGCAAGATACTACCGTTTTTGGGGGCGTTGCCTGTTGTTGATTCTTTGCACGGCATGAAGGAACTGAATAAGGCAATGGAGCAAAGACTAAAAAAAGGACATCCTATAGTAATTTATCCGGAAGCGCATGTATGGGAATATTATACCGATATCCGCCCTTTTTCTGATACTTCGTTTAAATTTCCCGTAAAATTTGATAAATCTTCTTTTGCAATGACGGTTACATATCGTAGGGCAAAGCACTTTAAACGACCGATTATGGAGGTTTTTATTGACGGTCCTTTTTATCCGCAGGGGGATACAGCAAAGGAGAAGACCTCCAATTTGCATGCTCAGGTTTATGCAGCAATGCAAGAACGTAGTAAAAATAGTGATTTCGCATATATAGAATATAAAACGACCGATAACAATCACAAAAAGATTTAGAAAAGAAAAGGGCAGTATAGTCAAGGTGTGATGTTCTTATCGGAGAAATTGAAAATCCTTCAACTTCGGTTAAGAAG
>CAZVWG010000015.1:0-22211 GCA_964630675.1 uncultured Ruminococcus sp.
TTCCTACCGCCGCTATTAAAATATCAGCTTTGGATGTTAATTCGGCAAGATTTTTCGTTTTGGAGTGAGCTATTGTAACGGTTCCGTTTTTGTGCAATAATAACATACCCATAGGCTTGCCGACTATATTTGAACGACCAATTACTACGCATTCTTTACCGCAAACATCTATGTTGTAGTATTGAAGCATTTCCATAACACCTGCAGGTGTACAGGGGAGAAAATTGTAATCGCCTATCATAATTTTGCCAACATTTACAGGGTGAAAGGCATCAACATCTTTTTCGGGATTTATAGCCTCAATAACTGCTTTTTCGTCAAGAGTATCGGGTAGCGGCAACTGGCATAGTATGCCGTTTACGGTATTATCATTATTAAGTGTATTTACAAGTTCTAAAAGTTCATCCTGCGTGGCAGTTTCAGGTAGTAAATACTCTTTTGAGATGATACCTAATTGCTCACAGGCTTTTTTCTTGTTTGCAACATAGATTTGTGATGCAGGGTCATTACCGACAAGAATTACAGCGAGACAAACGTTAATGCCATTGGTACTCAATGCTTTTACCTCTTTTGCTACACGTTCCTTAACCGCGGCGGATACAAGCTTTCCGTCAATTATATTAATCATTTGTTTCTTCCTCTTGCAAAATGTTTTCTTCTAATGTGATGTCGGCATCATTATCGCGGAACATTTCAACGTAGTTATCATCGGTAATTATTACCTTTTGTTTTTTGAGAATTACTATAAGTGCAATAGCGGCTGATAAGCAAATTAAAACCGATACCAATACGGATATTCTTATGTTACCAAGCATAAGACTGTCGGTGCGCAAGTTTTCAACTATTGCGCGTTCAAAGCCGTACCAAACACAATATAAAAGTATAATTTCGCCGCTGAAACGACGCTTTTTTGAAAAATGATTAAGCACAAAAAAGCCTGCTATACACCAAATAGACTCATACAAAAAGCAGGGATGAACAAGGCCTTCACCCATTTCGGCAATGGTGCGTGTGCTTTGCATACCCCACCAACTGCTGTTTGTAAATGTGCCGTAAGCCTCTTGGTTTACAAAGTTACCCCAGCGTCCGATGCCTTGTCCGATAAGAAAGGCGGTAGCGGCAAGGTCAAACATATCAAAAATTTTAATTTTTTTGATTTTGCACATAACAGCACCGCATGCAAATGCGCCGATAACAGCGCCATATATCGCGATGCCTGAAAATCCTTCTCCGTTGCCGAAACCAAAAAAATCAGAAACGCTTGTTAGCTTTACACCATCAAAAATCACATAATAGGTACGCGCACAAAGTATAGAAACGGGTGTTGTAACAATAATAACATCAAGCATTTTGTCGGTGTCAACACCAAAACGCTCGGCATTTTTCATTCCGTAAATGATAGCAAGCATAAAGCCAAGCGCGATAATAATACCGTACCAATAGATATCCCAGCCGCTACCTATTGGTATGGTAAAGGCTATGGGGTTAAGTGTTAAATGAATTCCAAAAATGGTAACATCATAACTCATTTTTAGTCCTCCAATGGTTTGATAATTGACAAAACAGCATTTGAATGGTCAAAGATGTCAAATCGCTTCATAACGTCATCATAACTTACCGATTTTACCATTTTAATTTCATCAAACAAACTGTAGCCGCACATAGCACATTCGGTAAGACTCATAGCAAGATTTTCTACACTGTTAAAGCGACGAACCATATCTCCGTACATACCGCATTTAACAGCGGAAAACAGTTTTTTATCAACACCTTCAACGCGAAGGCGATCTATTTCTGCCTTGATTTCGTTCGCTACTCGTTCGGGATTGGATGATTCACCCTCAAATATAACAGCAGCGTAGCCGTTACCGTTAAAGTATTCACTGTCAAAATCGTCGTTTATAAGTCCTTCGTTCATAAGACGGGCATACAAAGGCGATGCGTCGCCGCAAATTATTTGCAACAACAAATCTACACATATCTTACTTTTAAGTCTGCGGTATGGGGTAGTAATCTTTTGCTTGAAGCCCAGACAGAACATAGGCGTATTTACTGCAAGACGTTGTTCAACATAGGGCTTTACTATTGACTGAGGCTCGCTAAACTCACCGCGTGTGATCTCTACGGGCTTACGGTCAATGATTGTTTTTTCTATCTGCTTTAATGTTTTGTCGGTGTCAATATTGCCAACCAGACAAATAAACATATTAGAGGGGTTATAAAAGGTTTCGTAGCATTTGTAAAGCAGATCGGCATCGATTTGCGCTATTGACTCTACAGTACCCGCAATATCAATACGAACGGGGTGGTTGTGATACATACCTTTAAGAAGGTTAAACATAACACGCCAACCCGGGTTGTCGTCGTACATACGAATTTCCTGACCGATAATGCCTTGTTCTTTTTCTACGTTTTCTTTTGTAAAGTAGGGCGCTTGAACAAAGGAAAGTAGTATGTCAAGATTTTCGTAAAAATTATCGCTACAAGAAAATAGATAGCAGGTGCGATCAAAAGAGGTGAATGCGTTGGCGCTGGCACCTGTTTTGGCATATTTTGAAAAAGCGTCGCCGTCTTCACCCTCAAAAAGCTTGTGCTCAAGGTAATGCGCAATACCCTCGGGTACGCATATCTCATCGCCGCCATCTTTTGAAAACTTGGTATCAATAGAGCCGTAGCGTGTGCCGAAAATGGCATAGCTTGATGAATATTGCGGCTTTTCCATAATATATATTTCGAGTCCGTTAGGCATTGTGGCTTTAACATAACTTTCCTCGCCAAAGCCTTCAAAAATCTGCTTTTTCATTATTTGTCACCGTCCTTATCATCTGGTAAAAGCTTATATACTGTGTGCAATTTTACACCTCTTGCGGCATAAACTACATCGTTTCGTGTTACGTTTGATATAATATCAGCCGCTTCTTCAGGAGAAAGTAGCTTATCTTTAACTATTTTAAGCGAATACCATGCATCCAAGAGTCCTTGTGAGTCGTTGTAGGATTTAAATGAATCGGTAATGCTTTTTATTGATGACTCAAATTCCTCATCGGTAAATAAATTTTGTTTCATTATATCAAGCTGGTTCAAGATTTCTTTTTCGGCTTTGGTAGCATTTTCTTTTTCAACACCGCTATCAACGGTGATGAGACCTTTTGCTTTAACCGAGCTGGAAGCGCAGTAATAACAAAGACTGTACTTTTCACGGACGTTTGTAAAAAGTCGTGAGTAAGGACCGCCGCCGAATATATCGCACATAACGGTAAGTGCTGCGGCTGATTCCTCATCGCCGTAGAGCTTGCTTGAAAAGCCCATACACAGCTTGCCTTGAGCGATATCCATTTTTTCAACTACAGTGTTTGGTTTTGCAACAGAAATGGTAGGAGAACTTTGGGTACAGTCGGTGATGTTTTCGCGGATTATGTTGTTAAGCTTTTCGGAAATACCGCTAAAAAGACCGTTTGGAACTCCACGTGAAATAACATTGACACGTAAAAATGCAGTGGAAAGTAGTTTTTTCCAAGCGGTATAAAGTGACGTACCGGTAATTTTTTCTATTGCTTCTTCTGTACCACACTTTGCTAATCCATAGGGTTCGTTCTTATACATTTCTTCAATAAGTCGGTTTTTGGCATAAATACGCTTTTGAGCAAGGTCTCCGCGAACGTGTTCTATTGCCTTGCGCTTTTCACGGGCAACATCCTCCTCGCAAAAGGAGTCGTTTTCTATTTTCGGTTCAAAAACAAGTTGAGTGAGTAACTCTACAGCGCTGTCACAAAGCGACTCATTATCAAGTGAAAAGCGGTCATCTATAACCGATATTGCTATTTTAAGCAATTGAAAGTCACCAACCTTTTCAGCACTCGCTGAAAGATTTGCACCGTATAACTTTGCAAGTTTGAAATTAAGCGCTGAAAAATCAGGGTATGCTTTGCTGCAGGTTGTCATTATGAATGGCAGCAATGCATACTCAGCAATAGTTTCTTTTGCTAACGGTACATAAAAATTAAATGATATAAGGGTGGTGTTAAATCGGTCGTTTTTTATAAATATACCCTCGGCACCGTTTGAAAGTTGTGTAATTTTAGCAGACATTTTGTTCCTCCTAAAAATATTTATATGTGTTTAGTTAATATTAAACTGTTTTAGAATAAGAGCAAGCTCGCAAATGGGAAGTCCTACCACATTAAAGTAGTCACCCGCAATACCGCTTACAAATTTTGAGGCGCGACCCTGTATGCCGTAAGCGCCCGCCTTGTCCATAGGCTCGCCGGTCTGGATATAGGCGGCGATTTCCTCGTCGGTAATATCACGGAAGGTGACCGCGGTTGTAACAACACGTGTTATGTGCTTGTCGCCCTGAAGTACCGTAACTGCGGTATGAACATTGTGGCTTTTGTCCGAAAGATTTTTAAGCATACGGGCAGCGTCAGCCTTATCGTTGGGCTTGCCCATAAGACAGCCGTCAAGCTCGACTATTGTATCGGCTGAAATTATGACGGTATCACTCGCAAGACCACTTGCCACAGCGACAGCCTTTTGGTAACTTATACGCGCAACCTCGTCGGTAACGGGCAACGACGGGTCCATAGCTTCGTCAATATCGGCGGTTATAATTTGGAAATCTAAATCAAGTAACCCCAGCAGTTCTTTTCGTCTGGGGGACTTAGATGCTAAAACAATCTTCATACAAACATTTTCCCACTTTAAATTATATTTAGTATATAATAGCATACGAGATGCAAATTTGCAATGATTATTTACTGTTGGGCAAAGTGAATTTTGTACTATGTGTAAAGCTAAATTAAATTCGCAATAAGCGTGTCGCAGACACATTTAGCTACGCAGTAATTTAGCGCACCGTAGGTGTATTTAGCTTGCATCAGCGGATTTAGCTTATGACAGGTGTTTTGTCAATATTTTTCTTGTAATTATCAATATGTTGTGATATAATTAAGCATAATTATGTATATATGTGGTAGGTGTTATGAAATGTCCTTTTTGCGCTTATGAAGAAAGCAAGGTAATTGACTCCCGTCCTACTGATGAGGGTGAGCGTATTCGCCGTAGACGCGAATGCCTTAAATGCGCTAAACGGTTTACTACTTATGAGATGATCGAAAGTCTGCCGATAGTTGTCATCAAAAAAGACGGCTCACGCGAGACCTTTGACCGTCAAAAGCTGCTTACGGGTATGCTTCGCGCTTGCGAAAAGCGTCCTGTATCTATCGAGATGCTTGACCGCGCAATCAGTGATATTGAAACGGTTATCCAGAATTCACTTGACCGTGAGGTCAGCAGTGACAAGATCGGTGAGCTTGTAATGGAAAAGCTTAAAGAAATTGACGAGGTAGCGTATGTGCGCTTTGCATCGGTTTACCGTCAGTTTAAGGACATCAATACCTTTATGGATGAATTAAATAAGCTACTTAGCAAATAGGAGAATCTTTTTAAAATGGACAATCGCAACCCTATGGCAGATCTTTTACTGCCAAACATTGATAAAACACCTGAATATTATGAGAATTTATACCCCGAACGCAATCTGCCTGAGGGCGCGCGCGTAACACGAATTGCGCCATCGCCTACGGGTTATCTGCATTTGGGCGTGTTGTTTACATCGCTTGTAAACCGCATTACTGCTACGTCTTCGGGCGGTCTGTTTTATACCCGAATTGAAGACACCGACAAAAAACGTGAGGTTGAAGGCGGTATTGAGGATATTATCAGCGGACTTTGGCGTTTTGGTATTACAATTGACGAGGGCTTTATAAGCGGCAACGAGCAAAAGGGTATTTACGGCCCATATCAGCAGAGCCACCGCGCCGAAATTTACCAGACCTATGTTAAGGATCTTATCAAAAAAGGTCTTGCATATCCTTGTTTTTGCACGGCTGAAGATTTAGAGGCTGTACGCAAGGTGCAGGAGGAAAATAAAATTCGTACAGGCTATCACGGCGAGTATGCGCGTCACCGCGATATAACCTATGAAGAGGCAAAGGCGCTTATGGAAGAAGGCAAGCCCTTTGTAATAAGACTTAAATCACCCGGCAGTGAAGAAAACCGTATCACATTTGAGGATACTATTAAAGGCAAGATTGAAATGCCTGAAAATGATGAAGATTTTGTACTGCTTAAGTCTGACGGCATACCCACCTACCACTTTGCGCACGCTATTGACGACCATCTTATGCATACAACACACGTGCTTCGCGGTGACGAGTGGATATCCTCGGTTCCAAAGCACATACAGCTCTTTAAGCTACTTGGCTTTAAGGTGCCAAAATACGGCCATGTTTCACCGATTATGAAGCTTGATAACGGTGCAAAGCGTAAGATTAGTAAGCGCAAAGACCCTGAGGCTGCAGTGCATTTCTTTGCAGAGCAGGGTTATGAGTCTATCTGCGTTATAGAATATCTTATGACCATTGCGGCATCCGATTTTGAGGATTGGCGCCGCGCTAATCCCGATGCCGATTACCGTACCTTTAAGTTTAATCTTAAAAAGATGAGCGTATCGGGTGCGTTGTTTGACGAAAACAAGCTAAACGACGTAAGTAAGTCGAAAATCGCTGCTATGAAGAGTGGTGAGGTTTATGATAAGCTTACCGCTTGGGCGAAAGAATTTGATGGCGAATTCTATCAGCTGCTTACAGCAAATCCCGACTTTACAAAGGCAATGCTTGCAATAGATCGCGACGATGCCAAAAAGCCGCGTAAGGATTTGGCTCGCTGGAACGAGGCAAAAGAATATTTTGCTTATTTCTTTAATGAGCTTTACACCCCTTGCCATACAATCCCCGAAAATATTGCAGCAGATGATGCAAAGACATTCCTTGCTGAATATAAAAAGGTATATGATGCGGCTGATGACCGACAGGCTTGGTTTGATAAGATAAAGTTTGTAGCACCTGCTTTAAACTTTGCCGCAGAAACCAAGGAATACAAGGCTAACCCCGAGGCTTACAAGGGAAGCGCAGGTGACCTTAGCACAATACTGCGTATTGCGATTACAGGGCGTACAAACACACCCGACCTTTGCAGTATTATGCAGGTATTGGGCAAAGACGAGTGCTTTAAGCGTATAGACGAAATGATCAGTTCTCTTTGAGGAGTTTTATAAAATGGAAGAAAACAAGATTTTAACTGAAGAATTAGAGGAAAACAAACCGTCTAATTTTATCTATGATTTTATTGATGAGGATTTAAGCGAGGGCGTTTACAGCCGCGTGCAGACACGATTTCCGCCCGAGCCTAACGGCTATTTGCATATAGGTCACGCAAAGGCTATTTGCATTGACTTTGGCACAGCCGAAAAGTATAAGGGTAAATGCAATCTACGTCTCGATGATACCAATCCTACTAAAGAAGATGTTGAGTATGTAGACGCCATTATGGAAGACATTAAGTGGCTTGGCTTTAATTGGGACAATGTGTATTACGCGTCCGACTATTTTGATTTTATCTATGAATGCGCTTTAAAGCTTATAGATAAGGGCCTTGCTTATATTGACGAGTCAACCGCCGACGAAATCCGCGAAATGCGCGGCACTTTGACCGAACCCGGTAAAAACAGTCCTTACCGTGACAGACCAATCGCCGAGAGTCGTGAACTGTTTGCAAAAATGACAGCAGGCGAGATAGAAGAGGGTAAAATGGTGCTTCGTGCCAAAATTGACATGACATCATCTAACCTTAATATGCGTGACCCTGTTATTTATCGCGTGCTTAAAGCCCACCACCACCGCACAGGCGACAAGTGGTGCGTTTATCCGATGTATGACTTTGCGCACCCGCTTAGTGACGCGCGTGAGGGCGTTACACATTCGCTCTGTTCACTTGAATTTGAAAACCACCGTCCGCTTTATAACTGGGTGTTAGAGGCGGCTGACATAACACACGAGCCACCCCGTCAGATCGAGTTTGCGCGCATGAACGTAAACTACACGCTTACAAGTAAGCGCAAGTGTTTAAAGCTTGTAAATGACGGCTTGGTAAGCGGTTGGGACGATCCGCGTATGGCTACCATTTGCGGTATGCGCCGCCGCGGTTATCCGTCACAGGCGGTACGTGCTTTTGTTGATAAAATCGGTGTTTCAAAGGCCTACAGCGTTATTGACTATGCACTGCTTGAATCTTGTGTTCGTGATTATCTTAACGAAAATGCTGACAGAGCAATGGCTGTTTTGCGCCCACTTAAAGTTATTATCGATAACTACCCCGAAAATCAGACCGAGCAGATTGAGGTTGACATCAACCCCAACAAGCCCGAGCTTGGAAAAACAAGCGTTACCTTCTCTCGCGAGATATTTATTGAAGATGACGACTTTATGTTAGATCCACCGGGCAAATATTTCAGACTTTGCCCCACAAAAGAGGTACGTCTTAAAGGCGCATACTATGTAAAATATGCTTCGCACGAAGAGGACGAAAACGGTAATATTACTGCAGTTCACTGCACCTACGACCCCGAAAGCCGCGGTGGTGAGACACCCGACGGCAGAAAGGTTAAGGGTACACTGCACTGGGTAAGCGCTGACAATTATGTTAATGCAGAGGTTCGCCTATATGACCGACTCTTTAATGTAGAAAACCCAAGTGATGAAGAGGGAGTATCTTCATTTGCCGATAACCTTAATCCCGAATCTCTCACGGTTTTGACCGATTGCGTTATTGACGCAAGCCTTAAAGACGTAAGCGTTGGTAACACCTTCCAGTTTATGCGTCAGGGTTATTTCTGCGTGGATAAGGATACAACTAGTGATAAAATAGTCTTTAACCGCACAGTCGCGCTCAAAGACTCATTTGCTAAAAAGAAATGATGACTGTAAATAATATTTTAGAATATCTTGCAAATAAGTATCCGCTCGATACTGCCTGTGATTTTGATAATGTGGGGCTTTTGGTCGGTGACGGTGAAGTGCAAGTCACCAGGGCGGTAGTCTGCCTTGATTGCGATATAAACGCTGTCAACTATGCAAAAGAAATGGGTGCTGAGCTTATTGTTACGCACCATCCCGTAATATTCGGTGGAATTAAAAGCGTTATTGCAGGCTCGGTTGTTTATGAACTTATAAGGTCAAATGTATCGGTAATATCTATGCACACCAATTTAGATATTGCAGTCGGCGGTGTTACCGAAAATCTTTGCAGGGCTATAGGTCTTACCAATGTAAAGCCCTTTGTAGCGCACGATGGATTTTTAATTCGTGAGGCAGATTGCGATATACACGATTCCGACGCTTTGGCAGAGCATATAAAGGTATCACTTGGCGGCGCGGTAAAATATGCTCACAGCGGCGAAGCAATACGCCGTGTGCTTGTGTGCTCAGGCTCGGGCGGAAATTATCTTGATGATGTGATAATCGGTGGCTATGATGCGCTTATATCGGCGGACATAAAGCACAATGTGTTTATTGATGCTATAAACCGCGGCGTTGCCGTGTTTGACGCAGGGCACTATAATAGCGAAAATGTTATTGTAAAACCTTTGTGTAGTGAATTGTCAGATGCATTTAGTGATATAGAATTTACAGTTTTAAACAATCAAAAAATTAAATCGGTATAAATTTTTAAGAAGCTAATCGAAAATTTGGTTAGCTTCTTTTTTGGTGTCTTTAGATGTGAAAATAACCCCCTTGCTCTACATTAAAATACATAGAAACGTTTTCTATGCTACTTTTCATCGAACAATGCATTAAATTTATTGTTTTTTGAGATATTTGGAAAATTAATATACTTTTGGTTGAAGTAAAAGCAATATTATGTTAGAATTAATGTGTATATATTATTGTTCTAAATAACAAAAAGTTTTTAGTCGGTAATAAATGTTATAAATGGAGGTTATTATGAAAAAGGTATTGTCGGTATTTTTAGCTATAATAATTACAATTTTGTCTTTATATACAGATATCCTTTATGTTGCGGTGCAAGCTGTGAATACTGTTAGTGTATGGGACGGATTGGAAAAGGCGGCTGGCGAAGGTGCTTTTTACCAGGGTGACGGAACCAGTGAAAATCCGTATATCATATCAAACGGTGACCAGCTTTATAAAATGGTTTACGATTTTGGAACGATAGAAGGCGTATTAAACAACGGAACGCCTGCATACTATAAACTTGGTTGTGACATATATTTAAACGACGTTTCTGATTATGCTGCTTGGGGTAAAGACGGCTTTGATATGTCAACACTCAATAACTGGGCTGAATATCAGGACGTATTTTGTCATCGCACCTTTTTTGGTAATTTTAATGGTGATGGTCACACTATTTATGGCTTGTACGCATATGGCTATCGTGTGGCATCTTTTTTCCCAAATGTTTCGCATGGTGCGGTTGTAAGAAATGTTAACTTTAAAAATTCTTATACTGTAAATACTTCAAATCTTAATGCCAACGATCAAGAGGATTTTGGAGATACAGTTGGTGAAAAGATATGGAATGCCGGTACATATGGCTCAGCGGGTGTTATTTTTTCGCGTGCAGATGCAGCAGGCGACGGTGATTACAACACAGTAGACTATACCATAAACAACTGCTCTGTTACAGATGCTTATGTAGAGGCCAAGTATTTCACCTCTGCCTTTGTTGCTGCGGCAAACTCGTGTCAGCCATATATTGCAAATTGCATGACGGCTAACATTATCCTTAATTCAACAAGCACTACACAGGGAGTCGAAGGCGCGATTATAAATATGCCGTACGGTTCTACAAACCCGACTGCAACAATGGAAAATATTCTTGCTGTGGGATACCCGATTTACGGCGTCGGTCGTGACGAGATGTGGAGCGGACTTAAAAAGCCCTCTATGAGCCATACATATACATTTAAAAATGTTTATTCAACGGTTAGCAACACCTATACTTTTAATCACTCAAGCTATGGTAGCTTAAGCTTTACAGACAGTGAGGTAACCGTTGTTGATGAATCAAAACTAATTGGTGCCGAGGCAGAAGAGACTATTCCTGCGTTTGATTGGGCATACACCTGGCGCGCGATAGAGGGTGGATATCCGATACCGATGAGAGAATATATAGTGCCAACCGGTGACGAATATTACCAAAACGGAGGTCCAAAATATTCAACTGATTTATGGGACGGAACTGTAGCTGCTCATTTTGCGGCGGGTGATGGTTCGCTGGAGGACCCGTATCTGATTGCCAACTGTGAAGAATTTTATTTGATGGTAACAACGCCCAATACCGATAAATATTATGAAATTGCCGAAGGTGTGACAGATCTTTATTTTAATGATATCGGTAGTAAAAGTTATGATTCACTAATGGGATATTTTTCCTGGGGTTTTGGTGAGAATTATTCTTATGGTGGGGAAGTATGCTTTAATGGCAGTTTTGATGGAAACGGCGTTGTTTTTCATGGTATATCTTCAACTGGTGATAACAATGTTGGAATTTTTTCGCGTGTTGGCTCTGCTACGTTAAAGAATTTTACTGTAAGGTATTCCTATTTTAAAACGAATTCTTCTTCGACCCAAAATGCTTCGGTAGTTATAGGAGAGACAGAAGAAAACAGCGTTATTTATATGAAAAACATCGCTATAGTTGATTGCAACGTCAATGGTAACAATGCTGCGGGTTTTGTAGGTAATGTAAATAGTCATACAAATGTTTATATCAGAAATTGTATTTTATCTGGCGGAAAGATAACTTCTAGAACAAACGCATCGCAGTCTGCATTTGTGGCAGGCGGAACAGACTGTTCCGTAATTGTAAAAAACAGTATTTCTTTAGGCACATCGCCAATTTCTGCTTCTGAAACATCATATACCGTAAGGTATTCGGGTGTGTATACCGATAACAGTGATGCTTCATCCTCGACAGAAGGCGTTAGCGTAGTGGAAAGCAGTGAGCTTTTAGCAGAACAGGCCAAAATTACCTGCAACGAATTTGATTGGGAAAATTCGTGGAAGGTTACCGATGGGATACCTATGCCCAGAATACAGAAGTTTGAATCAGGCATTGTGGGTGAAGCTTGGTCGGGCGAAATTGCTTCGGCTTTTGCGGGAGGCAAAGGTACTGAAAGCAGTCCTTACCTGATAAACACCCCAGAAATGCTTGCAAGAATGTTGATTTACGGTCGTAGCGGTGAGTATTATAAGTTAACGGCAGATATTTATATAAATGATTTAATTGAAGACGATTGGTATAAAACCGCTATTAAATGGTTTACATCTAATGATAGTTTGGCTTTTGAGGGCTGTCTTGACGGAAACGGATATACTGTGCACGGCTTGTATGCAGAAGCAAAGTCGCAAAATGAATATGCTGCCTTGATACCTGTTTTGGGTACAGGAGCACAGGTTAAAAGGCTCAAAATTGATAACGCATATCTTGTAGGACAGAAGGATTCATATCTTGCTGCTGTGGCAGGGATTTTAGAGGATAATGCAGCAGTGGCGGCAAATGTTAACGCTTGTGTTGTTGGAGAAAATGTAATGTTTGCCGGCGATGCCAATGTTGGTGGTATTGTAGCCAGCGTAGGTTTTTCAAGATTAATAGTTGATAACTGCGTTTTTAAAGGTGTTATTAGTACAAGCGGTACAGCGTATGGTATTTCAGGTGATGCTATAGGTAAGTTAGATGTTAAAGAGTGCATTTCTAAAGATGTTTACCCTTTAGAAATAACCGAAAATATTACTGCTAATAATGTTTATACAAATGTAGGCAATATAACAAACGGTATTATTGTGATGGATATTGATAAAATGCTTGGTAACAATGCAAAAATCAATATGACAGCCTTTGATTTTAATGTGTTGTGGAAAACAGTGGCAGATAATTTGCCGGAGCCTACTGGAAATGTAAAGGCATACGACGGCATTAAAGGAGAGGTTTGGTCGGGAAGTACAGCTGCTGCTTTTGCGGGCGGAAATGGTACGGAGGATAGCCCATATCTAATTGAAACAGGAGAGCAGTTAGCACTTGCCATATCAACTAAATACAATAATTCTACAGCGTATTTTAAACTTGCTTGTGATATTTATCTTAACGATGTTAACAGCAGCCTTTGGGAAAATAAGGTTGGATGTGTTAATTGGATTCACAGCAGTAAGGCAGGTTTATTTGTCGGTAATTTTGATGGTGATGGTTATGTAGTGTTCGGTATGTACTACAACTACAAAACAACACCTAGCAACTCGTATTTGGGGTTATTCCCTCGTATTGGCGGCTCGGCTCAAATCAAAAATATTGGTGTATCGCAGGCATATATAAAAGCATCAACTGATGATAGTACTGTATATGCAGGTGGATTGTTTGGCATGGGTAGTGCATTTTATAATTTTTATGGTAACAAGAACACTCCGACCGACACAGTAGGTGACGTGTTCTTGGTGCCTGGTGATGACGAACCCACACCGCTTCCTTCAATTAGCACATCCTTTGTTGACCACACCTGCTATATCGAGGGCTATAACGCAAGCGGTATAGGTGCTCCGGGCGGCGCAGCAATCGTTATACGCGACTGTATTGTTACAGCGTCGATAGTGCCCGCTATGGATTCAAGAGAGGGTGTTCTTCAGGGTTCAAGCTGGGCAGAATGCTCTCGTGTTTATAACTCATTAGCTTTTGCGCAGACAGATAACAAGGCAATCGGCGGCGCTCATCAGTGGATAAAACAAGGAGGACAAATTTGTACATATACTGAAAACGTATACTATTACGGTAGTAAATACACATATGGTGTCACACGCTTAAAGCGTCCGCAGTGGCGTGTTGGCGAAGAGGCAAAAACCGCTATGCCCGAGCTTGACTGGGAAAACACCTGGAGAGTAGAGCCAGACGGTACACCTGTGCTTCGTATCTTTGATAAAGAGAATAGGGGCGCAGAACTTTTTTCAGATAAGAATTTTGCTATACCGGATGTTAAAATTAGCTTTGATACAGGTGTTGACAGTATTATAGTAGATGGTATAGTGGGCAAGCCATATGAAACAGTTAATTTGCCTATACCCGAAAGACAGGGCTATAAATTTGTGGCTTGGCACGCTTTTGAAGATCTTACACTTGAATATCAATATGATTATTTTTTGCCCCGAGATATCACACTGTATGCAGAGTGGCAGGATATTTCTGTTACACAGGATTTTGAAGATTATCCCTTTACATTATGGGATTGTGATACTACAATTTGGAATTATAATACTGCTCAATCCACTATTAATTATAACGAAGATTTCGTTTTAAGCGGCAAAGGCTCAATGCAGTTGATGTCGGGGAGTACGGATGTAGCTGCCTTGTTGATGAATTATGAAAAAACACTTACAGCGGGGCAAACCTATACAATTTCTTTGTGGGTAGCTAATGAGGAGGATACTCAACCACAGCTCGCACTTGCGCATAAAATGTACCCCGATTATATGGCTGCCGATAAGCTTATCGAACCTTTGACTTCGCAAGGTAATTCTGTGAATGGTTGGACTCAATATACGCATACCTTTGTGGCTCAAACACCTTGGGTGGCGCTTAAGGTATTGTATAGCGGCAGTCTTTATGTTGACGATATTGTCATAACTTCAAACGGTGATTTGCTTACCGATGCTGTTATTACATCCAATATAGACGAGGGTGAGTTTTACGCCAATATATTGGAAAATATAACACTTTCGAGCGGAGTAACAACGGTGGGTGACTTTGCCTTTGCATATAGTGATTTTATTACAGATGTGATAATCTCTGATAGCGTCAAACAAATCGGCGAATATGCATTTTATGATTGCGATAGGCTAACAGATGTATGGTATGCAGGCAGTCAAGAGGATTTTGAAAGCATTACAATATCCGCTAATAACGAATCACTTAAGAATGCTGTGTGGCATTTTGATAGTTGCGCAATGGGAATTGAGCACAGTTATGATAACAATTGTGATTCGATTTGTAATAATTGTAAATATGTAAGAGCTGTGTCGGAACATATATACGACGGAGCAATTGATACAGATTGTAATGTTTGCGGATATGTAAGAGATGCTGCGCTTATAGGAGATGTTAACGGCGATAATACAATTAATAATAAAGATCTTGGATTACTTATGCAGTATCTTAACGATTGGGATGTTGAGATTGTTGCTGAGAATTCGGATGTAAATGTGGATTCCTCTATTAATAACAAGGACTATGGCATTTTGATGCAGTATCTAAACGGCTGGGATGTAAATCTGGGATATCCAAATTAGTTGATTGTATTTGTGTATGCTATAAATTACATTTAAATATTCAAGGCTCCGCTTAATTAAGCGGAGCCTTGAATATTTACTTTATAAATTTGAATTCTGCCGATGTGTAAGCAGCTGGATTATAATTTTCAATATGACTGATTATTTCCTGTGGATTATCTGATATTAACAATAAATCCATATTTGTTTTGGGCATGAAGCCTTTGTCAATAGCATTATTTAACATATCCATAAGGGGATTGTAATACCCGCTTGTGTTAAATATTGCAATTGGCTTTTTATGAACGCCGAGTTGTCTTAGGGTATAGATTTCAAAAAACTCGTCAAAGGTGCCGATGCCGCCGGGGGTAATTATAAATGCATCGGACATTTCTTCAAGCAGTTGCTTGCGTTCACGCATTGTCTCGGTGTAAATCATTTTGGTGCAGTCGGTAAATAAAGCACCGTCAACATTAAAAAACGATGGGCAGATGCCAATAATTTCACCATTTTTGCTATAGGCGCCGCGCGCGACCGCGCCCATAAGACCTGCAGCGCCGCCGCCGAACACCACCGAGTGATCGCTGTCGGCAATTGCTTTGCCCAAGAGCTCACCTGCATCAAGAAATGATTTATCAATGGCGTTTGATGACGCGCCGTATATACAAATTTTCATACTATTACCTCGTCGTTAAGAATTGCGCCGTTCAGAGTATTTCCCGTATACTCAAGTCGAAGCGAAAAGAAGGGGGTATCGGGGTTTTCAATAAGCTTTAAAAATATTTTATCGCCCTGCCATAAGGGAAGGTTATATATTTCGGTTTTTTTTACCCATTCCAAAACACCTTCGTCGCAGTCCTTGGTTTCACCGCTGAATTCAGTACAGGTAAAAAGATGCATATATTCGGTAGGCCATTTGTCAGATACAAAGGTTATAATACCGCGGTAATTACAGCGACCCAAAGTAAGACCTGTTTCTTCAAACGCTTCGCGGCGGACACATTGCTCAGGACTTTCCTTGTCCTCAAATTTTCCACCTATGCCAATCCATTTGTCCTGATTTAGATCATTTTGCTTTTTTACACGGTGGAGCATTAAATATTTACCATCTTTTTCAATGTAGCAAAGGGTAGTGTTTATCATTACTCTGAATCCTCTTCTGTCAGAGTTTCGGGCATAGTATAGCCTTCAAGGAAGAAGATAGAATTATCCTTGTGCTCTGAATCGAAAATATTATTATACTGAATTTTTTCGTATTCGCTGAGAATTTGTGTGTACTCGCTTTTGTCGCTCCACTTATAGTAGTTGTTGTTTGCATCAATATAACCAACAGTATCTATTACAGGGAGTGTTTGAGAAAGTTTAAGAAGATATTTGTTATATTCGGTAAGCTTTACGCCTGCAATATCAAGCATATAAGAAGAAAGGTAATTTGAACTTAGCTTATCAATCTGTTTTTCTTCTATATCATAGTTCGCCCAGATAAAGAACGGTGTTATATGGCGCGCCTGCTCTTGTTCTATTGTAAGATTGTTGATATTGTCAACACCCAAGAGCGATGCAATGAAATCGGTTTCGATAGATGGTTGGTGGTCGCCAAACATACAAATAATTGTTGGTTCGTCAACGTTTTGAAAATATTCTACAAGACCTTTAAAGGCATCGTCACTTGCCTTTACAAGAGATAAATATTTGCTTGCTTTATTGTAATAGGTAGATGTAGATGTAATTTGTATACATTCGTCGAAATTAGCAGCGCCGTTTGAGTAACCACCATGGTTTTGCATTGTTACATTAAATGTAAAGTATGGTTGTGATTTGTCGCGATTTTCATAGTTTTCTATAATTACATCATAATTATAGCTATCACTTACATATTGGCGTATAAGCATATTGTTTCGGTCCGGATAGTAGGTATCAACCAGCGATTGTAGATAGTCGGCATCGCTGCCGTTTTGAATGTAATCGTTAAGAATAGAAACATCTATAAGATTTTCAAGAAAACTATAGGAATTAAATCCTAAATTATTGTACACATTTACGCGATTCCAACCTGATGAATAGTAGGGGTGGAATGCCCAAGAGGAGTAACCCTGCCCCTCGAGTGTTGATACAAGAGAAGCAATGGGATTTTTAACATAAAGCATATATGCGTTGCTTCCCGAAGGTAAAAATGCTGTGGTATGGCCTGTGAGAAATTCAAATTCGGTATTTGAGGTGCCGGCGCCTATAACAGGCACATAGAGATTTCCCTTAACTGTATTTTCGGTAAGACTATTCATAAAAGGCATATAATCTTGATTGGTTGTAAATTCGCCCAAAACACTCAAGTCCGAAAGAGATTCGTTCATTATGCAGATGATGTTTGGTTCGTTACCGGTTGGTTTGATTACGGTTGATTCTTCTTTGTCTACTGTGCTTGAAACATAATCGCCTATGCTGTTGGCATCGTAGCCGCTGGGCTCCGACATATAGAGGTATTTTGTGTTGCAGAAAAAACTGAATACAAACCCGTAATTACGGTAACCGCGAGATTGATTCCAAAAGTCAGGCTTAATGCCGGCATCGGCAAACATTGATGTGAAGTAGAACAAACACATAAGACAAGCGAAAAAAGTACCCATAAATGTGCGTGATATTATTTTAGTAACGAGATTATAAGTCGGGGTTTTGATTTTAATGCATAAAGTGACTATGAAAATAAAAATAAGTGTACCGATTATTATTGTGTGAGTAGGTGTGTAATTATAGGTGTTTGCAACATTTGCTGCAGTGGTTATCGCGAAAAAGTCCATAGGTATAAAAGGTGTTCCGCGGAACTGCATAACATAACAATTGGCAAGTGCAAAGCCATAGCAAATTGCATTAACCACAATTAAAGAAAAACCAAAACGACCGCTTATTGCAAAAAATAAAAATTGGAACAGTAAAATAACTATATAATTAGCCAAGAAACCAAGATACGTCATATCATAAATAAAAATGTTATTAAGACATTCGGTCATGGTCATTGTTATTATTGGCATAATTAAAAAGAAAACAAAGTGCCATATTTTGTTAAACAAATCGTTTTTAATTTTTACAGTAAATGCAATACAGGTGCCGATTATCAGCGGGGCAACAAGCGCAAAAGCGAACATCCACCATTTAGCGTCGGAAGAGAGCTTGATAAATTGGTTGTTAAAAAAGACAACAACCAGTAATAGCGCGCCTGCAATAGAAGCACCGGTTATTTTGCTCTTTTTGTTGGTCGAAACCTCGAAAGTGTTTATAAAAAAGTTTTTTATAATACATAAAATTTTTGGAACAGTGGTTGTAACAAAATTTGTTACAGCATAATATGCTTTTGCAATTTTCATTCTAAAACTGTCCTTTCGAAAAAATGTAAAGTATTTAAATTTTTAATTCGGCATTAACAAACATTATAACATTATTTTGTATAAAAAACAAGAATTAATATATTAAGAAAACATTAACGAGGAATTTGAAAAATGTGCAATTTGTATAAAAAAAACAGACCCTGTAGTAACAAGGTCTGTTTTTGCAAATTATTTATTCAGCGTTTTTAAAATTTCATTATTTTGACAGAGGATATGTCCGAGACCAAATATTGGGAAGAAGACGCAAGCGGCAATAAGAGTAAAAATTATTATTGCTGCAAGGCTCAACACAATTGAAAAAGCGGTTTTTGAAAACAAAAAGAATGCTATAACAAAACCTACGATAATTATTGCGAAGGCAAGAACAAAAGAGATTACCTTTATCACATTACCAAGATTTTTATAAAGTCCGCTTGTATATGCCATAACGGGATTCTTTTTTGCCCTGAATTCTATCGATGTAGAACTGATATCTTCCATTTTGGAAATATTGTTATTTATGTTGTTTTCGGACATAGCATATCCTCCTTTTTGTATTATTATATGCATTTAACACCAATTGTAAGCTTTTCACCGTTGACATCCCATTCTTTGCTGTAGCCGTCAATGCTGATGGTTTCGGCTTTATCACTTGCAGTAATTTCGTCAGCGAGAGTATCGCCTGCAATATCATCGGCTAATTTTGCTACTATATCAATAACACGTTTGCTACCAAACATAGTAACTGTGATATGATCGGTTACATTGAAGTTTGCTTCTTTACGCATGGTCTGAATTTTGCTTACAATTTCACGCACAAAGCCTTCTTCGATAAGTTCTTCGGTGAGTGTTGTATCAAGAGCTACCGTAACACCGTGGTCGCTTACTGTATAAAAGCCTTCTTTTTGTTTTGCTTCAATAAGTAGGTCTTCGGTGCCGAGCTTCACTTCGCCAGAAGCAAGAGCAAGTACGATTTCACCATTTGCATCAAGCTCTGCTTTAGCGGCATTGCCGTCAAGCTCGCTGAGTGCGGTGCGGATTTCGCCAAGCTGTTTGCCGTACTTTGGACCTACGGTCTTAAGCTGTGGTTTAAAGCTATAAGATACAAGATTGTCAACTTCGTTTGTAAAGTCAACCGATTTGATATTAAGCTCATCTTTGATAATATCTGCATAGAAATTGTCAAGTGGAGTGTCGCACTTAACGTACATAGTGTTAAGCGGCTGACGGTTCTTTATTGACGAGCCATTACGCGCACTACGACCGAGAACGACTATTTCGAGAACACTTTCCATATTTTCTTCAAGTGTTTCGTCAATAGCGTTCTCATCTACAACCGGGAAGTCACAAAGATGGATGCTTTCGGGAGCAGATTTGTCAACATTGCGAACAAGGTTCTGATAAATACTTTCAGCCATAAACGGTATCATAGGCGCTGCTGTTTTGGCGGTTGTTACAAGCGCATTGTAAAGCACCAAGTAAGCAGTTTCCTTATCAGCGGTCATACCTTGTACCCAATAACGCTCACGTCCGCGGCGAACATACCAGTTACTTAATTCGTCAACAAATTCCTGCAATGCGCGGGCAGCCTCGGGTATGCGGTAGTTTGCAAGGTTAACGTCCACAGCCTTTACCATAGAATTAAGCTTTGAAATAAGCCATTTATCCATAACGGTAAGATTATCGGGGTTAAGAGTGTGTGCAGTTGGATCAAATTTATCTATGTTAGCGTAAAGCACATAGAAAGCGTATGTGTTCCAGAGTGTGCCCATAAACTTGCGCTGACCTTCAACAACTGCTTTGCCGTGGAAGCGGTTAGGCAGCCAAGGCGCAGAGTTGGTGTAAAAATACCAACGGATAGCATCGGCACCGTAACTTTCTAAAGCGTCAAACGGGTCAACGGCATTGCCCTTTGATTTAGACATCTTTTGGCCGTTTTCGTCCTGAACGTGACCGAGAACGATTACGTTTTTATAGGGCGCCTTATTAAAGATAAGGGTTGAAATTGCCATAAGCGAATAGAACCAGCCGCGAGTCTGGTCAACCGCTTCTGAAATAAAGTCAGCAGGGAACTGTGACTCAAAAAGCTCTTTGTTTTCAAAAGGATAATGGTGTTGCGCAAAAGGCATTGCGCCTGAGTCAAACCAGCAGTCGATAACCTCGGGTACACGGTGCATTTGCTTGCCACAGTGTGGACACTTGATAGTAACCTCGTCGATATATGGGCGATGAAGCTCGATATCATCGGGACAGTTATCTGACATAGATTTAAGCTCTTCAATGCTGCCGATAGAGTGCATATGACCGCATTCACAGGTCCATATATTAAGCGGAGTACCCCAATAACGATTTCGTGAAATACCCCAATCCTGAACATTTTTAAGCCAGTCTCCAAAACGACCCTTACCGATGCTTTCGGGAATCCAGTTTACAGTATCGTTGTTACGGATGAGGTCATCCTTAACAGCGGTCATTTTGATAAACCATGATTCGCGAGCGTAATAGATAAGGGGAGTATCACAGCGCCAGCAGTGTGGGTAGTCGTGCTCAAACTTAGGAGCGTCAAAGAGCAGTCCCATCTTTTCAAGGTCAACGAGTACAAGTGGGTCAGCTTTTTTAACAAAGGTGCCGGCATATGGCGTCTCGGCAGTAAGATTACCCTGACCGTCAACAAACTGAACGAAGGGAAGGTCATATTTTCTGCCAACCTTGGCGTCATCTTCACCAAACGCGGGGGCAATGTGAACGATTCCTGTACCGTCGGTCATTGTAACATAACTGTCACAGGTGATATAGTGACCTTTTTTGTTTTGCTTTTCGCAAGTGGGTTTTACAAAGTCAAAGAGTGGTTCATACTCTTTGTATTCAAGCTCGGCACCCTTATAGCTTTCGAGAATTTCGTAAGCAGGTGTGTCTTCGGTTGCAAGTTTGCCGAGAACTTTGTCAAGCAGAGCCTCTGCCATATAGTAGGTATAGCCGTCAGCGGCTTTAACGCGGCAGTAGGTTTCGTCGGGGTTTACGCAAAGCGCTACGTTTGAAGGCAGAGTCCAAGGGGTTGTGGTCCAAGCAAGGAAATACGCATCTTCTCCGACAACTTTAAAACGGACAACAGCGCTGCGCTCTTTAACGTTCTTATATCCTTGAGCTACTTCGTGAGAAGAAAGCGGAGTTCCGCAACGTGGACAGTAAGGAACAATCTTAAAGCCCTTGTAAAGCAGACCTTTTTCAAAAATTTGCTTTAATGCCCACCATTCTGACTCGATAAAGTTGTTGTCGTATGTAACGTAGGGGTTATCCATATCAGCCCAGAAGCCAACGGTTTTTGAGAAATCCTCCCACATACCCTTATACTTCCACACACTTTCTTTGCAGTGGTTAATGAACGGGTCAAGACCATACTCTTCGATTTGTTCTTTACCGTCAAGGCCTAAAAGCTTTTCAACCTCAAGCTCAACAGGCAGACCGTGGGTATCCCAACCGGCTTTTCTGGGAACCATACAGCCCTTCATTGTGCGGTAACGAGGAATCATATCTTTGATAACGCGGGTAAGAACGTGACCTATGTGCGGCTTGCCGTTAGCGGTAGGGGGGCCGTCGTAAAACACGTAGGGTTCGCCCTGCGCCTTTGTTTCAATACTCTTTTCAAAGATTTTGTTTTCGTCCCAAAATTCCTTGATCTTTT
>CAZVWG010000016.1:0-22198 GCA_964630675.1 uncultured Ruminococcus sp.
GTCAAACGGATATTACCCGCGACAAAGCAATCAAAATCGCGTTGGCGCAGGTTGGTGTCGAGCAGAACGATGTTCGTGATTTCAGCATAGAGCTTGACTACGAGCGCAGTAAACCGATCTGGGAAATAGAGTTTGAATATAGCAACCGTGAATATTCTTTTGATATAGATGCCACCACGGGCGAAATAATTAAAAACGAAAGTGAATATGAAAAACAAACATTTTATTCGGAGGTAAAGCAATGCTTGATAAAAAGGTTATAGAATTACTTAACGATCAAATAAATAAGGAGTTTTACAGCGCGTACCTTTATCTTGATATGGCAAACTACTATATCGACAACGACCTTGACGGGTTTGGTAATTGGTACACCATACAGGCGCAGGAGGAGCGCGACCACGCAATGCTATTCTTAAAATATCTGCAAAGCAACGGCGTAAAGGTAACGCTTAAGGCAATAGACCAACCCGACAAGGTTTTTGAAAATCATCTCGATCCATTGCTTACAGGTGCCGAGCACGAGCGCTATGTAACAAATTTAATCCACACCATATATGATGCGGCCTACAGCGTAAAGGATTTTCGCACAATGCAGTTTCTTGACTGGTTTGTAAAAGAGCAGCTTGAGGAAGAGGAAAACGCCGACAAGCTTGTAAACAAGTACAAACTGTTCGGTGACGACCCCAAAAGCCTGTATCTTTTAGATCAGGAGCTTGCAACCCGCGTTTACACCGCGCCGAGCCTTACGCTGTAATTGATGCACAATTCAAAATGCACAATGCACAATTAACTAAACACACAAGCACCTGCTGTAGAGATATGGCGGGTGCTTAAAGTTTATTACAGATTTGTTACTTGACAAAGCGCACTATCCGCTATAGACTAAAATCAAAAGGGGGCAATTATGAAATATATTAAATTTATATTGACAGCTGTTTTAGGCATTGTACTGCCCTTTGCAATATTAAAGGTTGGAATAGAAAATAATTCTTTTGCTGAACTTAGCGATAAAATTCTTTATCTTTATCCCGTGTATTTACCCGTTTTTTGCGGTTGGTTTGGAATAAAAATTTTTAAAGAGACCGGAAAAATTCTTTTGCCCACCGTGATTTTTGGTTTGTTTTTGGTCGTCGGCACATATTTTTTAACAGAAATGATATTTAATTCCATAGAACGAAGCTTGGCAGATGCTGTTATCGGACTTTTGCTTATGGGGCCAACGGTTTATTCTATTTCTGTTTTTTCTATTGCAGCAGCAATTTGCAAGCACAAAAAGAAAAAGCAAGAAGCTTCAACGGTTGAATAAATAAGCAATGATTTTATTTTATAATAGGGGGGCAATAAAATGATAAGCTACATATTTCAAAACAAAACAAAAAATATTTTAGCAATAGTTTTTACGGCGCTGTGTGCTATAAGTCCGCTGGTTTATTTTATAAAAGTTTTGCCTTACTTTCCACTTACTTTTGTTTATCATCTTATAAAATTGTTGCCGTATCTGCTTATTCTTACATATTTGCTCACGTTAAAATATAAGTATAAATTTAAAAATATTTTATTTCCAATGGCATTTATAATTAAGGCAATGGATCCTATTTATTCAATTATAAGCATTATAAGAGTATATGGTTATGAAAATTCGGAGCAGATGGCATTAATACTCTCATTTGTTGCAAATATTATCATTATTACAGGCTGTGTTTTATGTGCTATAGGTTCCGCTTTTAATTTTAGGTGGATTACAATTTTTAAAGCAGGAATTATAATACTCATAGCCCATATTGTGTTGGTAATGCCTATAATAGATTTTATTTTTGTAGGCGGATTTGAATATTTTAAAATTTTGCCGCAAGAGTATATACCGCAAGTTATTGTTTCTACATTAAAAACGATGTTAAACAACTTGCCTTATATAATGTATTATATAAGTTTCTTGCTTTTAACACTTAATAAAAAAGGTGAATATATAGATATAACACCTTTTGTTGACGCTCGAAAAGCAAAGAAAGAGGCAAAGCGCAACGCAAGGCTTGAAGCAAAGCAACAGCAAGAAGCAAAGCTTAACGCGCCCGCGCCCGAAATTCCCGACGGCTCGTGGCGTTGTATGGCTTGCGGAAAAATACTGTCCGACAGTATATACCGCTGTGAGTGCGGATACAAAAAATAAATTGATTTTTACGAAATAAAAATGCAGAAAAGAAAATTTTTCTTTTCTGCATTTTTTGTATTACTCAGTTAATAATAAGTACGGGAGGAATTTTGTTATGAAAAAAATTATTGCAATTTCATTAACTCTTGTTTTTGCTTTGTCACTTACAGCCTGTGGCAGAGCAATGAACGATGCCACAAGCGATATGGAGTCTATTGGCGACTCGGTTGTTAGCGGTACCGAAAGCGCAGTTGACAGTGCAAGATCTTCCACGAAAAGCACAGACGACAGCTCGATGAATCTTATGGCAGGCATTACCGCAAAGGATGCAAAAGAGGCGGCTTTAAAGCATGCGGGACTTACCGAATCGCAGGTAAGTGATGTTGATATTGATCTCGACCGTGATAACGGCAAACTAATTTACGAGGTCGATTTTAATTCGGGTAACACCGAATACGATTATGATATCGATGCCGAAACAGGCGAAGTTATTTCAGCAGACAAGAGCAAAGACTAAATAAAAAGCACGATTTATCGTGCTTTTTATTGCTATTACAAACAAAATGTGCTATTATATACTCAATTAGTATAAGGAAGTAATGGCAATGAAAAGAATTTTTTGTTTAATAGTATGTATTAGTTTGGTTTTTTGTTTTGTTGGGTGCAAAGAAATTGGCGACGAGGGTTCGGGAGAGTTTAGAATTTTGGAACTTACAGAAAAAAAGATACCTGATGAAAGACAGTTTGCGGTTGTTGATGCAGAGGGTAATACAGTTCTTGATAACGGCGATGTCGAAAAGGTGCTTGTTGTTTTTGAAAAAAGCAAAGACCGATATCTTGAATTGCGGCTTACCGAAGACGGTGCAAAAAAATTCAAGGAGGCGTCAAAGTCGAAGGACTCAGTGCTTAGCATTACGCTTGACGGTGTGATACTTGCTTCTCCTGTGGTATCAGACGACGCTGAAGAAAACAGCGCGATAGTGCTGGGTGAATATGAATCCGTAATGGATTGGTTTAACAAAATAACTTAAAAAAATAAAAGCCCTTTACCGTATATGCGGCAAAGGGCTTTTAACACCGATTTTTAAACGGTTTAAATTTTATTTAACAGCACAACCGTCTCGACGTGTTCGGTATGCGGAAACATATCTACGGGTTGAATTCTTTTAACCTTGTAGCCTTTACGTGTCAAAAAAGATAAATCTCTTGCCTGTGTTTCAGGATTACAAGAAATATATACTATCTTTTTTGGCGACAGAGTTACGAGCGAGCGCAAAAATTCAATGCTGGCTCCCGCGCGCGGTGGATCCATTATAACAACGTCATATCGGTCGTTGCGGTTTGCCGCATTTATCATAAAGATGCCCGCATCGTCGCAAAAGAATTCTATGTTTTTGACCGCATTTAGTTCGGCATTTACACGAGCATCAACAATGGCATCTGGATTAAGTTCTACTCCAACCACCTTTTTTGCTTTTTTTGAAGCTATTAACCCAATTGTTCCTGTGCCGCAATAGGCATCGAGTACGGTTTCGCACTTTGAAATGTCGGCATATTCCATAGCTTTTTTATAAAGCACTTCGGTTTGAATCGGGTTTATTTGGTAAAAGGCTTTTGGGGATATTCTGAATTTGAATTCGCAAAGGTCTTCCGTAATATATCCGTCTCCGTAAAGAACACGGCTTTTTTCTCCTAGTACAAGACTTGTGCGTTTGTTGTTGACATTCTGTACAATTGTAGTAATATCGGGGTGACGCTCAAGCAGAGCGTTTACAAACTGTTGTTCTTTTGGAAAATCCGACACGGCGGTGACCATAACCACCATAATTTCACCGCTCGAAAACCCACGTTTAATAAGCACGTGGCGCAAAAAGCCCTTCATAGCAACATCGTTAAATGCGCGAAGTTTAAAGCTCTTAAGCAGTTTTCTTAAGGTGACAATTATTTCGTCGGCCTTTTGGTCTTCTATCATACAATTATCTACAGGAACTATGTTGTGTGTAGATGATTGATAAACACCCGAAATTATTTCGCCGCGTCTTTCCGAGAATGCAGCCTGAACCTTATTGCGATAATGATATGGATTTTCCATACCGATTATTTCGCTTACGTGGTGATATTTACCAAGAAGTTTAATAACCCGTACTTGTTTAAAGCTTAGTTGCTGTGTATATGACATATTTTGAAGTTGGCATCCACCACATTTTTTGCGAAGAGGACAACGCATATCGTCTTGATGGCAGGAGCGCTTTATGCTTTGCTTTTTTAATGGTTTATTGCTGTTGTTTGGCATAATTAACTCCTTTAACAAAAAGTGCTACCGTCTCTATATGTGCTGTTCGCGGAAACATATCTACAGGTGTATATTCCTGCAGATTGTATCCTAAATTTTCTAAAATGGCGGCATCGCGTGCCAAGGTTGCCACGTCGCACGAAACGTAAACTATTCGCTCGGGGGAAAAGTCAATTGCAACAGTGTGAAGCAGGCTTTCTTCGCAACCCTTTCTTGGAGGGTCAAGTATAACTACATCGGCACAAACGCCCTCGCTTTTTAATTGCAGTGCGGCTTTAGCGGCATCAGCGCATATAAATCGTGCGTTTGAAATACCGTTTTCTTTTGCGTTTGTATCAGCATCTCGCACGGCGGCATCTACTATTTCCACTCCAATAATACTTTTGGCGGCGGTTGCCATAGAAAGTCCTATTGTACCTGCGCCACAATAAAGGTCGAGGATATTTTTGCCCTGTGGTGCAGCGTACTCGGCGGCTTTTTGGTAAAGCTTTTCTGCCATATCGTGATTAATTTGATAAAAAGAGTGGGGAGAAATTCGAACCGTCACTCCGCAAAGAATATCGTATATGTATTCACGTCCGTAAACGAGAATATTTTTTTCACCCAAAACAACGTTTGTTTTCTTTGTGTTAATGTTTAATATAACACTTTTAAGGTTTTCGCCAAAAGCGTTGTTCAGAGCGGCGACCAGCTCTTCTTTATGTGGGAGGTCATTTCCGTTTATAATAATACCTATCATAATTTCGCCCGTCTGTTTGCCGCAACGAACATAAAAGTGCCTTAACAAACCACAGTGATTTTGTTCGTTATAAACAGAAAGATTATGCTTTTTAACAAAAGAGGTAAATATATTTCCCGCAGTATAAAATTCGATAGGATGCAACAAACAATCACCGCACGGCACAACGCGGTGAGAGTGTCTTGAGTAAAAGCCAATCTCTTTGTTTTCCGACAAAGGATATAACGCCTTGTTGCGATAGCGACAAGGGTTATTGGAGTATATGATTGGTTGCGGTTGCATATCGATTTTACCAATTCGTTTCATTGTCTGCGTTACGCGGTTTTGCTTCAATTCATACTCACTTTGATAATTTATATGTCGAAAAACGCAACCGCCGCAACGGGTAAAAACACCGCAATCAACATTAATGCGGTGTTTAGACGGAGATATTATTTTATTGCACTTAGCAAATGCGTAATGCTTTGTTATCTTTAAAATGTGAGCATCAATTTTGTCGCCTACGGCAGTAAGCGGAACAAAAACCGCCATACCGTCACATTTACCCACACCGTTACCTTCGTGGGTGATATCTGTAATTTCAAGTTGTATTATATCGTTCTTTTTCATACTAATTAATTGACCGTGTAAAGTTTTGTTCAAGCGAACCCTCGTCAAACAAGGAATAGCCTCTGCGGCAATCATAACCAAAGGTATCGTCGGCATTAAGCGGGAATTCGTTTATTACAACGGTATCCTCATTAAGCCAAACCACATCAACGTTATCAATACCTGTTTGCCAAAAAATATTATACCTGGTATCGCTTTTTTCGATTTCTCCACGAACAGCGACACCCAAATTGTTTTCTATAACATAAATATTTATTGATTTTTCTCCCGAAGGTGATACACATGAAGTTTTAAGCGTTCCTTTCGGCAATTTAGAAATATCGGAAAAAAGACTGCTTTTTACCGCAAAACCCAATTCGACAATCATAACTATCGCAGTAATAAGGTACAAAATTTTAAAGCCAAAATTTCTCATAAAAAACACCTAAATTTCGTCTGTACTAAAGCTTGGTGTAATGCTTGCGTTAAAACGATCTACATCACGGTTATATGCTGTTATTGCAAAACGGCAATGCACACAGTACGATGCCATAAAATATGGCAATGTAAAGATTAGCGGCGCTACAAAAACGGATAACAATATCCATCCGCTAAAGCTAAGCACAAGACCAAAAAAGTCTGCGCCCGTCCGCTTTGAAATAACGGTCGACATGGTCACTGCTTCAGCAGGATCCAAAGTATCATTACTTATAAAAATAAATGGCGCAAGATAATACTTCAGCATACTAAATACAAGCGCTAAGGTTGCAAATAAAACAACGAAAGAATTAAGCGCCCAAAGGTTTGATGTCCAAATCGGCAAAGATATATTCAGCCAGTTATAAATTTCTTCATTTGATAACAGCCATACTATACCGCAAGGAAAGTATACCAATGCGGAGGTAATAGCAAGTCTTATGCCTATTAAAAATATAAAATGCAGAGCGCGTTTGTATGCGGCAATGCTTGAAAAGAACTTAAAGGATAAGAGAATACTGTCCTCCTGATCCCAAAGTAACCGCCAGAAATATGTCAGGCATCCTAAAAAAAGCGGAGCAACAGCAAAAATTTGCAATAAAACCACAGTAATAATATAGCCGACTGTGCCGGCAAAAAACGATGCCAACGAGCCTATAAGAGTTGTAGAAAAAATCGCAAAAATCAGTATGCAGCTTATTGCTACCGTATGCAAAAAGCGCTTACTCAAAGCATCTTTTGCTATTTTCTTAACTACGGGACTTGGTGCCAACATTATAACCACTCCTTTTGATATATACCATAATAAATATTATCAAAGATGTACGATAAAAGTATTACAAAATTTTTAATTTTGCAAAGGTTGCCATAAGTTTTTTTGTACCTACGGTGTCAAACGCAATTTCAAGCAGCGTATCATTGCCCATTGGTGATGCGGAAAGTATCAGTCCTTCGCCAAAGGTCTTATGTTCTACGCGCTGACCTGCCGAATATAGAATTACCGCTGTAGCGTCTGTTTTTTTAGATGCAGAATAACTGCCAAAAGAAACAGAGGGTTTACCGTAAGAGGTACGGCTTGCGGTGTTAGGCGTGTAAAAAGAATCGCGGGCGCCATAGGAATGGCTGAATGTTTTTTGTGGAGCGGATACCGACATATCGCAATATTCGTCGGGAATTTCTTTTAAAAATCGGGAGGGAAGATTACGGTTGGTAGAACCAAAGACCATTCTGGTTACAGCATTGCTTACCGTAAGCTGTTTCTTTGCACGGGTTATTGCAACATACATAAGCCGACGTTCTTCTTCTATTTCACTTTCTCCTCCGTAAATCGATTGATTGCCGGGGAAAATACCTTCTTCAAGACCGATTAGAAAGACCTTTTCAAACTCTAATCCTTTTGCCGAATGTATAGTCATAAGGGTAACCTTGTCTTCGCTTTCGTTCATAGAGTCAATATCGCTGACAAGGGCAATCTCCTCAAGAAAGGCGGATAAGGACGGTTCGTCGTTTTCGAGTTCGTATTGTTTTACCGTGTTAACAAACTCGTCAACGTTTGCGAGTCGATCCGCATTTTTTGGGTCGGCATCGGACATAAGGCTGGTACGATAACCGCTTTTTTCTAAAACAGTAACAAGCAGTTCGCTTAACGGTAATTCGTCTACAAGTGAAGATAAAGATTTTATCATTTCGCAAAAATCTTTAAGTTTATTTGCCGCGCGCGAAAGCGGAGCAAATTGATCTGCGCTGTCAAGCACTTCAAAAAGGTTAAGCCCTAACTGCAAAGCAATCTCTGCCGCGTGACTAAGCGTTGTATCACCGATACCGCGCTTGGGTTCGTTTATAACACGGCGAAGGCGAACATCGTCATTGTTGTTGTTTATAAGGTTTAGGTATGCCAAAACATCACGTATTTCTTTTCGCTCATAAAAGCGCATACCACCTATAACGCGGTAGGATATACCGCTACGGGCAAAAACATTTTCTATTGCCGCTGACTGTGCATTTATGCGATAGAGCACGGCATGGTCAGAAAATTTTGCGCCGCTACGCACACTTCCGAGCACGCGGTCTGCTACATACCGCGCCTCGTCACGTTCGTCTGCTGCAGTATAAACTTTTACGAGCTCGCCGTCACCCTTATCGGTCCAAAGATTTTTACCTTTTCTGCCGCGATTGTTAGAAATAACTGCATTAGCGGCACCTAATATATTGCCTACCGAACGGTAGTTTTGTTCAAGTCGGATAACGCGCGCATTTTCATAATCGTCTTCAAAGTTAAGTATGTTTTCGATAGTGGCACCGCGAAAACGGTAAATGCTTTGATCGTCATCGCCCACAACACAAATATTACCATGAATGCTTGCAAGCAATCTTACTAATTCATATTGCGCGTGGTTAGTATCCTGATATTCATCTACCATTATATATTTGAATTTATTGCTATAGTGCTCTAATACATCGGGGTTTTCCTGAAGCAACTTGACGGTGTAGTTTATCATATCGTCAAAGTCCATGGCATCGGCTGTTGCAAGCCTTTTTTGATATGCTTCATATATTTTTGCTATGGTTTGCTGACGATAATCGTTGCCTGCGGTTTCTTTGTATTCCGAAGGTGTGACAAGAGAATCCTTTGCTGATGAAATCGCGGTTACAACCGTACGGATTGGAAACATCTTCTCATCAATATTGTTATTGTTCATAATGTTTTTGATAAGACGTTTTTGGTCATCGGTATCATAAACAGTAAAATGAGAGGTAAATCCAATCTTTTCGGCATTCATACGCAAAATTTTACCGCAAATACTGTGAAAAGTACCTGCCCAAAGATTTTCGCCCCCTTCACCGAGTTTTGCGTTGATTCGCTCTTTAAGCTCGGTTGCCGCCTTGTTTGTAAAGGTTATGGCTAGTATTTCCCATGGGCGCGGAGAGTTTACCGAAAAGATGCCGTGCGGCAAAGCGTTGGTCTTACCTTCGATGTAATCCGTTGCTGTTTCAATATCATGTTCACTAAAAGGGGGCACGAAATCGCTGTGATATGCATTTCCGTATTTTACCAGATTGGCAATACGGTTTACAAGCACAGTGGTTTTTCCGCTACCTGCGCCTGCAAGCACAAGCAACGCTCCCTCTGTTGTGGTAACGGCATCAAACTGACGGTCATTCATATTGCCGAAATCTTTTTCGATAAGACTGCGGCGAATTGCTAAAAATTTATCTGACATGCTACTTCCTATTTCTTTGTGGCTGATTCGTAATGAAACGGCGCTGTCTGGCGCAAAAGTTCAGCGTGGGCTTCGGTGTGAGCTACCATAACAAGCGGTTTGGTTAAATCAAGGCTGAACACACCCATTATTGATTTGGCATTTACAACGTATTTGCCTGAAAGCAGTTCGATATCGTATGTTTTTTCATTTGCAATATCGACAAATTTTTTAACGGCTTCAAAATCCTTCAAAATAATTGTTTTTTCTAACATAATTATATGCTCCCGTTTGTTAAATTAAATATAATCCCGAATCAAGCAGTACAAATTCAAAATTGTCGGATTTGATATAAGAATGAACGTGTTCCTCAAAACTGTAACATTCTTCCACGGTATAGTCATCGAGATTTACCGCAACAACATTGTTGGAACCGCCGTTGCAAATGAAGGCAGTGTTGTCTTCGATAAAAATATCATTCGGAGCGCAAAACGGAGAGTTTTTTCCACCTATTCTGAGTTCTGCGCGCAGGGTATTTACATTAAATCGAATAAGAACATTAGTGTTTGAAAAACATGCCCATATATTGTTTTTATAAAACGCTATACTTGATGGCGCTTCATCACGGTACTTCAGTTCACCGGCTATATTTATCAGTCCGTCTGTATCTACAATATAGGTTTGACCGTTGTGGTCACATAAAAAAAGTCTGCCATTTGGAAGAATTATGGATTTTAGTGCAACAAAATTATTGCACAATTTTAACGCAATGGCATAATTGCTTCCGAATTTTGTGTTCCAAAAAACCGTTTCACTCACATCGCTCATTAACGAATTTTCAAATGACAGCATTTTGTACCATACTATATCGCCTTCATCTACGACTGCCTTTTGATATGGAAAGATAATTCCATAGGCTTTGGGGAGAATTTCATAAATTTTGCCATCAAATATTTTCTTCAAAGTGTTCAGTCCTTTTGTTTTATATCCTTGATTTTAAGCGCACCGCTATCGTACATACTTTGTACGGCAAGCAACACACCTGTTTTTGCACTGTGGTAATTAAGTCCGCCTTGCATCCATGCGGCATATGGCGTGCGCAACGGCGCATCAGCAGAAAGCTCAATAGAAGAACCCAACGTAAAGGCACCAGCCGCCATGATAACCTGATCGTCATATCCGGGCATATCTGATGGTTCAGGTCGCACAAATGAATCGACGGGCGCGCCCGACTGCATACCGCGGCAAAAAGCGATGAGCGCTTCAGGATCGTTTAATATTACACTTTGTATAATATCGCCGCGTTTTTCGTCTACTGAGGGGCTAACCTTGTAACCTAGAGATTCAAGCAATGCGGAAGCAAAAACTGCCGTTTTAAGCGCTTCTCCCGTAACGTGAGGCGCCGCAAAAAGTCCCATATACAATTCGCGGTTGTGACCAAGCGAAGCGCCGACTTCACGACCGACACCGGGGGCGGTCATACGACCTGCGCACATTTCTACATATTCGTGTTTACCTGCAATATATCCTCCTGTGGGAGCAATGCCTCCGCCTGCGTTTTTTATGAGTGAACCCGCGATTATATCAGCGCCAACCTCTGCGGGCTCACGTGTTTCTACAAATTCGCCGTAGCAATTATCAACCATAATAACTGTGTTTGGGGATACCTCACGCACAGTAGCACAAAGCTCTTCAATTTTATCAATAGTCAAGCTCGGTCTGAGGCTATAGCCACGCGAGCGCTGTATGTAAGCCATTTTATAATTACCCCAAGCAAGCTCGGCGCGAATAGCATTTGTGTCGGGTGTGCCGTCGGGAAGAAGGTCAACCTGATGATATTCCACTCCGAAATCGGCAAGCGAGCCATCTGTATGACCCTCAAAACCAAACACACCAATAATGGTGTCGTAGGGTCTGCCTGTAAGCACAAGCACCTTATCGCCGGGTCGTAATATACCGAAGAGAGCAACGGTAAGAGTATGTGTGCCCGAAGCAAAACTGTGTCGGACAATAGCATCTTCCGCTCCCATACAGTCGGCAAAAACCTGATCCAGCGTGTCGCGACCTACGTCACCATAGCCGTAACCCGTCGAGGTGCCAAGGTGCATTTCGCTTACCCTGTTTTTAATAAAAGCGTTAAGCACTTTTGTTTGATTGTATTCGGTAATACTATCTATCTTTTCAAAGCTTTCTTTTGCCTTGCTTTCGGCAAGAATGCTATATTTTTCGAGTGTTTCATTAAATTTAAAGTAATTCAAGGGGTCTTCCTCCAATAGCCCGCATCATAGCCGTGGCTAAATTTGTTTTTTAAATAAAAGGGCATTATGTGTTTTTCGCAAACAGCGATACACGGCAAATTATACTGTGAAAGCAAGCCGCGAAGAGATAGTGAACCCATACCTTTTTGATGCGATGCAATGCCGTTTACAAGCACGGCTTGTCCGTCAGAAATTCCTATTGCCACGCACTTATCTTTTAACGCAAAGCATTTCAACTGCCCGTGATTAAGGCGATAACAAAAATCCACGGCGAAATATTCGTAGGGCGGCAACTCTAATCCTTCGATATTGAGCAGCTTATAAATTTCATTACTGCTCAAATTATCGGACTGCATATTATTTTCAAAACGGCGTTCGCTTTTCATAACATATACTCGGTGAAAATTTTTGCCAAAAAGCTCTTGCATTGTATCTGCATCCGAAAAAACAGATAACGGCGATATTACATTTATAAATTCCCGCAACTCGTCTATATCAGCAGAGCTATTATATATTACCATATTGCCATCAAGCATAGAAATAACAGCACGGTCGCCGTCCTGAATCCAGAAAAGAGCGACATCTTTATAAGCATTATAGGTACAGTTTATCTTTACCGCTTCGGCAAGCGGCAAAGAAATTTTTGGTATTTCGTTTACCAGATTTATCATAAATTGCCGCCTGCAATTTGATTTATCATATATTTTGTCAGGTCTCGCACAGCGATTATGTCGCGCGCATCACAGGTCGAGCCTGATGTATGGATGTATCTGCAGGGCACCGACAAAGCAACCGTACGAACTCCGCCACGGCTTAAGTGAATAGCGCCTGCGTTGTTTCCGCCCGCAACGGCGCACTTGCTTTGCGATTTTATACCGCTGTTTAAAGCGGCGTTATAATATTCACGGTCGTAGCTTGTTGCGCCATCCATAAAGGACACAACCGCGCCCTCACCCTGACGACACACTTGTTTTGCAGGCGCAACGCCCGAAACATCGGCAGCAGTGGTACCGTCAATAACAATTGCCGCGTCGGGCTCAACAGTAAACGCTACTACTCCTGCTCCGCGAAGACCAACCTCTTCCTGAACAGAAAAGCTTGCATAAAAATCGTATTCGGCATCTTGCTTTAAAAGTTCAATTAAAACAAGACAGCCCACACGGTCATCAAGCGCCTTTGCGAGAATTTTATCTCCTACCACCCTATAATCACTGCACATAACGGCGCAGTCACCCACGCTTACAAGCGCCTGCGCCTGCTCTCTTGAGGTGACACCTAAATCAATATAAAGGGTGTCGGCGCTCGGCAGTTTTTTACGCTCATCGCCCTCGCACAAATGCACGGGCTTACCGCCTATAATGCCAAGCGTTTTTCCGTTTACTAGCACACGGCGCATCATCAGTGCCGCAGTATCAATGCCACCCACGGTAGTAAAACGTAAAAAACCGTTTTCCTCTATATGTGTAATAATGAGTCCAACTTCATCAAGATGGGCATCAATGAGCACCTTTTTAGCAGGTGTATTTTTACCTTTTTTAAAGGCAATTATATTACCTAAATTATCCGTTTTGTATTCGCAATAATCTTTGATTTGTGAAATTACAAACTCTCGTACTGCGCTCTCGTCTCCCGAGGTGCCGTCTATCATACAAAGCTGTTTCAGTAGTTCTGTCATTATGCGTGACCCCCTAAAATATAATTTTCAAGAAGGTCGCAAACATTTTCGATATCTTTTATATCGACTATCTCAACATCACTATGCATATTGCGAAGTGGGATAGATACAAGTCCCGTTTTTACACCGCTTTTTGAAATACTGATAACGTCGCTGTTAGTGCCTGTTCTGCCGCCCATAACCTCGGTTTGATAGGGTAGATTGTTTTCTTGCGCTACAGATACCAGCTGTTTCCATAGCTTTTTGTCAAGAATGGGTGACATACCAATCATTGCGCCGCCGCCAAGGTTTCCGCAATCGTTTGATGAAACATCGGGTGCATCGGCAAACGAAACGTCAATAACTATAGCTTCATCGGGAGAAACGTCAAACACGGTAGTTTTAGCGCCTCGGTGACCGAGTTCTTCGGCGTCGGTAAGGGCAAAAACAACATTAAACGGTAAGGTTTTACCCTGTAATCTGCGTGCGAGTTCTAAAAGGCAGACAACACCTGCACGATTATCAAGGCTTTTGCCCGTAATACAACTGCCCTGCAAATCGGTAGCTTTAGTATTAAAGGTTACAAAGTCACCGACCGATATAATATTTTTTGCCGCTTTACCCAAAAGGGTATCTATTTTTAAAGCCGATATATCGTCATATTCTTTAGGTCCTCCAAGATGTGGCGGTGTTGCGCAAAACACTCCGACAACATCCTCTTTGCCGTGTATAACAACCGTTCTTGACGGCAACATACGAAGATCTATGCCACCACAGTTTTTTACGGTGACAAAGCCCTGTTCGTCAACATCGGTCACAACAAAACCAATTTCATCAATATGGGCTTCAAGCATAAGGGTATAATCATTTTCCCCTTTTATTTTGCCTATAACATTAACGCCGTTTTGAGCGGCGGCAGTATATCTTGAAAGTATATCAAACGCAACGGACGAAGCCTCGGTTATGCTGCCGATGCTTACCGCGTTAGATAATTTAAAAAGAATTTCTTTAATATTCATTACAGTTCGTTCACCAGTTGTTTAAAATGGTTTCCTCTTGCCACAAAGTTTGGATACGCATCAAAGCTCGCACACGCGGGAGAAAGAGTTACAATATCACCGGACACCGCCGTTTTGCTCGCCGTAGATACTGCCTCGGCAATATTTTTAACACGTACAATTTTCGGTTCGCCGTTATATTCGTTATATCCGCGCAAGCAGTTTTCAATCTTATCAGCGGTATCGCCACAAAGATATAGTGTTTTTACGCGCTCTACAAGATACGGTATAAGCGGTTCAAATGGTATATGCTTGTCATAACCGCCCGCAATAAGAATAACCTTTTGGTCAAATGCCTTAAGACCTGCTATTGTGCGTGTGGGACTTGATGCAATAGAGTCGTTATAATATTTTACGCCGTTTATTTCGCGTACAAATTCTATGCGGTGCTCTACACCGCCGAATTCGCGTGCTACCTTGCAGATGTTATCTACACCGACATATCCCCAAACGGCAGCAATGGCGGTAAGATAGTTTTCTACATTGTGGTCGCCCAAAATTCGTATATCCTTGCGATCAACTACGGGCACATCAATACCGCGATACGCCATATGCAGCACGCCGTCGTCTGCAAGCCAAGCGCCATTGTTAAGTCGACGACTCATACTAAAGCCAAGACTCTGACCACGAACATCCTTGCGAAAATCTTCAGTAATATCATTATCACGATTAAGTACCGTGCGTGAGAATGCGTTTTGATGAAGCAAAATGTTTTTCTTTGCCTCAACATATTCGTCCATATCTTTATGCACGTCAAGATGATTGGGCGCCACATTGGTAACTACCGCAACATCAGGACTTTTGCGCATAGAGATAAGCTGGAAAGAAGAAAGCTCGGCAACGACAAAATCATCTGCGGTTATATTTTCTATTTCGGGAAGTAACGGTGTGCCAATGTTACCGCCTACAAATACGCGCTTACCCTCGGCTTCGAGCATCTTTGCGATAAGCGTGGTAGTCGTGGTCTTGCCGTCAGAGCCTGTTACCGCAAAAATTGTTGCGGGACAAAGGTCAAAGAAAACTTCCATTTCACTGGTTACTGCTATACCGCGCTTTCGAGCGCGCTCAAGCTCGGGCAGATGAAAATTCATACCTGGTGTGCGGAAGATAATATCCACCTCAAGATTATCGAGGTAACCTTCGCCGAGCTTAAGCTCGGCGCCTGCCGCCTCTAATTCATCGGCAATGGTTCCTATAATTTCACGCTCGCGGCGGTCACAGGCAATAACGCGCGCGCCCTGCTTTAAAAAGTTTAAAATAAGAGGTGTGTTGCTGACGCCAATACCACACATAGCGATCTTTTTTCCCTTAAGCTGACTGAAAAACTGCTTAAAATCCATAAAGCGTTCCTCCAAAAGTTAGTCTATAATTTGTTCTGCCGTGCTGTCGGCGGAATCATCGGTGTACATATCTGATGAGGGGTCAATATTTTTAAGTTCGATATACTCTTCTAAAGTCAAACCCAAGTCATTTATTTCTTTTGCGACATTTATGCCGACAAAACGCCAGTGCCAAGATTCATAAATAACGCCTGTGATATCCGTTTTATCTTTAGGGTAGCGAAGTATAAAACCGTAATTCTCGGCGTTTTCGCACATCCAAGTGTACATATCGGTGCTTTCAAAAGCATCATCCGCCATATTAAAATCGGCGCAAAGACCTGTGTTGTGTTCGCTCGTGCCCGGTCGCGCTACAACCGTAGCGGCTAAATCCTCATCACCGCCTGCGCGGGTAACCTGCCTTCGAAAAAGATCATTTTGTACTGCATAACTGCGGAAGGGCGACCACACCTGCAGATTTACTCCGTCGGCTTGCGCTGCCGCCACCATTGCTGTGATATACGGATACACTTCCTTGTGTATTTGCGTAACATAATCGTTGTTGCGATACTCGTCATCAATTTCAACAAGATACTTGCGAACATTGGTATCATAATCGTCGGGCAGAGGATTATCACCGTTTATAAGCAACAGTCTGCTGAAATTTGCGTCAAGCTCTACGCCTGTAGGTGTAACAAATATTTCAGGTTCTGATGGGGTATCCGCCTTTAACGAAGAGGTGTCGTCGGATGATATCGCTTCATCACTTGAAACCAATGAAACATTCGACGAAGCGTTATTGTTGTCTCCACCGTTTTTAATTATCGCAACAATAACGGTAACAAGAGCAATTGCTACAACAAGCAATGCTGCTACAAGTGCTATGAATATTCTGCGGCGAATTATCGCCTTTTTTCTTTTTTCGGTCATACTTAACATCCTTTTTCTATGGGCGGATGCCCTTTATCCGCCGCGGGTCAATTTGAGCATCGATCCATACAGTTGTTTTTTATTCATCCAATTTCAAAACTGCCATAAATGCGTCCTTGGGCACCTCTACCGAGCCTAACTTACGCATCTTCTTTTTGCCTTCTTTTTGCTTTTCAAGGAGCTTCTTTTTACGGGTAATATCACCGCCGTAGCACTTTGCAAGCACGTCCTTGCGCATAGCCTTTACGGTCTCACGTGCAATTATTTTGCCGCCTACAGCTACCTGAACAGGCACCTCAAAAAGCTGTCTGGGGATATAATCTTTAAGTTTTTCTGCAATGCGGCGCGCACGTGTATAAGAATTTGATGTGTGCACAATAAATGATAGCGCATCTACCGTATCACCCGCAAGCATAACGTCAAGTTTTACAAGATTGGATTTTTGGTATCCCGCAGGCTCATAATCATAACTTGCATAACCTTTGGTGCGCGATTTTAATGCATCAAAAAAATCGTAAACTATCTCGCCCATAGGAAGAACATAATGAATATCTACGCGGTCGCCCATATATGTCATACCCTTATAATCGCCGCGCCGTTCCTCGCAAAGCTGCATAATGGTGCCGACATAATCGCTTGGAGAATAGATATGCACGTTTGCAACAGGCTCAAGCGCTTCGGCAATAACGGCAGGGTCAGGGTAGTTGGTAGGATTATCCACAAATATTCTTTCCCCGTTAGTGAGTACAAATTCATATTGAACACTGGGAGCAGTTGTAATAATATCAAGATTATATTCGCGCTCGAGTCGTTCCTCTAATATTTCCATATGCAAAAGACCTAAAAATCCGCAACGAAATCCAAAACCTAACGCCTGTGAGGTTTCGGGTTCGAAAAGCAGCGATGCATCGTTGAGCTGTAATTTTTCGAGCGCTTCACGAAGATCGGGATATTTTGCGCCGTCGGCGGGATATATACCGCAGAACACAACAGGCTTTGCCGCACGGTAACCGGGCAGTGCCTCATCGGCGGCACGGTTTGCAAGAGTTATAGTATCGCCCACGCGCGCTTCACTTACCGTCTTGATGGATGCCGACAGGTATCCAACCTCGCCTGCCTCCAACACGTCGCAGGTTTCATAGTTTGTCGCGCGCTTGCGTCCAAGCTCTACAATATCAAATTCTGCGCCTGTTGCCATCATCCTGATTTTATCACCGCTTTGAATCTTGCCCGATACTACGCGAAAATAAACGATAACGCCTTTGTATGCATCGTAATACGAGTCAAATATAAGTGCTTTAAGCGGCGCTGTGCGGTCGCCTTTTGGCGCGGGCACACCCTCAACAATGGCTTCTAATACCTGCTCAACATTCAGTCCCGTTTTAGCAGAAATAAGAGGAGCCTCGTCGGCAGGGATGCCGATAATGTCCTCTATCTCGGATTTTATTCTGTCGGGCTCTGCAGAGGGCAAGTCAACTTTGTTTATAACCGGAAGTATTTCAAGACCGTGGTCTACAGCCAAATATGTGTTAGCCAAGGTTTGCGCCTCAATACCCTGCGAAGCGTCGACTACAAGTATTGCGCCCTCGCAAGCGGCGAGTGAACGCGATACCTCATAGTTAAAGTCGACGTGCCCGGGAGTATCAATAAGATTAAGCTCATATTCTTTGCCGTCTTTAGCGGTGTAGTAAAGAGTTACGGCGTGAGCCTTAATTGTGATGCCGCGCTCACGCTCTAAGTCCATACTGTCAAGTATCTGCTCTTCCATATCGCGCTCGGCTACCGATTGGGTAAGCTCAAGCAAACGGTCGGCAAGGGTTGATTTGCCGTGGTCTATGTGAGCTACTATGCAAAAATTTCTTATATTTTCTAATGGAAATGACAAGGCGAATTTCTCCTTATACTATATATAATTATACATAATGCATTATAGCACAAAGACATACGAATTGCAAGGTAAAGTATGCATTTACTTATTAAGATTTTTAGTATATAATGATGTTGTGTTTACAAATTATTAAAACAAATGAGAAAGTTATATATTAGTCTATAGAGGGTGATTGTAAATGAGCGAAAATACAATTCTTATAGCCGATGACGAAGAACGGATAGTTGCGCTTATTGGTGATTTTTTAGAAAACGCAGGCTACAAGACTGTGCGCGTATTTGACGGAGCTAAAGCACTTAAAGCCGTACAAAGCCAAACAATAGATCTGTGTATTGTTGATATAATGATGCCCGAGCTTGACGGTTGGGCTCTGACTCGGGAAATACGCAGGTTTTCAAACCTTCCGATAATTATGCTATCTGCCCGTGCAGAAGAATTTGATATGCTTGAGGGTTTTGATGCAGGCATTGATGAATATGTAACCAAACCTTTTTCACCGGCGGTGCTTGTAAAACGTGTCGAGGCTCTGCTTAAACTGAGCACCGCGCAAAAAAATCACACCGAGGTAAAAGAAAAAGGTCTTAGGATAGATCGCGATGCCTATACCGTAAGTGTTGATGGCGACAACCCAGAGCTTACACTTAAAGAATTTGAGCTGTTGTGTGCGCTTTATGATAACGCAGGGCGCGTGCTTTCGCGCGATCAGTTGCTTACAAGCGTATGGGGATATGACTATTACGGTGATGAGCGCACGGTAGACTCGCACATAGCCCGCCTTCGTACCAAGCTCGGCGACTTTGGTGCGGCACACTTAAAAACAGTTTACGGAATGGGGTATAAGCTTGAACTTTAAACCTAACTTAAAATCATTAAAAAACAAGCTTTGGTTTAATGTCTTTTCGCAAGTAGCGGCAATTTTTGCGATATTTGTTCTGGTTCTTACGCTTTGCAATACGGCGCTGCTTTCAAAATTCTTTTTTTTGCGACAAAAAAATTTACTTATCTCACAAATTAACCGCATCGAAGATATTGATTTTTCCGATACGCAATCTATATCGGAAACATTGACCGATATCAGTGAAAACTATAATTTTGATGTTGAAATTTACGATGGCTACGGCAACATAAAATACACAACCCAAGGCGCACAGATGATGGATTTTTTTATTGACGGACGTCATGATTTTGGTATGATGCATGAAGACCTTACAACCGTAAAAAGTCAGTCGCTTTCGGGCGGGATAGTATACGAAGAGGCTGTTCGTCGATTTGACAACAGTGAATTTTTGCTGTGCCGCAAGCAGATAGACAACAGCCTTTTTGCCGAAGTAAAAATTCAGAAACAACTGGTTATATCGTCGGCGGCTACCGCAAACGAGTTTATAACCGCAATCGCAATACTTTGTCTTTTGCTGTCGCTTGTGTGGGTGATAATTTTTGCACGTCGCTTTTCAAAGCCGCTTACAGAGATGAACGCAATTACGCGCGATATGGCAGATCTTAAATTTGACCGAACGATAACGGTCCATCGCACCGACGAAATCGGTCAGCTTGCCGAATCGGTCAATGAAATGTCGGCATCATTATCGCGCACACTCGAAGATTTAAAACTCACAAACTCAAAACTGCGCGATGAAATAGAACTTGAGCGCGAGCTTGATAAAATGCGTAAAACCTTTGTCGCAAATGTGTCACATGAGCTTAAAACACCGATTGCCATTATCAGCGGCTATGCCGAAGGCTTAAAGCTTAATGTCAATGCCGAAAAACGCGAGCAGTATTGCGACACCATCATTGACGAGAGCGAGCGAATGAACAAGCTGGTGCTTGGTATTTTAGAACTTTCAAAATACGAATCGGGTCAAGTGCCTGCAAATAAAACCACATTTGACATCTGCGATATGGCAGATATGCTGCTTACGCGCATTTTTGTAAACAGCGATATAACCGTCGAAAACAAAATACCGCCCGAAACCACAGTCTTTGCCGACCGTATGCAGATAGAGCAGGTGCTAAAAGCTTTTCTTGAAAATGCAAAATCGCATACAAATAGCGGCGGTAGCGTAACCGTGTTCCGTGAAAAAAACGACAACAAAATACGCGTAAATGTTCATAACACAGGCAGTTATATCGAAAAAGAAAAAATGCCGTATATTTGGCAAAGCTTTTACCGTGGCGACGATTCACACAAGCGCGACAAAACCCGCTTTGGTTTGGGACTTTCGATTGTTAATGCCGTTATGAAGATTCATAATAACAACTGCGGTGTCTACAACACCGAAGACGGCGTGACATTTTGGTTTGAGCTTGATGAGCTGTAATGCAATTTACGATTAAAAAACAGAAAAACTCACAGGTATTTACTATGACAGTAAACGCCTGTGAGTTTTTGATTTTTTATATTCGTTTTCGCGTTGCGAAAACACACTGATTTTCCATTTTCGACTTTCAATTTTCAATTAACAACAGCGCCTGCTATTTGTTTTAGCAAGCGCTGTCGCATTATTTAATTCCTAATTCCGAATTCCGAATTCCGCATTATTTAAGCACTACGTCCCAACCGTTAAGATACTGCATCAAAAGACCGTAGTCCTTGTTGTTAACGTTTCCGTCATCGTTAACATCGGCAGCATCAAGTGAGATTTGCACCTCCCAATCATTGAGATACTGCATAAGAAGCCCGAGGTCTTTGTTGTTGATTGAGCCGTCAGCACCAATATCACCCTTTGCATTATACCGCACCCACTCGCAGTTTTCACAGGTTGTATCGCTGTTGGTGATATAGGTGTGCTCATTTGGATTACAGGTGTTGTAATGCCAGGTAGCTGAGGTTAAATATGTATTATATGAACTAATTGTAATGTTTTGTTTGTCGGTTTCACTGCCTGTATACCATATGTCTGTAAGGCTGTCGCAATTAGAAAATGCCCCATCGCCTATACTTGTAACACTGTCGGGGATTGTTACACTTGTAAGGCTGTAGCAATACCTAAATGCATAATCGCCTATACTTGTAACACTGTCGCCGATTGTTACACTTGTAAGGTTGGTGCAACCAGAAAATGCCGAAGTGTCTATACTTGTAACACTGTCGGGTATTATGTATGTAGCATCTGTTTTACCTGCGGGATATTGTACTAATGTTGTTTTATCTTTATTAAACAATACACCGTCAACAGAACAGTAACTACCGTTGTTTTCGTCAACGTTTATTGCTGTAAGGCTGGTGCAATCAGAAAACGCATAACTACCAATACTCTTAACGCTGTCGGGTATTGTTATGCTTGTAAGGCTGGCGCACTGATAAAATGCATAACTACCTATACTTGTAACACTGTCGGGGATTGTTATACTCGTAAGGCTGGTGCAATCACGAAATGCATTACTACCTATACTTGTAACGCTGTCGGGGATGGTTATACTTGCAAGGCTGGTGCAAATTTCAAATGCACCACCGCCTATACTTGTAACGCTGTTGGGGATTGTTATGCTTGTAAGGCTGGCGCACTGATAAAATGCATAACTACCTATACTTGTAACACTGTCGGGGATTGTTATACTTGTAAGGCTGGTGCAACCAGAAAATGCATACTCGCCTATACTTGTAACATTGTCGGGGATTGTTATGCTTGTAAGGCTAGCACA
>CAZVWG010000017.1:0-21999 GCA_964630675.1 uncultured Ruminococcus sp.
GTTTTCATCATATTTTTTTGAGAAAAGTGTAACCTATCATTGACGACTGTACATTATAATGGCGGTTATAAAAATAATTCTCCTTGACAAGTTGTACCTATAAATAGTAAAATATAATGGATATTATCTTGGGGTATTAGCACTATTTAATTTTGACTTTTGCTCTGTGTCAGTAGGATGCAGATGATATAATACATATTTTAAATTTAATTGGAGGAAAATTTATTTTAATGAGTGAAAACAAAACACAACAAAAAGGGAATAAGAAAACTAATAACAAAAAACAAACAGAATCTAACGCCAAACGCGCGGTACAAAATCTTGTAAGCGGCGGGGCAAAACCTGCACAAAAAAAATATTCTAAAGCAAAAAGCACATCAAACACCAAAGCTGCATCAGGCACCAAAAACACCGGTAAACAGACTCAAAAAAAGACAGTAACTCAAAAGCAGTATAACTCTGTGCCTAAAAAACGCAGTACTGCACCAAAGGAGCCTGCAAAACCTGTAAAAATCATTCCGCTTGGAGGTCTTGGCGAGGTTGGCAAAAATATCACCCTTTATGAATACGATGGCGATATGATGCTTGTTGACTGCGGTATGATATTTCCTGACGAAGACACACCTGGTATTGATAGCATTATACCCGATTTTACTTATCTGCTTGAAAATCAGGATAAGATAAAGGGTCTTGTAGTAACGCACGGTCACGAGGATCATATTGGTGCAATACCCTATCTTTTAAAGCAGTTAAATGTGCCTATATATGCAACACGACTGACTATCGGTCTTATATCGGGCAAGCTCAAAGAGCATAAGTTGCTCGGTGATGCAAAGCTTAATGAGATAAATGCAGGCGGCGTGGTATCGCTTGGTAAATTTAAGGTTGAATTTATCCACGTAAATCATTCTATACCCGATTCGGTTGGCTTTGCCATTACCTGTGGTGCGGGCACGGTTGTTCATATGGGCGACTTTAAGATAGATACAACACCTATTGACGATAAGGTTATAGATATTGCCCGTTTTGCCGAGCTTGGCAAAAAAGGTGTGCTGGCAATGCTTTCTGATTCTACCAATGCGGAGCGACCGGGTTATACATCATCTGAGCGAATCGTAGGCGAATCATTTTCTAACCTCTTCAAAAAGGCGGAGGGTCATCGCATAGTTGTTGCGACTTTTTCTTCTAACATTCATCGTATACAGCAGATTATTGACGAGGCGGCGCGTTGCAAACGTAAGGTTGCGGTATCGGGTAGAAGTATGATAAATGTTGTTAATGTCGCATCAGAGCTTGGTTACTTAAATGTGCCAAGCGGCATACTTGTAGAAATTGAAACCATTAAAAATTACGCGCCCAGTGAGCTTGTAATAATTACCACAGGCAGTCAGGGCGAGCCTATGTCGGCGCTTTCAAGAATGGCAGCTTCCGAGCACCGTCAAGTAGAAATTGCCCCCGGCGATATGATAATTATTTCAGCAACTCCCATACCCGGTAACGAAAAACTGGTAAGTCGAGTTGTAAACGAGCTTATGAAGCGCGGCGCTAATGTTGTTTATGAAAAGATGTACGATGTTCATGTATCGGGTCACGCTTGTCAGGAAGAGCAAAAGCTGATGCTTAGCATCATAAACCCAAAATATTTTATACCTGTTCACGGCGAGCAAAAGCATCTTTACAAGCACGCGCAATTAGCGTATGCTATGGGATTAGATTACAAAAATGTTGTAATCGGTGCTAACGGCAGTGTGATTGAACTATCAAAGCAGGGTATCAAATGCACCGAAACAGTACCCGCAGGCAGAGTGCTTGTGGACGGACTGGGTGTTGGTGACGTGGGCAGCATTGTTCTTCGTGACCGTAAGCATCTGGCAGAGGACGGCATTATTGTTGTTAATGTTGCGATAGACAGCATTACCCGTGAGGTTGTGTCAGGTCCAGATATAGTGTCACGCGGATTTGTCTATGTTAAAGAGTCTGACGAGCTTATGGAAGCACTTAACGGTGTGGTTTGCAATGTGCTTGAAAACTGTTATGTTTTAGGAGTTAAGGATTGGAGCACCATAAAAACACGTATTAAAGATTCGGTGGCGAAATTCTTATATAATAAAACCCATAGGTCACCTATGATACTTCCAATTATACTGGAAGTATAAAACGGGGAAGGCGTTTATGCCTTCCGCCATACATAGTTAATTCAGATGTTGAAAGGAAGTTTTATATATGAAAGTAATTTTGTTGGCAGATGTAAAGGGCAAGGGTAAAAAGGGCGAGCTTTGCAATGTATCTGACGGATACGCCCGCAACTTTTTATTTCCAAAAAATTTAGCGATAGAGGCAGATTCTGCCGCAATGAGTGAGCTTAAGAGTCGCGAGGCAGCTGCTGCTCACCATAAACAAGAGGAGATTGACGCCGCAAAGGCTACCGCCACAAAGCTTGAAGGCAAAAGCGTTACTATCAAGGCAAAAGCAGGTAGTAACGGTCGTCTTTTTGGTAGCGTAACCTCTAAAGAAATTGCCGAGCAGGTAAAAAAAGAACTCGGTATAGAGGTTGACCGTAAAAAAATGAGTGTTGCCGATATTAAAAACTTTGGTGAATACACAGCAGAAATCAAGCTTTATGTTGGCATTACGGCAAAAATCACAGTAAAGGTAACGGAGTAATTTTGTTATGAGTGATAACAACATTATTTATGATATTGATGGTGGAAGATTGCCTTATTCGGTAGGCGCGGAACAGGCAGTGCTTGGCTCCATGATAATTGATCCTGAGTGTATCAATGAGGTTGCAGTTCAGGTGAAAACCGAGTATTTTTACATACCACAGCACAAGGAGATATATTCGGCTATTTCATCAATGTATGAGTTAAGTCAATCCATTGATTTCATATCTCTGCTTGAACGTCTAAAAAAAGACGGCGTCTATGATGAAACCGGTGGTAAGGAATATCTTACCAAATTAGTACAGGCGGTACCTTCATCGGCTAATGTAATGACCTATGTGGGTATTATCCGCGAGCAATTCTATCAACGGGCTTTAATGGGTGCCGCAAAGGGAATACTCAAGGATATTAACGAAAATACGATGGACTCGGGAAAGTTATTAGACAGTGCAGAGCAACGTATTTTTGAAATTCGTGATGGCAGAGAAATCGGCGGTCTTACCCATATTAAAGATGTAATCTCAGCAGAAACTTATGACCGACTTACTAAGATAAATGACCCTGAAACTCGTGGTGATTACATAGGTATACCCTCAGGAATCGGTGAACTTGACCGAATGATTACAGGTCTTAACAAATCAGACCTTATCATTCTTGGCGCGCGTCCAGGTATGGGTAAAACCTCATTTGCGCTTAATATTGCGCGTAATGTTGCGGTTAATGCCGGTAAAACGGTATGTTTTTTCTCGCTTGAAATGACGCGTGACCAATTGGCTCAGCGTATGCTTTCTAGTGAAGCTGCAATCAAGAGCGAAAAACTCCGCACTGGTGATTTGGCACCTGAAGAATGGACGAGACTTACCCAAGCGGGAGAAAATCTTTCTAAAGCCGAGCTTTATTTTGATGAAAGTTCTAACATAACCGTTCCCGAAATGAAAGCCAAGCTTCGTCGTATGAAGCGTGTTGATTTGGTGGTTATTGATTATTTAGGTCTTATGCATTCACCTCGTCACAGCGATAATCGTGTTCAGGAAATTTCAGAGATTACTCGTAGCCTTAAGATTATGGCTAAGGAGCTTAAGGTTCCTGTTATTGCCTGCGCACAGTTGTCACGTGGTACCGAGGCAAAAGGAAAATCTCATAAGCCTGCTCTTGCCGATTTACGTGATTCAGGTTCTATTGAGCAGGATGCAGATATAGTATTGTTCCTTTACCGTGATGCTTATTACGATGGCGAAAAGAATTCTGATGAAGATTTAAGCGACAATACAAAATCCGAGTGTATCGTTGCTAAAAACCGTCACGGCGAAACGGGTATTATACCGCTTCATTGGGACGGTCAGTATACAAGATTTACATCGGTGGATGTGTTCAGATAATGTTAAACAAAGTAACAGAAGCAATTACTCGCTTTCAATTGCTGCAGTCGGTCAGGCATATTACAGTCGCGCTTTCTGGCGGCGCTGATTCAATGGCATTGCTGGATTCGTTGTTGTCTTTAAAAGAAAAATTAAATCTAGAAAAGATAAGTGCAGCGCATTTTAATCATCAAATCAGAGGCAACGAAGCAATTCGCGATCAAAGTTTTGTTTTGGAGCAGTGCAAAATCAGAAATGTGGAGTGCTTTGTGGGTTCTGCCGATGTGCCGGAATTTGCAAGACAAAATCATTTGAGTATTGAACTTGCGGCGCGACAATTGCGATACGCGTTTTTTGAAAGTCTTAATACTGATGCTGTTGCTACGGCACATACAGCAAGCGATAATATTGAAACCGTGATTTTTAACATTACTCGCGGTACTGCGTTATCGGGGCTTTGCGGTATTCCACCTAAGCGTGATAGATATATACGTCCGCTCATTTTGTGTACACGTGACGATGTTGAAAATTATTGCGCTCAAAACAGCATAGAGTTTATAACCGACAGCACGAATTTGAATGACGATTACACCCGCAATAGAATTCGACACAATATAATACCTGTCTTAAAATCGTTTAACGAGTCGGCGGAAAATGCTGTAAGTCGGATGACTGCGTCAATACGCGAGGATGAAGATTTTATCAACAAGGTAGTAAAAAAAGAATATAATGAGCTATGTCGCGATGGAGTTTTATCAGCCGATGAGATAAGAATTTTGCATCCTGCTATTGCAAAAAGAATCATTGCAATGCATTGTGACATTTTTGGTATAAAGGTAGATAATTTTCATATCAACCGCATTTATAATATTTGTGTCAAAGGCGGCAAAATCAGTTTGTCGGGTGATATGACCGCTTATTACGATAACGGTATTTTAAAAATTGCATCTGCCAAAAAAGCATATTCAAATGTGACATACAGCGTTGATATAACAAAGCAGAACAATGATTTATTTGAAAATTGCGAAAAAGTTCATAATTTGTTATTAAAAAATATATTAGACTGTGATAAAATAGTGGGACAATTAGTGTTAAGAAATCGCGAGTCAGGTGACACGGTGCGTCTTAAAAACAAAAACTGCACAAAAACCTTAAAAAAGCTTTTTTGTGAATATAAAATCCCACTTGGTGAGCGAAATGTGTGGCCTGTTCTCGCAGACGATTTCGGGATTGTGTGGATACACAAAATAGGTGTAGCAGAGCGATGCGCTGCTGACTGTAACAGTCAAACAATTTACAAAATAAATGTTGAAAAGAATTAAGGGGAAAATTATGGAAAGAGATGTTAAAAATATTTTGGTTTCTGAAGAGGAGTTAAAGCAAATTTGCAAACGACTTGGCGAACAGATAACACGTGATTATCAAGGTAAAAATCTGCTGGTAGTCAGCGTACTTAAAGGCGCAGTTGTCTTTATGGGCGATCTGCTTAGAGAAATCAAGTGTGACTGTCAGATAGATTTTATCGCTGTTTCGTCTTATAGCGGCACTAAAACCACAGGTGTTGTAAAGTTTAAAAAAGACCTTGATATAGATCCGGACGGTATGGATATACTTATAATTGAGGATATTTTGGATTCCGGTATAACTTTGTCATATTTAAAAGGAGTGCTTATGGGCAGAAATGCAAGCAGTATAAAAATTTGTACACTGCTTGATAAACCCGCAAACCGCAAGGCAGACATAAAAGCTGATTACGTGGGAAAGGTTATTCCTGATGAGTTTGTTATAGGTTATGGTCTTGATTATGATGAAAAATATAGAAATTTACCCTATGTGGGCATACTGGATCCATCGGTTTACGGCGGAGAATAATAACCGTTATTATTGAAAGGTGCGTAACTTATTTTGAAAAAGAACATTAAAAACATACTACTGATTATTTTGATACCTATTGTGTTAATAGCCTCGTTCTTTGTAGCAACAAAGGTAGCCAATACGACAGAGCAGATTAGGTATACCGAGATCGTAGCAAAAATTGAAAATAATGAGGTTTCTGCATTTACCCTTAATTTATACAGTGGTGATTTGACGTACACTTTGCGCGAAGACGGCAAAAAATATCACTACAGTGTTGCTTCTTCGGAAATTTTTTACAATGATGTAAATGAATTTATAAGAGCAAACAATAAAGAAAATCCCAAGGGTACGGAAAATTTTATTGATTATGATTATATAGAGGGCGGACAGACTTCTTGGCTTGTCGCAATGATACCGCAGATATTACTTATAGGTGTTATGGTGGCTCTAGGCATCTTCTTTATGAAAAAAATGAATGCTTCTATGGGTGCCGATAAGACTATGGGCTTTGGTAAAGCCAAGGTGCGCAAGGATGACGGTAGGCGAAAGACCACCTTTGCCGATGTTGCAGGTGCTGATGAAGAAAAACAGGAAATGGCGGAGATTGTTGATTTTCTTAAAGATCCTAAAAAGTTTAACGATCTTGGCGCCCGCATTCCAAAAGGTGTGTTGCTGGTAGGTCCTCCCGGAACAGGTAAGACCTTGCTGGCACGCGCGGTTGCCGGTGAAGCAGGTGTGCCGTTTTTCTCAATTTCGGGTTCTGATTTTGTTGAAATGTTTGTAGGTGTTGGTGCATCCCGTGTGCGTGATCTTTTTGGCGAAGCTAAAAAGAATGCTCCCGCAATAATATTTATAGATGAAATTGACGCCGTAGGACGTCAGAGAGGAGCCGGTCTTGGCGGCGGTCACGACGAGCGTGAGCAAACTCTTAATCAGATGCTTGTTGAAATGGATGGCTTTGGTACTAACGAGGGTGTTATCGTTATGGCGGCAACTAACCGTCCTGATATACTGGATAAGGCATTGTTGCGTCCGGGTCGATTTGACCGTCAGATTACCGTTAACTATCCCGATGTAAAGGGCAGAGAAGAGATACTTAAGGTTCATTCTCGCGGAAAGCCACTGGGTCCTGATGTGAGTCTATTGACCATTGCAAAATCAACTGCAGGTTTTACGGGTGCAGATCTTGAAAATCTGCTTAATGAGGCAGCTCTTTTGGCTGTTCGCCACAATAAAAAGGCAATTACTCAAGAAGAAATTGAAGAGGCTACCATTAAGGTTGTAATGGGTACCGAAAAGAAATCTCACAAGGTACGCGAAAAAGACAAGATGGTTACCTCTTACCACGAAGCAGGTCACGCGATTGTATCGTACTTTTTGCCAACACAAGATCCTGTACATCAAATATCTATCATACCTCGTGGTATGGCAGCAGGCTACACAATGTATCTGCCTACAGAAGAAAAGGGTCACACCAGCAAAAACCAGATTTTAGAGCAGATATGCTCACTCTTAGGCGGTCGCGCCGCAGAGCAGCTGACTCAGGATGATGTTTGTACAGGCGCTTCAAACGATATTCAGCGTGCTACTGAGCTTGCTCGTAAAATGGTTACACGCTTTGGTATGAGCGACAAGCTGGGTCTTGTGGTTTACGGTGATGATAATAATGAGGTGTTCTTAGGTCGCGATTTCTCGTCGACACCTAACTATTCGGAAAAGACAGCCGCTACAATTGATGATGAAATCGAAGCTGTTGTTATGAAGCAGTATGAAAAGGCGCTCGAACTCTTGAATTCAGCAATGCCCAAGCTTCACGAAGTTGCAAAGGTGCTTTTTGAAAATGAAAAAATTTCGGGCGACGACTTCCGTGCTATAATGGAAACTGATAATCAGTAATAATAAAAAAGGACTTCAAGGTGAATGCCTTAAAGTCCTTTTGTCATTATCGAAAACACCTGTTGATTGGCAGGCTTTTTATAGAAAAATTCACCGATATGACTTAATTTTTATCTAACTTATTGTCACTCTTGTTCTTGTTCTGTTCATTTTTGCTCTTGTTTTGATTGTTGTTTTTGTTCTTTTCGTTATTCACAAAAATCACCCCGCTTTCAGTGTTATTATTACACTTAAGCGGGGTGATTATTCTTTATTATATACCGAATAAAGTTTTAGCGTTTTTAGTGGTTAGTTCTAAAATGCATTGAGATGTAGTATCGCGTATTTCGGCAATCTTTTGGGCAGTATATTTTATCATTCCCGAATGGCAAAGCTTACTGCGATATGGCTCGGGGGCAAGGTAAGGACAATCAGTTTCGACAAGTAATAGCTCGTCGGGGATTATTTTTACCACATCGGGAAGCTTTTTTGCGTTTTTAAATGTAATAACGCCACCAACACCGATATACATACCAAGTTTTATAATTTCCTCAGCCATTTCCACACTACCTGAATAGCAGTGCACAATGCCCTTTGGTTTGTGCTTTTTAAGAATTTCAAGCGCGTCACCGTGTGCATCACGGTCGTGAACGATTATTGGTAAATCAAGTTCATGTGCCAGTAATATTTGTTTTTCAAAAATATCGATTTGTTGAGGTTTATTGTCATCTACCCAATAATAGTCAAGACCGATTTCACCAATAGCTACGCATTTTTTGTGTTGTGCTAATTTTTCTATCTGTTCGACGGTAGTACCCGAGTCAATATTGCCTGGGTGAATACCCACAGCGGCATAGACAAAATCGTATTGCTCTGCCATTTGTAATGCCGCTTTTGAAGAGGCTTCATCGCAACCGCAAGTTACGATACCGCACACACCGTTTTGCTGCATTTCGGCAAAAAGTGACTCGCGAATATCGTCAAAACGACTATCGTCATAATGTGAATGAGTGTCAAAAATAGGGTATGAATTTATTAAATCGTCACTATACATTATCTGATTTTGCATCCTTCGGGAATATCGTCTACAAAGATAACCTTTACGTCGTCATCAGGGCAATCAGCCGCCAAAATCATACCGTTAGACTCAACACCGCAAAGGGTGGCGGGCTTGAGGTTTGACACAACAATTACGTTATGACCGATAAGCTCGTCGGGTGTATAGTATTTTGCAATTCCCGATGCTACGGTTCGAGGTCTACCGCTACCGTCGTTAAGTGTGAGTTTTAAGAGCTTCTTAGCCTTTGGAATAGGCTCGCAAGCAATAATTTTTGCGGTTGTAAGCTCAACCTTTGCAAAATCGTCAATTGAGATTTCGGGAAGCTTTACTGTGTTTTCAGCCTTTTCAGCTTCTGCCGCTTTTTTAGCCTGCTCTGCGGCAATCTCTTCAAGAACCTTTGGCATATCAATACGGGCAAAAAGCGGTGTTGCTTCGCCTACGGTGAATTCGTTTACCTTGCCAAATGCAAGTTCAGTATTATCGCTGTTGATTTGAGATGCAATGCTCTTACAACTCGAAGGAATAATAGGAGTAAGCATAACACCGAGCATACGGATACCTTCAAGCAAACTGTAAAGCACCGCGTTAAGACGGGGGAGTGTAGCCTCGTCTTTGGCGAGAATCCAAGGTGTTGTTTCATCAATATATTTATTGCAGCGCTTTGCAAAGTTCATAATGCATTCGCAAGCATCGGCATTGCGGTACGAATCCATAAGTGTGTGGTATTTTTTTGCCGTTTCATTAGCCGCCGCGATAAGCTGGTCATCGAGTGGGTTAAAGGCTTCCGGTGCAGTTACTTTACCGCCAAAATACTTGTTGGTCATAGCAACTGTGCGGTTTACAAGGTTACCGAGTGTGTTTGCCAAATCAGCATTAAACTTTGTTATAAAGCTTTCGTAAGTGATAGTGCCGTCCTGTGTGAAGGGAATTTCTGAAAGTAGGTAGTAGCGAACCGCATCTATGCCAAAACGAGCGGCAAGTTCATCAGCATAGATAACATTGCCTTTTGATTTAGACATTTTATCGTCGCCCACAAGCACCCATGGGTGACCGAGAACCTGTTTTGGTAGTGGTTCACCGAGAGCCATAAGAATAATGGGCCAATAAATCGTGTGGAAACGAACGATATCTTTACCTATAACGTGCAAATCGGCAGGCCAGAGCTTTTTGTATTGCTCACTGCTACCATCAGGGTTGTAGCCGATACCTGTGATATAGTTAGAAAGCGCGTCAATCCAAACGTAGATAACGTGCTTGTCGTCAAAGCTAACGGGTACGCCCCATTTGAATGATGAACGTGACACACAAAGGTCTTGTAGACCCGGTTTTATAAAGTTATTAAGCATTTCATTTTTACGTGATTCAGGCTTAATAAAATCAGGGTTCTGCTCAAAATACTCAACTAATCTATCCTGATATTTTGAAAGGCGTAAGAAATATGCTTCTTCTTTAGAATCAATAACATCACGGCCACAGTCGGGGCATTTGCCATCTACAAGCTGACTTTCGGTGTAGAAAGATTCGCAGGGAACACAGTATTTACCCTCGTAGGTACTTTTATAAATATCGCCCTGGTCATAAAGCTTTTTAAAGATTTTTTGAACAGCATCTTCGTGGTAATCGTCTGTAGTACGAATAAATTTATCATAGCAGGTGTCAAGACTGTCCCAAACTGCCTTTATATTAGCGGCGGCGTTATCAACAAATTCCTTTGGACTAATACCGTCAGCTTTTGCATATTCTTCGATCTTCTGACCGTGTTCGTCAGAGCCTGTCATTAAATAAACGTCATAGCCCATCATTTTTTTGTAACGGGCAATCATATCGGCAAGCACAATGTCATATGCGTTGCCAATATGTGGCTTACGCGATGCGTAGGCAATCGCGGTTGTGATGTAAAATTTTTGTTTTTCCATAATATATTCCTCCTACGGCTTTCGAATGAGAAAACCGATTAATGATAAAGCGCTTATCGCCAGTTCGTATACAAGGATTGCCTGCGGCGAGGGAATTACAGTCATTCCTGAAAAAGCGGCATATATAAAATACATAACACCAAAAATTGCAAACAGCGCGTACATTACCGTCAACAACTTGTTGGATTTTTTGATCATATCTGCGCAGTTGATTATCCTTACGAGATTTAATCCTGAACCTTTATAGGCTGCAGGGGCAGAATATTCTTCGACGGGCAGTGTTGCATTTTTGAGCATATACACACCGGAAGTAGTCATAATTTTAATCGAGTCATCGTACAAATCAAAATAATCGCAAAGCATAGCCTCGGTTATATTCGGATCGCAGTTTTCAACCAAAATTGTAAGTCCAAGATCGGCTGTTTTTCTTAGTTCTTTTGCAATTTCAGGTCTTACGCAGTATTCAATTACTATAAGCGCACAGGCAGTATCTGAGGTTGCCACATATACAGGGAAAAAGCCTTTTCGTAAAATTTTTTTATCAATTTCAAGGCTGGGGATTGATATGCCGTGTGCCTGCATAAAAGATCGGTTACCGATAAACAAAAGCTCGTTATTAACCCAACCTGATATACCGAGATTTTTTTCGTACTTGATGGTGTCGGAAGTTGGGATAGAGTATGATGTATTGGTTCCGGCAATTTGATTAAAGATCGATTCAAGGGGGCTGTTAATTGCGGCGGTAAGTGATGCCGCTCGCAAAAGTGTGTCGTCTATATTATTATCAGACAAAACCTTCATATTATGGAGTTTGATGCTGCCTGTGGGGAAAATGTCGTTTGTGTTAATAACGACTGCGTTAGTCTGCTCAATCTTTTCGGCGCCATACATTCCTGATATCATAGAGCCCTTTTTGTTAAGCTTTTTAGAGGCGGCGGCTAATGGTAAGATATCAATAAAAAGCGATGAAGGCATAGCAATAATACAGGATATTGCCGTTGCACTGTAAAATGCCTCAAATATACTTTGATAATAGAAATATGCCATAATTCCGCTAATAAACGCAAATATTAACACAAAGTAAAAAATAAGAGGAGTTTTGCCGGAAATCTTTAATGAAAAATCATTATACTTCATAAAATCAGTGACAAAATTTGTGTTTCGCTGTGCCGCAACAAGAACATTACCGTCAATAGAATTTCTGGCCATTGCAAAAGTTGTGGCAGGATCGTCAATTAGAGTTACTGCCTTTTTGGGTTTGTTGTGTAAGATTTGTTTTAAATTACCCGTTAAGGTCATCGTTTCTTTGAATTTGCACAGAGAACGTGTAAAAAGAATTATAGAGCATAACAAAATACTGTAATATGCATTTGAATGTGTGAATGCCGCGGCAACACTTAGGGCAAGCGTTAAAACCGAGCATAAGGAAACAATAATATCAAAACCGCAACGTTTTTTAAGCAGATTTTTAAAATCAGCAAACATATTTATATTTCCCAAAACTGAAACTAGCAAAAACGCTCCGCATATCAGCATGGTGTTTTTAGGATTGCTGATTATAAAATCAAACACGGGCGGAATCAAAAAAACGAGTAGAGCAATAAGTGAAACAGCAGAGAATATAACGCTTAAGAAATAAGAACGCTTTTTAACGGCAAGCCGATGCATAAGACGTTTACCGCTTGCAACATCATCCACATCTGATTTTGGTGAATATTTTTCGAATTCTGACTGTTCCAAATCTTGAGAAGTATTCTTTGAAGAAATATCTTCAAAAACATTTTCGCCTAAATCTACATATTGAGTAACATTGCTTATCGATATATGATTGGTATTACCCTTACTGTCTTTTATAGGTGTAAAGCGTATAGTTGCAGTGTTTGATAGGTTATTAGAGTTACTTATACCTATCTCATGAGTGTCTATGTCAGATATATCGGGTACGCTTAAATCTAAATTTTCGACAGGTTTTTCACTGGTGAAAAGGGCTGCATACAATTCTTTTGATTCGCGCATCTCGGCATCATTCACCATTTTTTCAAATGAGGGAGAGGGCGATGCTTTTTTAGATTTTGGTATAGGTTGGTCGTTTTGAACACCGTGAGAGCTTTCTTGGTTTGTTTTGCCCAAATCGTCAACAATAATATCCAAACCATATTTTTTTGATAAATCCTTCATGGCGTTTTCGCTATCATTCATAAGAATTTCAGCGACGCTTTCAAGTCGATAAAGAGGTTCGTGATTTTGTGATACATCGCGACCTTGGTCGTCAATTGTATATTTTTTTACCTTTTCAATAAGAGTTTTTTCGTCCTGTGATGTATCAGGGGAGGCGGTTGACTCAAGTATAATATTTTCTGATTCTTGCGTGTTTTCCGTTTTATCAGAAGCCTTTTGCGGTTTTTCTGTGGACTCGATAGTCTCGGCTTGCGATATTTTGACCTCGGATACATTCATGCGTTTTTTTAGCGAGTCAAGCGCTCCTGTTTGTGTGACATCAGGGGCATCATCACCAAATATCCAAAGATTTGATACCTCGTCGGGTGTCATAGCATGGGGGGCTAAATTTTTATCCCCTGATATTTTTATAGGCTCATCATCGGTATTTATGATAAAACCGTTATTATCGTTTTTATGTTTTGAGAAAAATCCCATTTTATTTTCCCACCAATAATTTTTATTTTAAGTTTCTTTTTCTTACAACTTCGTACATAAGCACGCCTGCAGCAACCGAAGCGTTGAGTGAATTTATCTCACCGCACATCGGAAGACTGATAATGACGTCACATTTTTTTGCAACCAGTGTGCCGATGCCTTTGCCCTCATTACCAATAACGAGAGCGCAGGGGATATCATAGTCGGTTTGTGTGTATGGTGCACCGTCCATATCTGCGCCAAAGACCCAAATGCCTTTTTCTTTTAGTTCATCGATTGTGTTTGAAATATTGGTAACACGCGCCACCTTCATATATGCGAGCGCGCCTGCCGAGGTTTTTTCAACTGTGGCATTAAGAGAAGCCGAACGACGTTTTGGTATAATAATACCGTGCACACCGCATGCTTCTGCCGTGCGGATAATAGCACCAAGGTTATGAGGGTCTTCTATCTCGTCGCAGATTATAATGAAAGGTTTTTCTTGTCTTTCTTCGGCAGTTTTTAAAATTTCTTCTACGGTAGAGTATTCTTGGCTTGCAATCATTACGGCAACGCCCTGATGATTAGCGCCACCACAATAATAATCAAGCTTTTGCGGGCTTATTTCTTTAATTAAAATACCACGTTGATTACATTTGGCGCGTATTGCCGTAACCGAGCCGCCTGTTACACCATGCGCAATAAGCAGACGGTCAATCTCACGCCCTGAACGAAGTGCCTCCATAACGGGATTTCTGCCATATATAATATTTCCTTGCTTTGAGTCGAGATTTTCTTTATTGTTAGATTCCATAAAAATCACCTAGTATAATTATTCAATTTATTATATCATACATAAATAAAAAAATAAAGGAAAAAATTAAAGAAATAGGAGGTAATTTTTATGAAAATTAAAAGTGTAAAAGGTTTTGAAATTTTAGATTCACGCGGCAATCCGACGGTTGCGGCAAAGGTTGTTTGCGAAAACGGTGCGGAGGGTTTTGCAATAAGCCCATCAGGTGCGTCAACCGGTATGTACGAGGCGCACGAACTGCGCGACGGTGATAAAACACGATATATGGGTAAAGGCGTTACCAAAGCGGTAAATAACATTAACACCGAGATCAACAATTTGCTACAGGGCAAATGTGTTTTCAACCAGCGTGAAATTGATGATGCTATGGCAAAGGCAGATGGACACGACAACAAATCTCGTCTTGGCGCAAATGCTACATTGGCAGTATCACTCGCTTGCGCAAAAGCGGCGGCAAATTGCAAAAGCATTCCGCTTTACAGATACTTGGGCGGTGTGAATGCTGTGTGTTTGCCACGACCTATGATGAACATTTTAAACGGCGGCGCCCACGCGGCAAATAACATTGATATTCAGGAATTTATGATAATACCTGAAGGCTCTCGAACCTTTGCCGAAGGATTACAAATTTGTGCCGAAATTTATCATAATTTAGGCAAGATTTTAAAGGAAAAAGGCATATCGTCGGGTGTAGGCGACGAGGGTGGCTTTGCGCCAAATCTTGACAGCGACGAGGCGGCAATTGAACTTATTTTACAGGCGGTAGAAAAGGCGGGATACAGCGGACAAATTAAAATAGCATTGGATGTTGCATCAAGCGAGTGGTATAAGGACGGAAAATACACACTGCCCAAGCGTGATAAAACAATGACCGCCGAGCAGCTGATTGAATATTACAGTGAACTAATAAGTAAATACCCGATTATATCTATCGAGGATGGACTCAGCGAAAACGATTGGGACGGTTGGCAGAAGCTTACCGAGAAATTAGGTGACAAAATACAACTTGTGGGCGACGATCTTTTTGTTACCAATCCCAAAAGATTGCAAATGGGTTTTGAAAAGGGAGTTGCCAATGCGGTGCTTGTAAAACCAAATCAAATAGGTACTTTAAGTGAAACGTTACAGGTTATTCGTATGGCTCAGAAAAAGGGTTATGCAGCAGTAATTTCGCACCGCTCGGGCGAGAGCGAGGACACAACTATAGCCGATATTGCGGTAGCGACAAATGCGGGGCAGATAAAAACGGGAGCGCCCTGCCGCACCGACCGCGTGGCTAAATATAATAGGCTTTTGATGATTGAAAGCGAAATTTAATGCACAATGCATAATTTAAGAGAAGTTGTAGGGCAGGAGCTTGTCTCCTGCCGAAAAAAGCAAGGGAACGGGCAAGCCCGTTCCCTACGGGATAAAAAATATATATCATTGACAATTCTTAACTTTTACTGTAAAATATATAAGCAGTAGGGGCTGCGACCGATTTTGGTTTGCAGTCCCTTTTTTACGGAAAATTACGGAGTGATTTTATGAAAAAGTTTGATACTGTTATAATAGGCGGAGGTATAGGCGGTCTTATGGCGGCTTATCGTTTGCGCACAAATACCCCCGATATGACTATTGCTATAACCGAGCGCGGAAACGAGCTCAATAAACGTGCTTGTCCCGCAAGTAAAAACAATGGTTGTATTCACTGCAAAATCTGCAGTATTACAAGCGGTTATGCGGGCGCTGGTGCGTTTAGCGACGGTAAATTTAACCTTGGTACCGCTTACGGCGGCACTTTGGGTGAGGAGCTTGGCGACGACGTTGCAAATCTTTACATAGATGAGGTTGACAAAATTCTTAACGAATACTGTACATCGGGCACGCCGAAGATATTTAAATCTAATGATGAATTACGACTTAAATGTATTCAAAATAATCTTCGTCTTTTGGATATGAATGTTAAGCACTTGGGTACCGATAACAACTATCTTACAATGCAGAATCTTATTGAGGCGATAAAGGCATCTGGTACCGAACTCTACAGTTTTTATGATTGTACGGGTGTCGAAAAGCAGGACGGCGGTTATGTGCTGAATTACTCAAACGGCGAGATTTTCGAGGCTAAAAATATAATTATTGCGACAGGACGTTCGGGCGCTAACTTTGTGTCGGATTTTTGCAAATCAAACGGTGTAAAAATGCGTTCCAATCACATAGATATCGGTGTGCGTGTTGAGATGAAGGATATTATTTGGCGTGAGTTTTCGTCCAAAATTTACGAGCCTAAGATTCTTTATAAAACCAAGACCTTTGAGGATCGTTGCCGTATGTTCTGCTTTAATCAGGGCGGTCTTGTTTCGGCAGAAAACAACCACGGCATAATTACTGCAAACGGCCATTCTTATGCTCAAGCTGAGAAAAAGACTGACAACTGCAACTTTGCAATACTTTCAAGCATTCGCTTTACCGAGCCGTTTAATCAGCCAACCGAATATGCCGAAAACATTTCCCGTCTTGCTAATATGATAGGAAAGGGTAATGTGCTGGTACAGCGCTTTGGCGATCTTATACGTGGCCGCCGCACAAATGAACACCGCTTGTCGCAAAATACGGTTACGCCTACACTTAAGGCGACAGCGGGTGATATTTCGCTTGTATTACCGCATCGTATACTTACAAATATCATCGAAACCATATACGCGCTTGACAAGGTAGCGCCCGGCACGGCTAATGACGACACCCTGCTTTACGGCTGTGAGAGCAAGTATTATTCAATTCGTCCCGAATTTATAAATAAAAAGTTTGAGCTCATTGAAAATGTGTATATTATCGGTGACGGCTCGGGTATCTGCCGCGGACTTTCGCAATCTGGAGCTATGGGCATATATGTTGCTGACTGTATAACGGGTGTAAGTTAAAATATTATTAAAATCGAATGCACTTTTATATTTGATTTTTTGACTTTGTGTTTATGATGTGATATAATGACACTGTTAAATTAAATTTCTTCAAGGTGGGGTTGAAATGAAATATAATATTGCAATATGCGGAACATTCAATATAGACAACTATGGTGACGTAATGTTTCCTGAAATTTTTAAAAAATCAATGGTTAAGCGAGGTCTTGACTTTGAATTGTTTTTGATATCGCCGGGCAACACCGTAGAAAAAACAATATGTCCGAATGTTAAAGTTTATTCTATATCTGAGCTTGATGTGCTACACAAGGAGCATGGTATTGATGTTATAATTATAGGCGGAGGAGCACTAATTCATTATAACAAAATTCCTGTGAAATTGTCTGATGAACAGGAATTTTCAAAATATAACATTTACGATTCTTGGTTTACACCAATAGAGTTTGCTGTAAGAAATAATGTTAAGGTGTTGTTTAATCTTCCGCAAGTACCTTATGAATTTCCAGAAGAATTAAGAGAAATTACGGCTAATGCTTTTCGAAGCGCACAATATATTTCTTTGCGTGATAAGGTTTCTGCACAATATTTGGAGGAAATTTTTGGAAGCGATAAACCACAAATTAATATTTGTCCGGATTCGGTTTGTTGTATGCAAAATTTGATTTCTAAAACCGAACTTTTATCGATTAAAAAGGGTTTATTGCCGTTTGATGAGAAATATGTGGTAATACAGTTTAATATGCAAAAAAAAGACGATGAAGACAAAAAAATACTTCAAATAATTAAAAAATTACACAGTCAGAATTATAAAACTGTTTTATTGCCTTTGGGCTATACCCACAACGATGAACAAGTGTTAAAAGAGTTTAATGAAAAGTTTGGCAGCACTTCAATAGTTTTAGATAAAAAGCTAAACATATATGAAATAGCAGCAATCTTGTCTGATTGTTCTATCTACATTGGCGCAAGTTTTCACGGAGCAATTACAGCTATTTCATATGGCAATGTTGCTATAAGCTATAATTATATTTACCCTAAAACCAAAAATCGTGAAGTCTTTGAAATGTATGGCATAGGTGATTTTGTTGCTGAAAATGCGTCTGAGGTATATAATATCCTCAAAAAATACTTTGATAAAAAACTAGAATTTTGCCCTAATATAGAAATGGTAGTGGCAAGGGTTGAAAATCATTTTGATAAAATTGCTGATTTGATAAGACAAAACAGTAACAACAGTATTAATAAATATGATTTTTACTCTAAATTGATAGAGTTGTTACCATTGGTAGTTGAGTTAACTCATGAAAACCAAGTATTGTCTGAAAAAGATATATTATCTAATAATCATATTAAAAATCTACAAAACCTTTTGCAAAGCAAAGAAAACGAGTGTCAAAGATTAGCGAAAGTTGAGCAAGAAAATAATAAAATTAAAAATGCATATAACGAGATTCAAGATTCATACAACAAAATTACAAGTCAGCACGAAGAATTAAAGAATCAGTATATAGGACTGAATAATAGTTATATCCAAATTAATAATAGTTATATCGAAATTATTAATAGTTTTTTCTGGCGATTAACATCACCGTTTAGGCGTATTTTGCAAAGAATTAAAAGTGCAGTAAATAGAAAAGAAAAGCTTTTGAAATGCGCTATATATGCAAAGGGCTTTTTACGCGGAGGGTTTAAAGGGGCAAAAACACAGTTGCAAAACTACAAGATGTTTAAAGGTATTAGTAATCCTGTTGTACCTGTTGCGTCTGCAAAAAAAGAGCGCAAATTCTGTGCAATTTCTGATGAATTAAGACAATATCAGCAAGGCTATAAATTCTCAAAAAACATAAAGTTTAGTATACTTGTACCTCTTTATAATACACCAAAAGATTTTCTGTTAGAAATGATAAATTCTGTGCAGGAACAAACATATCCAAATTGGGAACTTTGTTTAGCAGATGGCAGCACTTCTGATTTTGAATATGTTGAAAAAATGTGTTTAAATATTGCAAAAAAAGATAGGAGAATTATTTACAAAAAATTAGAACAAAATTTAGGTATTTCTGAGAATACTAACGCTTGTTTAACCATGGCTACAGGTGATTATATCGCTCTTTTTGATCATGATGACCTTCTAGATCCGACAGCACTTTTTGAATATATGAAAGTAATTTGTGATCAGGATGCTGATTTCATTTATTGCGATGAAGATAAATTTAATAAATTTGGTGGTACGTTATATGATGAAAATTATAAGCCGGATTTTGCCATTGATAATCTTCGTGCAAATAATTACATTTGCCATTTCACTGTTTTTAATAAAAAACTTATTGAAAAAGCAGGCGCTTTTAGAAAAGAATTTGACGGTTCACAAGATCATGATTTAATCTTACGTCTTACAGAACAAGCTAAAAATATTGTTCATATTCCTAAAATTTTGTATCATTGGCGTGTTAGTGACGCATCAGTAGCCTCAGATCCGTATGCAAAGCCATATACCATTAAGGCGGGTAGAAAAGCGGTTGCTGAGCATCTTGAAAGAACCGGTCTCAAAGGCACGGTAGAAAGCACAAAAATTCATCCTAATATATATAGAATTAAGTATGATATTATTGGTAGTCCATTGGTATCAATAATAATTCCAAATTATAATCACGTAGAGGAACTTTCGCGCTGTATAGATTCGATAATAAATAAATCTACATATAAAAATTACGAAATAATAATTGTAGAAAATAACAGTAATAAAGAAACATTTGCTTACTATGATACTCTAAAAAAATATGATAATATTAAGATAGTTGTTTATAAATCTAATGATGGATTTAATTACTCGGCTATAAATAACTATGGTGTTCAATTTGCTAAAGGCGAGTATTATATTTTGCTTAATAATGATATTGAAGTTATTACACCTAATTGGATAGAGGAAATGCTTATGTATTCTCAGCGAGATGATGTTGGAGCGGTAGGAGCAATGCTTTACTATCCGAACGATACTATCCAGCATGCTGGTGTAACTATAGGTGTTTTAACATTAGCCGGACATAACTTTAAGCATTTCCAACGCGGTAATCCCGGATATTTTGGACGTGCTGGGTATCAACAAAATGTATCTGCTGTAACGGCGGCTTGTCTTATGGTTCCTGCAAAAGTATATAAACAGGTAAATGGTCTTGATGAAAGTTTTGCGGTTGCGTTTAATGATATAGATTTTTGCATGCGCATACGCAAGGAAGGTTATTTAATTGCATTTACACCATTTGCTGAACTTTATCACTACGAGTCTATAAGTAGAGGTAGTGATGAAGACGGAGACAAACGACAACGTTTTGTGTCTGAAGTAGAGAGGTTTCAAGCAAGATGGAAATTGGAGCTTGAAAAGGGCGACCCATACTACAACCCGAATTTAACATTGGATAGAGAGGATTTTTCCCTTAAATAGACCGATTTAGACAAAAAAATTTATAAAAAAAGACGAAATTTGAAACTTTGTTAAAATTTCGTCTTTTTTTTATTTACTTTTTGATTTAAAAGTGTTATCATATATCTGTATGAGACTGTCTAGGCTATTTTTAGTCATCTTAATTTGTGCAGCCTCTCGAATAAAATTTTTTGGAGGAATTTTCACATGGCAAGAAAGTTTAAAACCATGGATGGTAACAACGCTGCGGCTCACGTTTCTTATGCGTTTACCGAAGTAGCAGGTATTTATCCTATCACACCGTCCAGCCCGATGGCAGACTATGTTGACCAGTGGTCAGCACAGGGCCTCAAAAACATCTTTGGAACAAAGGTTAATGTTGTAGAAATGCAGTCCGAAGCAGGTGCTGCCGGTACAGTTCACGGCTCACTCGCTGCAGGTGCTCTTACCACTACATTTACCGCTTCACAGGGTCTTCTTTTGATGATACCTAATATGTACAAAATTGCAGGCGAATTGTTGCCTTCAGTTTTCCACGTATCAGCTCGTTGCGTTGCTAGCCACGCTCTTAACATCTTTGGTGACCACTCTGACGTTTATGCATGCCGTCAGACAGGTTTTGCTATGCTTGCTGAAACAAACACTCAGGAAGTTATGGACCTTGGCGCAGTAGCACACTTAGCTTCAATCAAGGGTCGCGTACCTTTCATCAACTTCTTTGACGGTTTCCGTACTTCACACGAGCTTCAGAAGATTCAAATCTGGGATTATGAAGACCTTAAAGAAATGTGCGATATGGATGCAGTAGACGCATTCCGTAAGCGCGCTCTTAACCCTGAGCGTCCTGTAATGCGTGGTTCACACCAGAACGACGATATCTTCTTCCAGAACAGAGAAGCTTGCAACAAGTATTATGAAGCACTTCCTGCAATTGTTGAAGAATATATGGACAAGGTTAATGCAAAGCTTGGCACTGACTATAAGCTCTTCAACTACTACGGCGCACCCGATGCAGAGCGTGTGATCATCGCTATGGGTTCATTCTGCGACGTTGCCGAAGAAGTTATTGACTATATGACAGCCGCAGGTGAAAAGGTTGGTCTTATCAAGGTAAGACTTTATCGTCCTTTTGCTGCTGACAAGTTTGTTGAGGCTATCCCTGCAACATGTAAGAAGCTTGCTGTTCTTGACAGAACAAAAGAACCCGGTTCTTTGGGCGAACCTCTTTATATGGATGTTGTTAGTGCTCTCGCACAGACAGGCCGCAAGATTGATACCGTTATCGGTGGTCGTTATGGTTTGGGTTCTAAAGATACTCCTCCTTCAAGCGTATTTGCTGTATATAAGGAATTAGCATCAGATGCTCCTCGTCACAACTTTACAATTGGTATTGTTGACGACGTTACCAATCTTTCACTCGTTGAAGAAGAAGCTCCCAACACCGCAGCAGAAGGCACAATCGAGTGCAAGTTCTGGGGTCTTGGCGGTGACGGTACCG
>CAZVWG010000018.1:0-21625 GCA_964630675.1 uncultured Ruminococcus sp.
AGTCAATGCCTGCATATTCTTTAACAGCGTCAACCATTGTAAGACGGCGCCAACCTGGTGTAAGGTCGATCTTTTCACCAAGCCATTCAACCTCATAAGTACCGTGAATTTCTTTAGCGGCACCCGAAATAATGCCCTCAGCAATATCCATCATATCATGGAAATCAGCATATGACTGATAGAGCTCAACGGTTGTGAATTCGGGGTTGTGCTTAGGGTCCATACCTTCGTTACGGAAGATACGTCCGATTTCATATACGCGTTCCATACCGCCAACGATAAGACGCTTCAAGGGAAGCTCGGTAGCTATACGCATATACATGGGAATATTAAGTGTGTTATGATGTGTAATAAACGGACGAGCTGCTGCACCGCCAACGATTGTGTTAAGTACGGGAGTTTCAACCTCGATATAACCCATATCGTCAAGATATTTACGCATAAACTTAATAAACTGCGCACGGATAATAAAGTTACGGCGCACATTGGGGTTCATAATAAGGTCAACATATCTCTGGCGGAAACGAAGGTCATTATTGGTAAGACCGTGGAATTTTTCGGGCAAGGGGAGAAGCGATTTTGCAAGAATCTCAATATGGTTTGCATGAATTGAGATTTCTTCGGTTTGGGTCTTAAACACAAAACCTTTAACACCGACAATATCGCCAATGTCCCATTTTTTAAATGCGGCGTAGGTATCTTCACCAACGTCATCGCGGCGAACATAAAGCTGAATATCGCCCTCACCATCACGAAGGGTAACAAAGCTTGCTTTACCCATAATTCTACGTGCGACAATACGGCCTGCAACACTTACGGTTTTACCCTCGTAACCTTCAAAATCACCCTTGATTTGTAAAGAGTGTGCATCAACGTCATATTTTGTTTTTACAAATGGGTCATTGCCGTTTTCTTTCATAGCAGCAAGCTTATCACGGCGAACCTGTAAAATCTCACTTAGTTCCTGTACGGGAGTATTGTTGTTATTTTCACTCATATTGAACATCCTTTCAAATATTTTAGGATAACATTTTTCAAAAATGGGGCAGCAAAAGCGCCACCCCGAAATTTTACTTTGAAATTTTAACTATTTTGAGTTTTATTTCACCCGCTGGTGCTTCGACGATAACAATATCGTTAACTTTATGACCAATAAGAGCTCTTCCTACGGGAGATTCGTCAGAAATCTTGTTGTTTGCGGGATCGGCTTCGGTAGAACCGACAACATGATATTCTTCCTCTTCATCAAACTCTTCATCATAAACCTTTACCTTAACACCAACGACAACGGTTTTTGCATTGCCTTTGATGTCTTTGATAATCTCAACATTTTTGAGCATAGCCTCGAGTTCTACAATACGAGCTTCAATTTTTGCTTGCTCATTTTTTGCATCATCGTATTCACTGTTTTCAGAAAGGTCACCGTAGCCACGTGCTACCTTAATTTTCTCTGCGATATCACTGCGACCTTCTGTTTTTAGATATTCAAGCTCATCCTGGAGCTTTTTAAGACCGTCATCGGTTACTTTGATAGCCTTAGCCAAAATAAAAACCACCTTTTACTTATATAAATAATTCATTGCCACAGAGTCAAACAGCATTATACAATTTAATTCGATGATTGTCAAGAATAATATTATTAACATTTAAATAACATTTGAATAACAATTAAATTAACTTGACAAGTGGCACATAATAATTATATACTATACATTAGCGTTTAGCACATTTTTCTGAGGTGTGTTTATGAAAAATTTAGTACGGCTTAGGAAAAGCATAATGCTTTTTGTAAAGATAATGATAGTTGCTGCTGTTACAGTTGGCTTTATTCAGGTGTGGATAACAGGTTATGAGGAATCCCTTTTTAGCAATAAGGGTAACTATGTTGTTATCCTATCCTTCGTTTTGCTCTTTACTGTGTTTTCGTCACTTTATGGAGCTTTTAAGATCGGTATATACCGCATACACGAAATTATCTACAGTTTTTCGTTGGCGAGTTTTTTTACCAATGCGATAATGTATCTGGAACTTAGTCTTATTGCGAGAGAAATGGTGGATTTGCCACCGTTACTTATCGGTATAGCATATCAGATTTTGGTAATAATAATTTCCTCTTTTTGTGCTAATACAATTTATTATAAGCTGTATCCTCCCAGACGAGTTGTTGCAATTTTTGGTGACGATGTTCAAGGCTTTGAACTAATTAAAAAAATGGGCAAAATATCAGAACGCTTTCAGATTGAACGCGGACTGAATGTTAACACAACAAATATTGAAGAGATATATCGCCAAATTGATAAGTTTGAAGCGGTTGTTATCTGCGGTATTGATAAAAATTTGCAAAAGAAAATTATTTCATATTGTTATACTCAAGAAAAACGCTCATACCTGTTGCCTGACATAACTGATATTATCATCAGTAATAGTTACAACATACAAATAAGTGATACTCCTGTACTTATGAGCCGTAATCGCGGTCTTACCCTTGAACAAAAAATTATAAAACGTATTATGGATATTGCAATTTCGTCTGTTGCAATTATAATTACAAGTCCTATTATGCTGATTTGTGCTGTTGCAATAAAGCTTGATGACGGCGGTCCGATTCTGTTTAAACAAAATCGTATTACAATTAACGGTAAAATTTTTAATGTTTTAAAGTTCAGGTCAATGATTGTGGACGCTGATAAGAACGGTGCAAAGAAAGCCGTTAGCGATGATGAGCGCATAACCCGTGTGGGAAAAATTATACGTGCATGTCGTATGGATGAATTACCGCAGTTGTTTAATATCTTGCGCGGCGATATGTCACTTGTAGGTCCCAGACCAGAAAGAATAGAAAATGTTTACGAATATTCAAAAAAATATCCTGAATTTGAACTTCGCCACCGCGTAAAAGCCGGTCTTACCGGTTTTGCTCAATTATACGGAAAATACAATACAAGTCCTGAGGATAAGCTCCATATGGATTTGATATACGTAGAGACCTATTCGCTGCTTCTTGATTTAAAACTTTTAATACTTACAATTAAAGTTTTGTTTATGAAAGAAAGTACCGAAGGTTTTTCTGAAAAAGCAAACGAAAATGTACGCGCTTCAAAATCTTTTAAAAAAGAAAGCGAGGAAAGAAAATGAGTTTTGATGCAACATTGGTTGTTATGGCGGCGGGTATGGGAAGTCGCTTTGGTGGACTCAAACAAATTGAGCCCGTAGGTCCACATGGACAGGCAATTATTGATTTTTCGGTTTATGACGCAAAAGAAGCGGGCTTTAATAAAGTAGTATTTATTATTAAGCACGAGATTGAAAAAGAATTTAAAGAGATTGTTGGAAGTCGCATTGAGAAGATGATTGATATTGACTATGCATATCAAGAACTTGATATGCTGCCCGAAGGATTTAAGTGTCCTGCCGACCGTGTAAAACCATGGGGTACTGCGCACGCAATTTATTGCGCTCGCGATAAAGTAAACACTCCTTTTGCGGTTATTAATGCTGATGATTATTACGGTAAGGGCGCTTATAAAAAAATGTATAATCATCTCAAAGAGCAAAAGGGCGATTTTTGCATGGTGGGCTTCAGACTTAAAAATACCCTTACTGAAAACGGTACCGTATCACGTGGCATTTGTGAAATAGAAAACGGCGTTTTAAAGACTGTAACCGAACGTACAAAAATTCTTGACTGCAAATATACCGAGGATGATAAAAATTGGTTTGAATTACCGTCGGATTGTATTGTATCAATGAATATGTGGGGATTTACACCGGATGTATTTACATATATTGAAAACGATCTGAAAGAGTTCTTTGCAGAAAAAATCAATGTTCCTAAGGTTGAATACTATTTGCCTACTGTTGTTTCTAATGTGATAGAACGCGGTCAAAAGGATGTATCTGTTTTGGTGGCAGAAGACCATTGGTATGGTGTTACCTATAAAGAAGATAAGGTCGGGGTTGTGTCTGCTCTTGGTGAAAAAATCAATATGGGCGAATATGAGGGCTTTTAGTTATGAATAAGAAACTAATATTTACTATTGTTGCTATTTTTTTGGCAATCACTTTAATAACGGTGACCGCATTACTTGTAATAAAAAATACAGGTGATTGTGTCATAACTTTGGGTAACAAAACAGCACTTTCGGGTGATACCGTATCGATTCCTTTGACCATCACAAAAAACCCTGGTACTTGGGGTGCTCAAATAATTATCGATTATGATTCCGACAATCTAACTTTTGTATCTGCGTCAAACGGTGGCGTTTTTGATACTTGTGAGGTAAATGATACCGGTGATAGCGTTGTGTTGCTTGTTACACAAACTACATTAACAAACACTAAAGAAAACGATTTGATAGCTACAATTAATTTCAAGGTAAAAGACAGCGCTGATAAAGGTGTTTGTGACATAATATTAAATTCGGAAACTAATTTTTGTAATTCAGATGAGGATTTGCTGGACATTGTATTTGAAAGCGGTAGCATTACGATAAAATGAATTTTGAAAAAGGCTTGTTTGCGAGCCTTCTCTAAGGGAAGGCTCGCAGTTTTATTCGCCAAAGGCGAGTTTTATTGCTTCACAGTTATATTCGGTTAGCACCGAGTGGTATTCGCTTCGCGAGTTTAAAAGGCGAATAAAATAACACTGAAACCGTAAGTTTTCAATATCACTATTGCCACAAGGCAATAATATCACTCCGACAAAGTCGGAATATAACTTGAAAGATTATCATTTCTTATACATAATTGCTTTAGAGGTGATAACTATGGCTGATAGTATTTTAAGGGATAAGGCAAAAGAGTTTGCAAAAACATTTGTTTTTCTCTGTCGTGATATGAAATCGAATCATAAAGAATCAGTTTTGATAAATCAACTTCTTCGTTCTGCTACTTCAATCGGTGCAAATTTGCACGAAGCACAATACGCACAAGGAACAAAGGATTTTATTTCTAACAAATGCGATGCTAGTTCTAAATCAATTTGATAAATATAAATATATCTAACAGGAAAACACCGACGGACCATATGTGGACTGTCGGTGTTTTTTATAAATATCCTTATGAGAAGTTACCTTTACAAGTCTTTTTCATTTTTTATCTGCAGCTCGCATATATATTTTGGTATAGAAATATAGAAAGGCGAGATATAAAATGAAAGATTTTCACCCCGAAGGCTATCTAATTGAAACGGAAGAAAATAAAAAATATCTTTTAAATGAGGTTACACTGAAACAAGCGATGGAGCTTGAAATAATTTTGGAAGCAACAGTTATTATGTGTGATTCCGAGCATAACCTTATTGTGAATTTGGGTGGTGTTCGCGGTATAATACCGCGTGAAGAAGGTGCAATAGGAATTCGCGAAGGTGTAACGCGCGATATAGCGCTTATTTCACGAGTCGGAAGACCCGTTTGTTTTATAGTTACGGGTTTTGCTGAGGACGAAAACAAAAAAACGTATGCAATTTTATCGAGAAGATACGCGCAACAAAAGTGCTTTGAATATATAAAAAACAATATAATAGAAGGTGATATAATCGATGCGCAGATAACACATCTTGAAGCGTTTGGTGCTTTTTGTGATATCGGCTGCGGAAATGTGGCTTTACTGCCCATAGATGCTATTTCTGTTTCAAGAATATCACATCCAAAAGACAGATTTCTTGTTGGTGACGGTATAAAAGCAATTGTAAAGAAAATTGACGAGAATGATAAGATTACTCTATCGCATAAAGAATTACTTGGCACCTGGTCAGAAAACGCCGCACGGTTTTCACAAGGTCAAACAGTATCGGGTATTGTACGCAGTATAGAAAACTATGGTATTTTCGTTGAACTAACACCGAATCTGGCTGGTCTTGCCGAGCCGAAGGAAAATGTATATGTTGGGCAAACGGCTAGTGTATATATAAAGAGCATAATTCCGGAAAAAATGAAAATCAAACTTATAATTATTGATAGCTTTGATAATTCTTACGATGATACATATGACTATTTTTATAAAGGTGATCATATTGAAGAATTTGTATATTCGCCATGTGAAAGCACCAAACAAATAGTTACAATTTTTTAAATAATAATTATTGATTTTAAAAATCAAATGGGGTATAATATCCAGCGGTGATGAAAATGTCAGGAAATTGTAACGGCAATTGCGCGTCTTGCAGTAGCAATTGTGATTCAAGAAAAAAAGAAAGTTTTATTGAGCCTACGGGCGAATTTAATAACATTAAACACGTTGTTGCAGTAGTTAGCGGCAAAGGTGGTGTTGGTAAATCTATGGTTACCTCATTGCTTGCCACTCTTATGAGTAAAAAAGGCTATAAGGTTGGTATACTAGATGCCGATATCACGGGACCTTCAATACCAAAATCTTTTGGTATTGTTGGCAACGCATTGCAAAATGAGTTGGGTATTTTGCCTGCAGAAAGCAAGAGCGGCATAAAAATTATGTCGGTTAATATGCTTCTGAAAGAAAATGACGCGCCTGTCGTTTGGCGTGGTCCTGTTATTGCGGGTGCCGTAAAGCAGTTTTGGCAGGATGTTGTTTGGGGCGATCTTGATTATTTGTTTATTGATTGTCCTCCCGGCACGGGAGATGTACCGCTTACTGTATTCCAGACCATTCCTTTGGATGGTATTGTGATGGTAACATCTCCGCAAGATCTTGTTTCTCTGATTGTTAAAAAGGCTTATAATATGGCAAAAATGATGGATGTCAATATTGTCGGTTTGGTCGAGAATATGAGCTATGTCAAATGCCCTGATTGCAACAAGTGCTTTAGTGTGTTTGGCGGCGGAAGCGAAGATATTGCAAAAGAATTGCAAGTTGATTTGTTGGGTAAGTTGCCTATTGATATTTCACTTACTCAAATGGTCGACAACGGCTGTATAGAACACTTCAACGAGAACTATCTTGATAAAGCTGTAGAAAAGCTTCAAAATCTTGATAAATAATATTTAAAGGGGCGATGTAGTCATCGACCCCTACATTTTTGGTGATTTATTATGAGAATGAGGAAAAAGAAAAATTTAAAAGAACGGTTAGATGCGGTTTGCGAGTATCTTTACATCAGTGAGAGTGAGGATCGTAATTTTAATACTGCTATAAACAATAAGGATTACATTGACTTCGATAATTGGTTCGGCGAGAGGCGCCCGTTATATCTTGAGGTTGGTTGCGGCAAGGGTAAATTTGCTTGTGAATATGCCGCGGCACACCCTCAAATAAATTTGATTGCAGTTGAGCGTGAGGCAAATGTTATTGTTTCTGCGTGTGAGCTTGCGCAAAAAATGAATTTGAAAAACGTTCGTTTTATAAAATGTTCCGCTGAATATCTCGAAAGACATATCAAGCCACAAAGTATTGAGCAAGTTTTTCTTAATTTTTCATGTCCGTTTCCTAAAAACAAGTATGCTTCGCATCGACTTACGCATAAAAATTTTCTTGAAATTTACAAACGTATTATAAAGCCCGATGCCGAAATTCATCAAAAAACTGATAATATGCACTTTTTCGAATTTTCGCTTGAGCAATTTTCAAGCAGTGGTTTTTCGCTTAAAAATGTATCATTGGATTTGCATAATAGCAACTTTGAGGATAATATAATGACCGAATACGAGCAGAAATTTGTATCACTCGGATTGCCGATATATCGTTTGGAAGCTTATCAAAAAACAAAGGAATCAGGGCATTTATTGCCCTGATTCCTTTGTTTTTAATATTAAAATTATTTATTTCACACTGGGTGACTGTTGTTTAAGTGCTGCACGTGTTTTGCGGATTTCACCAAGATTTGCTGTAAGACCTTCGTCGGCGCGACGCATAATGTCATCAACAAAGTCTTGAGCTGCACGACGCATTTCACGACTCTTGCCCTGTGCGTTTGAGATAATTTCAGCAGCCTTTTCTTGTGCCATTTTAACTATTTCTTCTTGCGCTACCATTGCCTTTGCTTTTTCTTCGGCGGTGCGGATAATACCATCGGCCTCACGTTTTGCGGTAGTGATAATGTCAGCACGGTCAGCAACAATGCCGCGTGCCTGCTTGATTTCGCTTGGAATGTTAAGACGGATATCATCAACAACTGCGCGAAGCTTTTCAACATCTACTACAGTTTTTTTGCCGGGAATTTTGATACCGCTGTCAAGCACCTCATCAAACTGCTCCAATAATTCGTCAAGTGTCATTTTAATTCATCCTCCGTAAGATATTAATTATAAATTTAATTTTGTGATGATATTCTTTTTAAAATATCATCGTGGATAACCTCGGGAAGAAAATCGCTGACATCTCCGCCCATACCGGCTATCTGTTTTACCATACTCGAACTGAGATACATATTCTCAGCGCTTGTGGTAAGAAATAGGGTTTCTACATTTGGGTTAAGCTTTTTATTGGTAAGCGCCATCTGGAATTCATATTCAAAATCAGACATAGCGCGTAAACCCTTAATAATTGCGCATGCGTTCTGCTGAGCTGCGTACTCTGCAAGAAGACCGTCGTACACGTCTACCTGCACGTTGGGTAAATCCTTTACACACTTTTCAATCATTTCCTTGCGTTCAGAAGGGGAAAAAGTGTAATGCTTGCTTACGTTGTTCATAACAACAACTATTAGTTTATCAAACATTGCGCTCGTGCGGGTAATGATATCAAGATGACCCATAGTAATAGGGTCAAAACTACCGGGGCACACGGCAATTCGTTCACTCATGGTCAGTCACATCCTTTGTGTAGACAGTTACCAAAGTTTTACCGTAGCGGTATACCTTTGTGACTTTGAAGCTGTTAATTATTTCGGGCAACACAAGCTCAAGCGGGTGCTCGCAAAAAATCTTGCCGTAATCACTCATAAGAGGAATTACCTTTGATACCGCATCTTCAAGTATACCTGCCTGATAGGGCGGGTCAAGAAAAGCAATATCAAATTTTTGGTTGCAACGAAGCGTAAATGTTGCGTAATCGCTTTTATGTACCGAGGACTTGTCCAAAAGGCCTGTATTTTCGAGGTTTTGCTTTACAGCCTTTAAAGATGCATCGTTACAGTCAACAAAAACGCAGTTTTCGGCGCCGCGGCTTAAAGCCTCGATACCAAGCTGACCGCTGCCTGCAAATAGGTCAAGCACGCGTCTGCCCTCAATGTCAAACTGAATAGAACTGAAAAGCGCCTCTTTAACCTTTTCGCCGGTAGGGCGCACAATATCATTACCAGAAACGGTAACTAACCGTTTGCCACGAGCGATACCTGTAATAACACGCATTAAAGAAACCTCACAGTCTATGTACATAAATGTCCTAGCATATTATCGCACTAAACGGGGTGTTTTGTCAACAGTTAATTTAAATTTTTAGGGAATAAAAGTTAGTTGTGATATAAAAAATATGTGATATAATTTTAAAAAAGCAGTTAACCGTATGTTAATTTTTTAAACTATATTATTGAAACGTTTCAAAAAGGTGCGGTGAATAATGAATAGGGAAGTTGCAGCAGAATTATTGCAAAAGAGTTTAAAAGATATTTTCGCTTTTTCCGTATCACGCTTGTACGACAAGCAGGATGCCGAGGATTTAACGAATGATATAATTATCGAGGTTTTAGCATCTGTTGACAGGCTCCAGAACGATGAGGCTTTTTATGGCTATATGTGGAAAATTGCTGAGAATACCTTTAAAAGATTTATAAAAAATAAATCAAACCATAATGTCGGCTTTAATGAAAAATTTTTCGGTGCTTATTGGGAAACCCCCGAAAATAAGTACATAGAAAATGAAGAAGTTGCATATCTGCGCCGTGAACTGTCGTTGTTATCAAAGCAATATCGCGAGGTAACAGTTAAGTATTATATTCATAACAAAACCGTTGCCGAAATTTCAAAAGAGATGAAAATAAGCGAAGAGATGGTAAAATACTATCTTTTCAAAACAAGAAAAATTTTGAAGGAGGGCGTTAATATGGAAAGAAAATACGGAGAAAAAAGCTATAACCCCGCAACATTTGCGATAAATTTTTGGGGAGGTGGCGGTGATAACAGTTATGTGTGGCAGACTTTTGTGCGGAAACTACCGGGAAATATCGTGCTTGCGGTCTATGAAAAACCGCTTACAATTAAAGAAATATCTTTAGAGCTCGGTGTTGCAACACCGTATCTTGAGGACGAGCTTGAAATTTTATTGAGGAATAAATTCATCAGGAAAATAGGTGATAAATATCGAACGGACTTTGTGATATTTAAAACACCATATGAATTAGAATTTCAAGAAAAAGTGCCGTCATCCGCTATATGTGACAAAACAGCCGAACATATTCGTGACACCGTAGAAGAACTATTGCCAAATTTTAAAAAGAAAGATTTTGGGGTTTTACTTGATGATAATGCTTTGCGTTGGTTTATGGTAAATTTTGCACTTATCAATGCCTTGGGTGATTTTGAAGAAATATCTAAAAACGAGTTTGGAAATTATCCTCAGCTTGTGGGTACGACATGCGGCTTTATTTACGGGCATGATAACAATTATCAATTTAATAATTTTGAGGGTATTTATGGTTGTTGTTTTAACAAAAATCTAACTGCTCATTTTACTGCTGTAAATTATAATACCATAGTAAAATGTCAAAGATGGAATGTCGGTAATATAATTAGAACTGAGAAAATGTGCGATGCAATACTCGAAGAACAAGTGCAATCTGACGATATAACTGCCGCGCAACTTGTAAGCGAAAATATGATTAAAATAAAGGACGGAAAACTGAAGGCAAATTTCCCTGTGTTTACAAGTCGCGATAATGACTTTATGCGCAAACAGTTGAAAGAAATAATTGACAGCACAGTTTTTTGTATGCACGAAATTTGTAAATTGGCGGCTGATATTTTTAAGAAACATACTCCTAAATATTTTCAAGACAGATGTGAGCAATTATGTTATGTGCGGCATCAGGCTGATGCGATGTCAATTATAGTTCAAAAACTTGTAAATGATGGCTACCTAACTGTTCCAAGCGAAAAAACAAACTTGACTATATTTGGTGTAAAAAGAATATCAAATCGATAAATTTTAAATATCGCATCCTATACTCATTGAAAAGTGGGTTAGGTGTGATACATTTTTAATGGAAATGCAACCTTTTTGTCTATAATAAGGTATTGTAAGTGAAGGGGGATGTTAATTATGAAAAAATTACTATGTTTGGTATTATGCTTAACCTTTATATTTTTGCTTTGTGGATGTGATGATAATGATACCGTAAGTAACGTTTTTAGCCAAGAGGTTACCATAGTTACATTGCCGTCACCACCTAAATGCAAAACTACCGATGATATATCTACGGTAAATGAAGTTATTGCTATTATAAGTGAGATTGAAAAATCACCCATAGAGAGTGAGAATATTAACGGCGGCTGGAATATATTGATAAAACTTAATATTGACGGTCAGAGCTTTAACTATACAATAGGCGGTGTTTTTACCGACTCAGACGGAAAGCAATATAATGTAACAAACCGTGAAGAGATTGAAGAAAAAATTATGAAAATTTATAACAAAATAGAAGCAGACGAGGTTGATTATCCATAAATTTGTAAAAAGTTAAAAAAACACTTGATTTTTTGGAAGTGTTGTGGTAATATATTTGAGCATTTGATTTCACCTTGCCTTAAAAGGTGGGTTTGATGCCGAAAAATCGACATTGAAGCGGATGGTCCTCTGACAAAAATTGTTTATGAACGTCTGAAAAAATTTAAGGAGGAAAATTTGATGGATGCTGTTAAAGAATTAGTTGCTTCTCAGCTTAAGGCAGACGCTCCCGAGATTTTAATCGGTAGCACTGTTAAGGTTCACGTAAGAATCAAAGAAGGCGAGAAGGAAAGAATCCAGATCTTCGAAGGTACTGTTATTGCTAAAAACAACAGCGGTATTTCAGAAACCTTTACAGTTCGCCGTGTATCTTACGGTGTTGGCGTTGAACGTGTATTCCCCGTTCACTCACCAATCGTAGCTAAGGTTGAGCTTGTAAGAAAAGGTAAGATTCGTCGTGCAAAACTTTACTATCTGCGTGATCGCGTTGGTAAGGCAGCTAAGGTTAAGGAACTTATCGGTTAATCTGACTTTAATGAGTGGGGGACGGGGCATTGCCTTGTCCCCTTTGCTGTATTGATTTTATGAATTGGTGGTGTAAAACGTGGAGGAAAATACTAACAAGATCATCGCGCAGAACGATGATATTTTGGTAGAACAGACCGAAAAAAATAAGTGTAGCGATACATCTCTTAAGGCATTTGTTTTTGATTGGCTCGAGGTCTTGGTGCATGCTATTATTGCGGTTGTTATCTGTTTTAGTTTTTTATTTCGAATTGCTACGATTGATGGTCCTTCAATGGAGAATACGCTGCACGACGGCGAAAGGGTAGTCATTACCAATCTTTTTTATACGCCAAATGTTGGTGATATTGTTGTTATTTCACGAAATAAGGAAAACAGCGTTTATACGATGAACGACAGTAATACTCCAATCATCAAAAGAATTATAGCGCTTGAAGGGCAAACGGTTGATATCGATTTTGAAGTGGGTATTGTTTATGTGGACGGTATAGCACTTGATGAACCGTACACAAAAACGCCTACAAATAGAAGTTCTGATATTGAATTTCCTGTAACGGTTGACGAAGGTTGTGTTTTTGTGCTTGGTGATAATAGAAATGATTCACTTGACAGTCGAGATGCCAGAATCGGCGACTATGGCATGGTTGATACACGTTATATTTTAGGTCACGCGGTATATAGAATATTCCCGTTTGATAAAATAGGTAAATTAGATGAATAATAATACACAAACAATACAGTGGTTTCCGGGGCATATGGCAAAAACCCGCCGTAAGATTGCAGAGCAGTTAAAGCTTATAGATGCCGTTGCCGAAATCGTTGACGCACGTATACCTGTAAGCAGTCGCAACCCTGATTTAAAAGATATAATTGGTGATAAACCGCATTTGATATTGCTTAATAAGTGCGATATGGCGGATGAAGCAGCTACTAAAAAATGGATTGATTATTATAAATCGCAGGGCATTTATGCAATACCTGTTGATTGCAAAAACGGTAAAGGGATCAACGCTTTTAAAGATACTGTTAAAACGCTTCTGGCAGATAGGTTGGAGTCTTATCGTGCAAAAGGTATGGTTGGCAAGCCGCTTCGTGTGATGGTTGTAGGTATTCCAAACGTTGGTAAATCTTCATTTATAAATCGTATTGCAGGCGGCGGACGCGCTAAGGTTGAAAACCGACCCGGAGTTACACGAGGCAATCAATGGTTTACAATAGATAAAGAACTTGAATTGCTTGATACTCCAGGTGTCTTGTGGCCTAAATTTGAAGATAATACAGTGGGTGAGCATTTGGCATTTACGGGTGCCGTTACTGACCGTATAATTGATACAGAGCTGCTTGCCATGCGGCTTCTTGAAATATTAATACCTGCGTATCCTATCTTGCTTAACGAGCGTTACAAGATATCTGTATTTCCCGAAGATAGCTATGATGCGCTGTGCCTTTTGGGCAAAAAGCGCGGTATGATGATTCGTGGCGGTGAAACAGATACCGAGCGAGCAGCTGCTATGCTTCTTGAAGAATTTCGCAGTTGCAAGATAGGTAAGATAACACTTGAGGGAGTTGAATAGGTTGCCCGATTTTAGTTATGAAACTGAAGCCGTAAATAACGGATATAAATTTGTCTGCGGTGTTGACGAGGCAGGGCGCGGACCACTTGCGGGTCCTGTTTGTGCAGCGGCGGTTATTTTGCCGCTAAATTGCGAAATTGAGGGTCTGAATGACTCTAAAAAGATAAGCGAAAAAAAACGCGAAGCGCTTTTTGACGTTATAAAAGAAAAGGCACTCGCCTACAGCATTGCTTACGGCACTTTGGAAGAAATTGAAGAATATAATATACTTGAAGCAACCTATATCGCTATGAATCGCGCGATAAACGGTCTTGAAATTAAATCCGATTTTGCGCTTATTGACGGCAATCGAGTGCCGAAGGATATATCTGTTCCATGTGAAACGGTTGTTAAGGGTGATAGTAAATCTTGCTCTATAGCCGCAGCATCAATACTTGCTAAAGTAACCCGTGACAGATTGATGTTAGAATACGACAAAAAATATCCCGAATATCTTTTTGCACAGCACAAGGGTTACGGCACAAAAGCGCATTATGAGGCTATAAAACAGCACGGTGTGTGCGAAATACACCGTCTGTCGTTTTTAAAAAATGTACTCGGGTAATGAGCGTTCTGCGGCGGTCGGTAAGGCAGGCGAGGACTTTGTCGCACAGTATTTAAAATCAAAGGGTTACATAATTATAAAACGTAACTGGCGCGACAGCCGTTACGGCGAGCTTGATATCGTTGCTGAAAATCATGAATGCATTGCATTTGTTGAGGTAAAAACAAGGCAAAAAGATCCTCTTGTCAGCGGTCTCGAGGCTGTTGATTTTGGCAAACAGCAACGCACAAAAAATGCTTCACAAACTTTTATGCGTCGTTTGCGTACAAATCTGCCGCCAAGACTTGATGTTGCCGAGGTGTCTGTGATTGCCGAAAACGACGGCGAATTTCAATTCGAAATCAAATATATCGAAAACGCATTTTAAGGTGATGTTTTGAATTTTTTTGATTTGCACTGTGACACTGCATATAAGTGTTATAACAATAATATTTTATTTAATGATAATTCTCTTGCAGTTACACCCAAAAAGGCAAAATGCTTTGATAATTGGTATCAGTGCTTTGCAATATTTATCAAAGACGGAATAAATAATCCTTTTGAATATTACAAGGGCACTCTTGATAATTTCAAAACCCATTTAAAAAACAAGCCTGATAATTTAACACCTATACTGACAGTAGAAGGTGGACTTTTAATCGAAGACGATTTACGCCGTGTTGAAGAATTATATAATGACGGTATAAAGGCATTAACACTTACCTGGAATGGCGAAAACCAAATAGCAGGCGGTGCCGATACCGATGCGCAACTTAAAGATTTTGGCAAGCAGGTAATCGGTGAGCTCAACCGCTTTGGTATTGCTACCGACCTATCGCATCTTAATAAAAAGAGCTTTTACAGTGCGCTCCAAATTGCCAAAAAGCCTATTGTTACTCATTCTTGCCTTGAAACCGTTAATGATCACAGGCGAAATATCGATGACGCTCAGTTAAAAGAGCTTGTACAAAAAGGCGGTATTTTTGGTCTTTGCTTTTATCCTGCGTTTTTAGGTGAAGGCGATGTTTTTGAAAATATTTATAAAAATATTTACCATATTCTTAGTTTAGGATATGAAGACAATTTGAGTATAGGTTCGGATTTTGACGGTGCGGATATGAGCGATAAGCTGTATGATATATCTGCAGTGCCTGCACTATATGATTTTATGAAACAAAAAAATATAAGCGAAAATATTTTAAATAAAATTTTCTTTGAAAATGCATATAACTTTTTTTATAAGGGGAAAACAAAATGAACTACGTAAGCACAAGAAATAACGCCGTAAAGGTTTCTTCGGCATATGCTATTGCTCACGGTATTTCTGCTGAGGGCGGACTTTACGTGCCCGAAAGCATACCGAAGCTGAGTGTCGAGGATTTTGCAACACTTTCTGAGCTTGATTATAAAGGCAAGGCAGAGTATATACTAAAAAAATATCTTAGCGATTTTTCTGATGAGGAGATTGCCTATTGCGTAAACGGCGCATACACGGGTTCTTTTGATGACGAAAAGCCTGCTGCTATTGCGCAGCTTGGCAGTAATATCAACATTCTTGAATTATGGCACGGTCCTACCTGCGCCTTTAAGGATTTGGCTTTACAGCTTTTACCGTATTTGCTTACAACATCTACAAAAAAGATATCAGACGGCAAAAAGACCGTCATTCTTGTTGCGACTTCTGGCGATACGGGCAAGGCGGCGCTTGAAGGCTTTAAGGATGTAGAAAACACCGAGATTGTCGTATTTTATCCAAGTGAAGGCGTTAGCCCTATGCAAAAGCTCCAAATGGATTCACAGCAGGGTAACAATGTCCACGTTTGCGCTATAAGGGGTAATTTTGACGATGCTCAATCAGGTGTAAAAAAAATATTTACCGACAACGAAATAAAGGAAACACTTGCTCAAAACGGCATGGAGTTTTCTTCGGCAAACTCTATCAACTGGGGCAGACTTGTTCCGCAGATTATTTACTATATTTCGGCTTATTGCGATATGCTTGCTAAAGGCGACGATTTAAGCAATGGCTTTAATGTTGTAGTGCCTACCGGTAATTTTGGTAATATTCTTGCTGCTTACTATGCTAAAGAAATGGGAGTTCCCGTAAATAAGCTCATTTGCGCATCCAATGCAAATAAAGTTCTTACCGATTTTATAAACACAGGCATTTATGACCGCAACCGCGAGTTTTATACCACTATGTCGCCGTCAATGGATATACTTATTTCAAGCAATCTTGAGCGTATGCTTTATATACTTTCAGACGGTGATGATAAGTATATCGCCGACCTGCAATCGCAACTCGCGACCGATGGCAAGTTTACGGTCAATCAAACGATTCTTGCTAAATTGCAAGAAATGTTCTACGGTGCTTGCTGTGATGATAACGGCACGCTCAAAACTATAAAAAAGACCTTTCAAGAATACGGTTATCTTTGCGATACTCATACTGCTGTGGCAGTAAATGCTTATGAGCAATATTTGGCAAAGACTGATGATAATCGTCCTGCGCTTATTGCTTCGACCGCATCGCCTTATAAGTTTGCAAAGAGCGTTTTGTCTGCGTTGTCAACCGAAATACCCAACAGTGAATTTGATGCCGTTGACGCGCTGTCAAGCCTTACAGGCACAGCTGTACCTACACCGCTTGCACAGCTTAAAAATGCTACCGCAAGATTTAAGGATATTTATGAAAAGCAGGATATGTACACGGCTGTTTGTGAATGCTTAAAAATTGATTAAAAGATAATATCCGACTCGTTTTGAGTCGGATATTCTTTCAAAAAAATTACTGTCTTGCTTTAAAAGTATCGCAACATGTTTCGCTGCAGGTGCTTGCGGTACGGTTACCAACCTGAATACTACCTGCCGAGCAGGAATCATTTTCGGTGTGGTGCACACAGCTTTTAACACTGCACTTAATGCAGGCTTCGGTTTTGCAATTTGACATATCCATAATTAATTCTTCCTTTCCGGCTTTTAGCCAACATTATTATTTGCATTTTAATAACAAATATACAAGGTAGGTGAAGCATCAATAATGAATTTATTTACAATTTCGGATTTACATTTACCTCTCGGTGCCGACAAACCTATGGATATTTTCGGCGGATGGGATAATTACGTTGAGAGAATTGAAAAAAATTGGAAAAAAATTGTAGACCGCAATGACACGGTCGTTATTGGCGGAGATATTTCTTGGGCTATATCTTTGGCAGAGGCAAAGCCTGATTTTGAATTTATTAACAGCCTACCTGGGCAAAAAATAATTTTAAAGGGTAATCACGATTATTGGTGGGGTACGGCAAATAAAATTAACGAATTTTTAGAGCAAAATAATTTTGATACAATTAAAATTTTGCATAACAACAGCTATACCGACGGTGATATTGCAATCTGTGGTACTCGCGGTTGGATTTATGACGGTGCAGGCAAAAAAGACCAAAAGGTGATTTTGCGTGAGGCAAGCAGACTTCAAACATCTGTTAAAAAGGCAATAGAGGTTGGCGCCGCACCCATAGTATTTCTCCATTATCCGCCTGTATTCGCTGAGTATGTTTGCGATGAGATAATTGATGTTTTACAAAAATATCAAATCAAACAGGTTTATTATGGGCATATACACGGCAAGGGGATTTATAACACGGTTAATGAGTATAACGGAATTAAACTAAAACTTACTGCTTGTGACGGTGTGGATTTTACCCCTGTTTACATAGCAAAATGCAAAAAGTTTGAAAAAATTTGATTTCATTTATATTTTTTAGTATAAATATGTCAGTAAAAAGCCTTGCTTTTTTTAAAAAATATGGTATAATCATTTTAATTTAATATGGAGTTTTATGGACTCTATGCGGAGGTAAAATAAAAATGACTTTAAAAGAAACAAAACAGCTTGAAACAAATCGCTATCAGCTTGAAATTGTTATCGATGGTGAACAATTCCGCGAAGCAATCAAACAGGCTTATCGCAAAGAGGGTAAAAAAATTAACGTTCCCGGTTTCAGAAAGGGTAAAGCGCCCCTTCATATTATTGAAACCTACTATGGCAGTGAGGTTTTCTTTGAAGATGCTTTAAATCTTCTTTATGCCGATGCTGTTGAGGCTGCAATTAATGAATCAGGTCTCAAGGTAATAGATGATAAAATGGATTTTGACCTTGTTTCTATTTCTAAAGAAGATGGTGTTAATTTCAAGGTTAGTGTTACCACTTATCCCGAAATAGAGCTTACCGAGTACAAGGGTCTTAAGGCAGAGCGTCCGCTCGTTAAGGTTGAGGCTGCCGAAGTTAACGCAGAGATCAAATCTTTGCAAGAGCGCAATGCTCGTATGGTATCTGTTGAGGACAGAGCTGCTAAAAAGGGTGATACCGTAGTTATCGACTTTGAAGGCTTCGTTGACGGTGTTGCATTTGATGGCGGCAAGGCAGAGGGTCATTCGCTTGAGCTTGGCTCAGGTCAGTTCATCCCTGGTTTTGAAGATCAGATAGTCGGCAAAAATATTGATGATGAATTTGATGTTAATGTTACTTTCCCCGAAGAATACGGCGCAGCAGACCTTGCAGGCAAGCCCGCAGTATTCAAGGTAAAGCTTCACGAAATCAAGCTTCGCGAGCTTCCCACTGCAGATGATGAATTTGCAAAGGACGTAAGTGAGTTTGACACACTCAAAGAGCTTAAGGCAGATATAAAGAAAAAGGCTACCGAGCGCAAGACAAAGGCTGCTGAGGAAGCTGTTGAAAATATTTTGGTTCAGCAGATTGTTGACGGCATTAAGGGTGAAATTCCCGAGGCTATGTTCACAAACCGTCTTAACCAGTCTGTTGAAGAGTTTGGTTACCGTTTGCAGTCACAGGGTATGAGCCTTGATTTATATCTGCAGTACACAGGTAGCACCATCGAGCAGTTCCGCGAGACCTTCCGTCCTCAAGCAGAGATGCAGGTTAAGTACCGTCTAGCGTTGGAAAAGATTGTTGAGCTTGAGGGTATCAAGGCAGACGAAGAAGCAATTGATGCTGAATACGCTAAGATTGCCGAAGGTTACGGTGTTGAGGTAGATCAGGTTAAGGCTGTTATTCCTGCGAGCGAGGTTGAAAAAGACGTTGCCGTTGGCAAGGCTATTGACTTTGTAAAGGCTAACGCTGTAATCACAGATGCTGTCGATGAAAAGAAAGAGGCTAAAAAAGCCGCTGTTAAGAAGACCGAAGAATAATCTGTTTATAAATTATTAATTTTGAACATACTAATTAGCATTGGAGGTATTTTGCTATGGATATGACTTTAATTCCTTATGTGCTTGAGCAAACAAGCCGTGGCGAGCGTTCTTATGACATTTTTTCCCGTTTGCTTAATGATAGAATCATAATGCTTAACGGTCAGGTTGATGATGCTTCCGCCAGTGTTATTATTGCACAGCTTTTGTATCTTGAAGGTCAAGACCCCGACAAAGATATCAGTTTTTATATCAATAGCCCTGGTGGCTCTGTTTCGGCGGGTTTGGCTATTTATGATACAATGCAATACATCAAGTGCGATGTCAGCACCATCTGTATGGGTATGGCGGCATCTATGGGCGCATTTTTGTTATCATCAGGCGCCAAGGGTAAACGCTATGCATTACCCAACAGCGAAATTATGATTCATCAGCCCTTGGGCGGCGCGCAGGGTCAGGCAAGTGATATTATTATTCATGCCAACCACATCAAGCGCACACGCAGTAACCTCAATAAAATCTTATCGGAAAACACGGGTAAACCCATCGAAATTATCGAGCAGGATACCGAACGTGATAACTTTATGACAGCGGCAGAAGCGGCTGACTACGGTTTGATTGATAAGGTTATTACAAAAAGATAAGAGGTATACCCGATGTCCAAAGATATGGATTTAGAAATACGTTGTTCCTTCTGCGGCAAAACTCAGGATGAGGTTATGCGTCTTGTAGAAGGACCCGGCGTATATATCTGTGACAGCTGCATCAATTTTTGCAGTTCGCTTCTCTTTGATGATGAAAATGCCTACAAGGAGAAAAAGAAAAGCAAAAAATCAACCGAAAAGGTTTTGCCAAAGCCCGCCGAAATTAAGGCTTTACTTGATGAGTATGTAATCGGTCAGGACGAGGCAAAAAAGACCTTGGCTGTCGCGGTTTATAACCACTATAAACGCGTTTACAAAAACGAGGAGCTTGATGTTGAGCTTGCAAAAAGCAATGTGCTTATGTTAGGTCCTACGGGCGTGGGCAAAACCTTGCTCGCGCAAACTCTTGCAAAAATTCTTGACGTGCCGATTGCAATTACCGATGCCACCACTTTGACCGAAGCGGGTTATGTGGGCGAGGATGTAGAAAACATTCTTTTGCGTCTTATTCAGGCTGCCGATTACGATATCGAAAAGGCTGAGCACGGCATTATATATGTAGATGAAATTGACAAAATTTCCCGCAAGAGCGAAAACGCGTCAATTACCCGTGATGTAAGCGGCGAGGGTGTTCAGCAAGCCCTCTTAAAAATTCTTGAGGGTACTGTTTCTAACGTTCCGCCACAAGGCGGCAGAAAACACCCACAGCAAGAATTTATACAAATCGATACCACAAACATCCTGTTTATATGCGCGGGCGCGTTTGACGGTATTGATAAGGTTATCGAACGTCGTATGGGCGGCAGCAGTCTGGGCTTTGGTGCAGATGTAAAATCTCCCAAAAGCTTAGAGGCGCAACAGCTTTCAAAGCTTGCCACACATCAGGACCTCGTTAAGTTTGGTCTCATACCCGAGCTTGTTGGCAGATTGCCTGTTATAACAAGTCTTGACGCTATGGATAAGGATACGCTTATACGCATTATGACCGAGCCGAAAAATTCTATAGTAAAGCAATATCAGGCGCTTTTTGCACTTGATAATATTAAGCTTCGCTTTGAGCGTGATGCGCTCGAAAAGATAGCCGAACTTACTATCAAAAACAAAACAGGCGCTCGCGGTCTGCGTTCGGTAATCGAGGGTACCTTGCAGGATCTTATGTTTGAAATGCCTTCAAACAACGATGTTGACGAGGTTGTCATTACAGCTGATGCCGTCGAAGGCGGTAAGCCTCAAATCATTAAAAATAGTTAATTTTTAAAGCCATTGCAACTTTTTTTAAAAAAGTTACAATGGCTTTTTTGTTGTATCAAGAAACTCCCCAACCTCCCTCTGACGAGGGAGGGGGACCACCGTAGGTGGTGGAGGGAGAGAGAAAAGAAAAAAGAAAAACGAAGAAAAGCGCCCCTTGCCTAAAGGGGAGAGGGCTGCGCGTATGCGTGGCGAGGGGATTGAAAAACTAAGGTACAGTTTGACAAAATTGTCTCTCTCCCTCAGTCTCGTTTCACTCGACAGCT
>CAZVWG010000019.1:0-21334 GCA_964630675.1 uncultured Ruminococcus sp.
TGCAGGCGCGGTATCACTGCTTACAAGCGTAGCTGGCCTGCCGGAAGTGAAGGAAATTTGATAATAAAACACCTCATAGCAACATAAAATGTTATGGGGTGTTTGTTATGGTGTTAAAGTTTAATTTGAAAAGATTTTTGATAAGTATTGCAATTCCGTTAGCAACAGGTGGATTGTCGGCACTAATTACAAGGGGAAATATGGATTTATATTCTCAAATATCAAGACCGTCATTTTCTCCGCCAAGTTTGCTTTTTCCTGCGGTATGGTCGTTTTTGTATTTTCTTATGGGTGTGTCATTTTATCTTGTTTGGAGCAGTGGTGCTGATGAAAAAGAGAAAAGGTTGGCACTTGTGTTTTTTGGAGTACAACTGTTTTTGAACTTTATCTGGTCGCCGATATTTTTTAATATGCAGCGGTTTTTATCTGCATTTATAATACTTCTGCTTTTGTGGATATTTACACTTGGAATGATTGTTTTGTTTTATAAAATATCAAAGTTTGCAGGACTCTTGCAAATACCGTATATCTTGTGGCTTACATTTGCGGGGTATTTGAATTTTACAATATATTTATTAAATTAAAAAAAGAGACTATAATTCGTATGATGAGGTGTCATAACCAAACTTCGTTACGGCACCTCATCATATTTGAAATACAGTCTCTCTTTATGTTTGTGTAGAGTTAGTCGTTAAGCTCTGATGTACAATGTGCACAGCGTGTAGCTTCTATTGAAATTTCACTTTTGCAGAAGGGACATATCTTGGTTGTTGGTGCCTCATCCTTGGGCTCCTCTTTCTTTTTACCGATGGACATAAGTGTGTTCATACCTTTGATTAGTAAGAAAAGTACAAACGCGATAATAATAAAGTTAATAATTGCCGAAATAAATGCTGAGATATAACCTAGTAATACCTCTTTGGTGTAATAATCTGCCGAATGTGTGCGTGTAACAAAGTCAAGTATGGGCTGGATGAAGTTATCCTTAAGAGCGGTAACAATGGCGGTAAATGCGCTACCTATAATCATACCGACTGCCAGATCCATCACATTGCCGCGAAGAGCAAAGGTTTTAAACTCATTTAGAAATTTTTTCATAAAAACACCTCAAATTTCATTTTTTTAATTATAACATATTTTGTCGACTTGGCAAGTATTTTTTTGGCGAACATTGACTTAAAAATTTCTATAAAAAATTTTAATGTTGAATGAAAATGAAGTGTCGGGGTATTTGCGAGCGAAAGTTGGCGGCAAATAAGAGAAAAATCTTGTTATAGCAGGAAAAATATGGTAGTATTTTGACACAATCTTAATAAAGGAGATATTTTGAAATGAAAAAAGAGTTAAAAGTAATAATCGCTGATAATAGTGAAGAATTTGGTCAAAATTGCGCTAAGGTTTTAAAAAGCTATGGTATGGAGGTTGTTTTGTGCGAAAAGGATGGTAAAAAACTTACATACGAAATTGAAAATCAAAATGTGGATGTTGTGATTGCTGATGTTTTTATGCCTAATCTTGATATATTGGGTGTGATGAATAACATTAAGGAAAAGAAGGTTAAAGAAAGACCGTTGGTTATAGCAATGTCGTCCTTTGACAATCAAATGCTTGAGAAGGAAACACTTGAGGCGGGAGCAGCATATTACTTTTTAAGACCAATCGATATCAACGTGATGGCGCAACGAATAATAAGAATTGCAGGGTGGAAAAACGATAAATCACCTTTGGTAACAAATAAAAGTAATGTTACCACAGATATTGAGCTTGAAATACTTATAACGGACATAATACATCAAATCGGTATTCCGGCACATATTAAGGGATATCATTATTTGAGAGATGCTATAATGCTATCGGTAAAGGATCATTCTATGATAAGTTCGGTAACAAAGATTTTATACCCTACGATTGCTAAGAAAAACAGCAGTACATCTTCTCGTGTGGAGAGGGCGATACGTCATGCTATTGAAGTGGCTTGGGATAGAGGGGATATAGACACGTTGAATGCGTATTTTGGCTATACAATACAAAATAGTCGTGGTAAGCCTACAAATTCCGAATTCATTGCTATGATAAGTGATAAAATCAGGCTTAATTTGAAGGCAAGTTAATATGTTTAAAGACGGATTTTTATAAGAAGAATATCCTTACTTGAAATTTGAAGTAATATATTATAAAATATCATTATAACAAATATCGTGTGGGTGAGGTAATGATAAAATACGCAACGATAGGCACGAGTTTTATTGCCGAACAGTTCGTCATGGGCGCAAAAGCTACCGGTAAATTGACGTTAGAAGCTGTTTATTCGAGAAATTACGATACAGGACATGCTTTTGCACAAAAATTTGGTTGTGAAAAAATTTATACCTGTTTAGAAGATTTGGCTGGTGACAATACGATTGATGCCGTTTATGTGGCATCACCTAATGCTTTTCACGTTGAACAAAGTGAAATTTTATTAAGAGCGGGCAAGCACATCATTTGTGAAAAGCCAATTGCTACATCAGCATCAGAATACAGTCGTCTGAAAACTATTGCTGACCAAAAAGGACTTATTTATCTTGAAGCGATAATTCCTATTTATAATCCCAGTCGCAAGCAAATTAAATTGGCGCTTAACGAAATTGGAAATATAACTATGGCAAAGATTGATTATTGTCAACGTTCATCCAGATACGATCGATTTATGAGAGGAGAGCAGGTGAATATTTTTGATATGTCGTTACATGCAGGCACACTTATGGATTTAGGTGTATATTGTGTTTATGCGGCAGTCGATTTGTTTGGAATGCCACACTGCATAAAAGCATCGGCTAACTTTTTGAAGAATGACGCTGATGGTAGCGGCATAGCGATTTTTGAGTATGATAGATTTTCCGCGTGTCTGACTTATAGCAAAACAGGACAAAGTATAGCGCCAACGGAAATTGTGGGTGATAGTGGTTCAATCATAATGGAAACGGCTGTATATTATCAGGATGCATATCTTGTGAAGAATGGAGAAAAAACACCACTGTTTGCTCAAGCTTCGAAAGAAACTCTCATGGGATATGAAGCTACTGCATTTTGCAATTTTGTAAACGGTGAGATGATTGATGAATATAAAAATAACAGCGATATTTGTTTGAAGGTTCATACCTGTATGGATAGGATAAAGCGAGAAGCGAAAATTTTTTATAAATAAACAAAGCAAGGCGAGGTTCAGTCTCGCCTTGTTTTGTTTGTGAAAGCCGTATAATTACGTGATTTCTACTATCAGTAGAGCGAATAATAATTTTGGTAGAGTTGTAAATTTGTTTGGTAGATAGCCTTTTGTGTAATTGTTTAATAAAATAAAAGCGTTGTGATTTTCACGGCAAGTATTGATTAAAGGAGCAAGTGTTTTATGCGTGACTATGTGATTTTTGTTGATTCGGCATGCGATATTTCGTGCAGTTTATTAAACGAATGGGGAGTAAAATATTGTGAGCTTAGCCTGGTATTCAATGATGACCCTAAGGAATATTCCGACCACGAGATACCTGCAAGCGAATTTTATAATCGTATGAGAAACGGTGCGCAGCCGAAGACATCAGCGGCTAATATGGGCAAATTTTGTGATGCTTTTGCGGAAATAGTTAAGAAAGGCTATGATATTTTGTATTTGGGTTTTACTTCGGGCCTTTCTGCTACTTGCAATTTTGCACGCGAGGCAGCTGATGAGGTTATGTCACAGTACGAAAATAGCAAAATTGTTGTGGTTGACTCGCTTTGCGCATCTGCGGGCTATGGCATGCTTGTAAAAATGTTGGTTGATAAGAAGAACGAAGGTGTCAATATTGATGACTTGACCAAGTTCGCCGAAAACAGCAAAATGCACGTTACTCATTGGTTTACTGTTGACGATCTAAAATATTTAAAAGCGGGCGGCAGAATAAGCGCCACTACAGCACTCTTAGGCGGTATGCTTAACATTAAGCCCATTATGAAGGTAGATGAAAATGGAAAGCTTGTAAGCATATCAAAGGTTCGTGGTAGAAAGGCAGCATTGAAAGCGATTGCTGATATTTATGTTGAAACAGCGATCGACAAAAAAGACGGTATTGTCTTTATATCTCATGGCGACTGTATTGATGATGCAAATGCTCTTGCTGATATGTTAAAAGAGAGTTGCGGTGCTTCTGTACAGCTAATTACTAATGTAGGTCCAGTGATAGGTTCTCATTCGGGTCCCGGAACGCTTGCTTTGTTTTTCCTAGTAAACGAAAGATAAATTTGATTTGTTTTTACGCGAAATAATAAAATGGGCTATCTACTTTATATGTAGGTAGCCCATTTTATTATTTTATGCATTATGAACAGATTTTTCTTAAAAGAGTCATTATTGTGTTGAGAAAAATTTTTTTGCAATTTGTCGGCTAGTAAATTTTTTAATTTCACATATAGGAATTATTGATAGTGAAAGTAAAAGACTTATAAAAAATTTACCGGCTGGCAATGCTGTAAGACCAAATAGATATCCTGCTGGTGTAACGGTTAAGAAAATACAAATAAACAGCACAAGTACGGAAGTGTAGTTCATAAATGGGTTTGATTTAAAATCAGCTTTAATAATAGAATTATGTGTTTTAAGATTAAAAGAATGAAAAATCTGAACCATTGAAAGTGTGGCAAATGCCATTGTCATGCCAAAATTTGTTCCGCCAATTGCAAACGCTGTAAGGGTTAAAATTGCAATTGCTACAGCATCACAGGCAATGTTTATAGTGGCACCTTTACTGAATAAATGACCGGATAATGTGATAGGCTTTTGTCGCATAACATCAAGCTCGGATTTTTCAACAGTTAGAGATATAACAGAAGAGCAATCAGTAAGAAGATTTATCCATAGTAACTGTACAGCGGCAAGGGGAGGCATACCGAACATAAGCATTCCGCATAGAAAAGCTAAAATTTCTCCAAAATTGCAACTAAGAAGATATGATATAGATTTTTTAACATTTTCAAAAAGGCCGCGACTTTCACGGATAGCATTTACCATAGACATAAACTTTTTATTTTCTACAATAACATCGGCGTTGCCTTTTGCGATATCTGTACCATATGCGCCAATAGAACATCCTATATCTGCTATGTTTAGCGCATCAGCGTCTTCAGTTCTGTTTCCGGTTACGGCAACAACCTTTCCATAACGTTGCCAAGCGGTTATGATACGAAGCTTATCCTCGGGAGTTATTCGCGCATACACAGTATACTTGTTTATCTCCTGCAAAAGCTGTTCGTCAGACATTTTGGAAAGCTCTGTTCCGCTAATGGTTTGGGAATCATCGGTTAGGATGCCGATTCTGCGTGCTATTGATTTAGCGGTTAATAGATTGTCGCCTGTAATCATAATGGTTGTAATGCCTGCAATATTACAGGTATTAATAGCTTCTACCGTGTCCGACTGCGGCGGATCGTTAAGACACAAGATGCCTACGAATGTAAGTGCTTTTTCAATTTCATCAGGGTCAGGACTTGATGGGATTTCTTCAAGCGGTTTTATAGCTATACACAGCACGCGATAGGATTTTTCTGCCAGGGTGTCGCAAAGTTCTAAAACCTTGTTTTTGTCGCCATGCGTGCATTTCGGTATTACTATTTCGGGTGCGCCCTTAATAATTGCTACAGGTCTTCCGCCGATCATATTTATGCTTGTCATTGCTTTGCGCACACTGTCAAACGGAATTGACGATAGCCTGGGGAAAAGATTACCAACATCTTCTCGTGAGAGTGAAAGATATTTTTGACAGGCAACATCAATAGCAGTCTCGGTTGAGTCATTTTGCAACATTGAGCATGCAGTCGCCAGTTGTAGTACACCTGATGCTTTTTCACTAAGTTGGTCAACATTTAGTTCAGTTAATTGTTCGCCGTCATAAATGCAACTAAGTTCCATATTGTTTTTGGTAAGGATACCTGTTTTATCAACACATATGACTTCGGTTTTACCAAGCATTTCAAGTGCTTTTGTATTTTTAATGATAATTTTATCATCAATCATACGTTTAATACCAAGCGCGATAACAATAGTGGAAATTGCGGGCAGACTTTCGGGCATTGCGGAAATACCGAGCGCAACCGCATTCATAAGCGTATTGACAGTAGTTAATGCAAAATTGTTAGAATCAAAATTTTGTATTAAACCTATTAAAAATGCAAAAACACATGATACAAGTATAATGACATTTATGGTTTTACCACTATTATTTAATGCCTCGGTTATGGGAAGTGATTCGGAATTAGTTTGTCGGCTAAGGTCTGTTTGTTTACCGATTTCAGTAGAAAGCCCCGTTTCTACAACGACTGCGCGTGCCTTTCCGTGAACAACGCTACAACCCGAAAACACCATATTTTTGCGGTCGATTGCTGCCGTTATATCATCGATGGTTATATCAGCGATTTTTTCTACCGGTATAATTTCGCCCGAAAGTATTGCCTCGTTGCATCGAAGACCCTCTGACTCAATGATTCGTGCATCAGCAGTGATGTAATCGCCATCATTTAAAATAATAATATCACCAGGCACTAATAATTCCGACAATATTTGCCTTTCGTTACCGTCACGTACCACTGTAACAAGTTGATTAGTCGCATTTTCCATAGTGTCAAGCGCTTCATCGCACTTATGTAGATGAAATGCGCTGATAAATGCATTAAGAACAACTATCGCTATAACAAGCAGAGGAAAATAAAAATTCTGAGGTGTATAAACTAAGTTAACAACAAGAGACAGTAATGCCACGACTATCAAAAAATATACTGTTTTGTTTTTTAATTGTGATAAAAAACGAGTAAACAGGTTCTTTTTATCGGTAATACGGGTTGTATTCTTTCCGTAAATCTCAAGTCGCTCAAGAGCGTCGCCGTTTGCAAGGCCGTTTTCCTTTGTAACCGAAAGTTGTTCAAGTACTTCGTTTATCTCTGAACTATGCCAAATCATAAAATCACTCCAGTTGGAATTTAGTCATTGTATATTGGGAACTGTGCGCAAAGGGCTTGTACTTCTGCTGTGATACGTTCCTTATTGGCATCAAAATCGGTAATAATATCTTTGATCCAATTAGCAATTAGAAGCATCTCTTTTTCCTTAAAGCCACGAGCAGTAACTGCGGGAGTACCGATACGCAAGCCACTTGTAACGAATGGGCTGTTCGGGTCGTTTGGAATGGTGTTTTTATTGGCAGTAATATGAACTTCGTCAAGTCGATGTTCCAGCTCTTTACCGGTAATGCCAAAATTGGTAAGCTTTAGGAGCATTAGGTGATTATCGGTGCCGTCTGATACAAGTTCAATACCGTTTTTACGGAGAGCCTCAGCCAAAACAGCAGCATTTTTAACAATTTGTAGTTGATATACCTTGAACTCATCGGTAAGAGCTTCGCCAAGCGCTACCGCTTTGGCGGCAATAATGTGCATAAGTGGACCGCCCTGTGTGCCTGGGAATACTGCCTTGTCGATTTGCTTTGCAAGTCCTTCACGGCACAAAATCATACCGCCGCGTGGGCCGCGTAGGGTTTTATGTGTGGTTGTAGTAACAACATCGGCGTAGGGAATGGGAGATGGATGAAGACCAGCGGCTACAAGACCTGCGATGTGTGCCATGTCAACCATTAAATATGCGCCTACTTCATCTGCAATTTCACGAAATTTTTTAAAGTCAATTGTTCTTGAATAAGCGCTAGCGCCTGCAAGTATCATTTTTGGTTTACATTCAAGCGCGATTTTGCGTACATTTTCGTAATCTATAGTTTCGGTTGTATCATCAACACCGTAGGGAACAATATTAAAATATTTGCCTGATATATTAACCGGTGAGCCGTGTGAAAGATGACCGCCCTGTTGCAAATTCATACCCATTACGGTATCGCCGGGTTCAAGAAGAGCAAAAAAAACAGCAAGGTTTGCATTGGCGCCGCTGTGTGGCTGAACGTTGGCATGCTCGGCACCAAAGAGCTTTTTAGCGCGTTCGCGCGCGATATCCTCTACCACGTCAACACACTGGCAACCGCCGTAATATCGTTTGGTGGGGTAGCCCTCAGCATACTTGTTTGTAAGGACACCGCCTGCGGCGAGTAATACCGCCTTTGAAACAATATTTTCTGATGCAATAAGTTCTATATTGCCTTGCTGGCGTGAAAGTTCAGCGTCACAAGCGGCAAAAACCTCATTGTCATAATTTTTAAGTTCATCAAAAAAGTTCATTTTAATTCTCCTTAATTTAACCGTAAAAAACACCAATTTATAATCTTTAATATATTATCATTTTTACTATTATTTGTCAATTGGTTGAAAATATAAAATCAGGAGTTCAGATGAACTCCTGTGAAAAATTATTTGTTTTGTAATTTCTGCCAACAAGACCAGCACATACTTTTGTATTTTTCGTTGCCGCCGATATCTACCTGAGCGCCCTCGGTTACAAGATTGCCGTTAGAGTCAAAACGCGCGTTTACAATGGCTTTTTTACCGCATTCACAGATTGATTTAACCTCGGTAATGCTGTCGGCAATTTCAAAAAGCCTTTTGCTGCCAGGGAACAGCTTTGTACGGAAATCGGAACGCAGACCAAAACACAAAACAGTAATATCCATATTCTCTGCAATATATTTTAACTGGTCGATTTGTTTTTCGGAAAGGAACTGACATTCGTCGCAAATAACAACATCTATTTTTGAGGTCTTAACCACTTCACCGTCTTGCACAATATCTGCCTGCGCATTGCAGATAAGCTTTGTGATATCGTCATCATCGTTTATCACGCTTGCGGGGGCAGATAAACCGATTCTTGATTTTACGGTTGTTACAACGTTGCCGTTTTCATCCACGTAATCATCACGGTTGTCGGTTTTGGGTTTAACCAGCCACACGCTGTGATTTTTTTCAAGATAGTTAAAGCGGGTCATCAGCGCGTTAGCGGTTTTTGAGGAACCCATCGCGCCAAATTTGAAATATAACTTAGACATTTTATCCGTTCCTTTGTTCTTTGATATTTTAATTATACAACAAAAGGTTATTTAAAACAAGAGTGAAAAATTAAGACCTTCGCTCAAATCGAAGGTCTTGTGTTTTTTATAACATAGTTTTTCTGATTTCCTCGGCGGACAGAGGGGATAAGTCGGCTGGCGCGATATCAAATACAGTTTTGCAACCATAATCACCGCGGTTGTATAACTTGTTAATCGCTCTTGCGTACGCTACAAGCACGCTTGCAGTAAATTCGGGATTGGAATCAAGCTTAAGACTATATTCAATAATGTGATTATTTTCGTGGTTTATACCTGTTTTACCCGTTCTTATAACAAAGCCACCGTGGGGAAGGGTTGCGTGGTCGCGCTTGAGCACTTCTTCACTGATAAAATGAACAATTGTGTCATAATCGGCAAAGTAGTTTGGCATTGTTTTAATCTCGTTTTCAATTTTTTGTGTATCGGTGCCGTCTTCAGCTACTACAAAGCATTCGCGAAGGTGCTTTTGTCGTGTGGTAAGCTGAGGGTTTACGCCACTTCTTACGGCATTTAATGCTGTATCAATCGGCACGGTGTACTGACGGGCATCCTTTACGCCGTCTATACGGCGGATTGCGTCTGAGTGACCCTGGCTGACACCTTTACCCCAGAAGGTATAATCTTTTCCATCGGGGAGTATTGCCGAAGCGTAAAGGCGGTTGATTGAAAACATACCGGGATCCCAACCACCTGAGATTAAAGCGGTATGATTGGTTGATTTTGCAGCGGAATCAACGCTTGAAAAATGCTCGGGTATTTTGGCATGGGTATCAAAGCTATCAACAACGTTAAAATATTTAGCAAGTGACGGAGTCATTTCAGGTAGGTCGGTTGCACTACCGCCGCAGATAATTACAACATCAATATCATCTTTATATTTTAAAATGTCATCTACGTGATATACCCTGGCATCGCTAACTGTTTTTACCGTTTCGGGTAAACGACGAGTAAAAACACCAAACAACTCTGCATCGGGTGCTGCATTTACAGCGCACTCAACGCCTTTTCCTAAATTACCGTAACCGTAAATTGCAATTTTCATAAAAGAACCTTCTTAATTAAAGTTTAATACCTGCTTCGCGCATATCTTTAAGCAATCTTTGTTCGTTTGCGTCTTCCATAGGAGTAAGAGGAAGGCGGAGATAGTTATCGCAATAACCCATAGCCGCCATAGCTGCCTTTACTGGTATGGGATTAACCTCGCAAAACAGTGAATCAATAAGAGGTAAGTATTTGAGCTGCATATCGCGTGCGGTTTCAATGTCACCTGTAAGATAAGCGTGGCACATCTCAGATGTTTCGCGCGGCAAAAGGTTTGAAAGCACCGAAATTACACCCTTACCACCCAAAGACATTACGGGTACAATTTGGTCGTCGTTACCTGAGTAAATATCAAGCTCATCACCGCAAAGGCGAGATATTGCTGCCACTTGTGATATATCTCCGCTTGCTTCCTTTATTGCTACAATGTTAGGGTGCTTTGCGAGAAGAGCACAGGTTTCAGGTTTAAGATTACAACCCGTTCTACTTGGAACGTTATATAAAATACAAGGCTTTGTACTTGCATCGGCAATAGCGGTAAATGACTTAATAAGACCGTTTTGTGTTGCTTTGTTATAGTAAGGGGTTACGAGCAGCATCGCATCAGCGCCAACATCACAAGCGTATTTTGTAAGGCTTATGGCATAGGCAATATCGTTTGAGCCTGTGCCCGCGATAACAGGTACACGTCCGGCAACCGTATCTACGCAAAATTTTATAACAGCCTTGTGTTCTTCGTCGGTAAGGGTAGAACCCTCGCCTGTAGTACCTGCTGCTACAATAGCGTCAATACCTTCGGCTATTTGCCACTCTATTAGTTTGCCAAACGCGTCATAATCTATACCGTTTTCGTTAAGAGGGGTTACAATAGCCGTAGCAGCTCCTAAAAATACTGTGTTTTTCATATATATTTCCTCCCAGACAATAAAAAGAGATAGCGGCAAAATGTGTGCTGCTACCTTCCGACAAATCAAATACAAGAATATACCTAATCAGAATGAATAGCACTCCGCATAACTGCGACAGCAAAACAGATATTATCTGAGTTGCCAGCCAAATGTCTGCCACAACACCCGCTTCGGCATCTGCCCCTTTTCCGCGCGGTTTCGGCAACCGTGTAATGCGCGGTACTTTTGACAAAATGCGCCTCTATCATTTGAGTGAAAGTATATCACAAACGCATTTGATTGTCAATAAAAAAATATATTTATGCATATATTCATAAAAAATGAATATTTTTTACCTTTTCACCTTGAAATAAATCATAGTAAGTAGTATAATATATCCGTATAACTATGCAAAATATGAAAGTTGGTGCTGTATGACACGAAAACAGGCTCGCGAAGAGGCATTTATTTTGATTTTCGAAAAAGAATTTAATGACGATGCTTTAGAGGATGTACTTTCTTTAGCTGAGGAAGTTCGCGACATTAATGCCGACGAATATATTAAAAATGTATTTTTTGGCGTATTCGCAAATATTGAAAAAATTGACGAGGTCATTTCACAAAACGCTGTAGGCTGGACGATAAAACGTATTACCAAAACAGCGCTTGCGATACTGCGACTTGCCATATATGAAATAGAATTTTATAATGAAATTCCTGTTTCTGTTTCAATAAACGAAGCGGTTGAGCTTGCAAAAAAATACGCAACAAAAGAGGATGCTTCTTTCATAAACGGCATTCTCTCAACCGTAGCAAAGCAAAATGCTTAATACTATAACAGTCAGTCAACTTAACACCTATGTTAAATCGCTGATAGAAAATGATCCGCGACTTACATTTGTTAATGTGAGCGGTGAGATTTCTAATTTTAAAAATCATTTCTCAAGCGGACATTGGTATTTCACCTTAAAAGATCATAATGCATCGGTGCGGTGCGTTATGTTCAGAAGTGCCGCATCTCGTGTTAGGTTTGATGTAACAGACGGTCTTGCAGTAATACTTAAGGGCAGAGTATCTCTTTATGAAAAAGACGGTCAGTATCAGTTTTATGTCGAAGAGATGCATCCTGTGGGTGAGGGTGATTTGGCGCTCGCCTTTAAGCAGGTAAAGGAAAAACTTGAGGCAGAGGGTCTTTTTAATCCCAAAAGCAAAAGAACGCTTAAAAAATATCCCAAACGGATTGCTGTTATCACATCCGATACAGGAGCTGCGATTAAAGATATTTTAAATATTACAAGCAGCCGTTATCCGTCTTGTGATATTGTTATGTGTCCGGTTTTGGTTCAGGGTGATATGGCAGCGCGTGATATGATCAGCACGCTTGACCGTGTTTATGCACTAGAGGGCATAGATGCAATTATTATAGGTCGAGGTGGCGGAAGCGCAGAGGATCTGCACTGTTTTAATAATGAGGCGCTCGCTCGCAAGATTTACGAATCACCGTTTCCGATAATATCTGCTGTAGGGCACGAAACTGATTTTACTATATGTGATTTTGTTGCCGATGTGCGTGCATCGACACCGTCGCATGCGGCAGAACTTGCCGTACCCGATACGTGTGAGTTAAAAAACAGGGTAGACAGTTTGTCAAACTTGCTGAAAAGCAGCGTTTTGTTTAAATGTAATTTTTTCAGCACAAAACTAAATGCACTGCAGACAAAAGTAAGTCCTGCAAACTTTGAACGCGTTTTTTGTAGCAGACAGTTAGAACTTGACAAAATCACCGATAAAATCGTCGGTTGTGCAAAACACAAATTACAAAGCAGTCAAAACGCTGCAGCGCAACTTGCCGCGCGCATTGACGCGCTTAGTCCTTTAAAGGTTATGGCAAGAGGATTTTCGGTAGTTACAAAAAATGACAGATGTGTTTACAGCGTTAATGATTTAGATAATGGCGATAACATTTCTGTGAATTTATGTGACGGCAATATTGATTGCTCAGTTACATCAATTAACGAAAAATAAAAGCAAAAGGAAAATTTTTATGCTTTCAAAGGATTTCGATTTTGAAAAATCAATAAAGGAATTAGAGGTAATAGCGAGCTGTCTTGAAAATGAGCAAATATCTCTTGACGAGTCAATTGCCCTTTTTGAAAAAGGTGTTAAACTTTCAAAAGATTGCTCGGAATATCTTGAATCGGCAAAGCAAAAGATTATTTCGCTTACCGAAGCAGAAGAGGAGAACAGTAACGATGGTTGATGTATTGCTAAAGGATTATCAGGCAAAAATTGATTCTCGTCTTGATATTATACTTTCTGAAAGCGGACAGCTTTATGACGAGGTATTGCGCGCCTGCAGTTATTCGGTTTTGAACGGCGGCAAGCGTATACGGCCGGTGTTGTTACTGGAATTTTATAAACTATGCGGCGGAAATGACGATTGCGCGTACAACTTTGCTTGCGCTCTTGAAATGATACATTCTTATTCACTGGTTCACGATGATTTGCCTTGTATGGATAACGATGATATTCGACGCGGAAAGCCGTCTTGCCATAAAGCATTTGGCGAAAGTACTGCTTTGCTTTGCGGCGATGCATTGCTTACGGAGGCTTTTTCGATAGCATCAAAAACAAATAGTATACCTGCAGACCGTGTGGTAAAAGCATTGGCACATTTGTCGTCATCGGCAGGCGTTGCAGGTATGATAGGCGGTCAGATGATCGATATGTCGCTTAATGAAGATGCCGACGATAATGTGCTTTTTGATATGTATCGTTTAAAAACAGGCGCGTTGCTGAAAACGGCGTGCGCTATCGGATGTATTCTTGCAGGTGCAGATGATAAGCTTGTTGGAATTGCCGAGAATTTTGGTGAAAAGTTAGGTATTGCTTTTCAGATAATAGACGATATCCTCGATTGTCAGGGTGACTCAAAAACACTTGGAAAGCCTGTGGGCAGTGATGAAAAAAACAATAAAGATACCATTGTTGTAAGACTTGGTGTCGAATATTGCCGAGAACTTGCCAAGAAATATACCGACGAAGCCTACGAGTGCCTTGAACACTTTGACGGCGATAAAGAAAATCTTAAAGAATTGGCGGCATATTTGCTCGAACGCAACTATTAAAGGATGTTTCGGTTTGGAATACAAAATTTTAAATAATATAAATTCTCCCGATGATGTAAAAAAATTAAACAAAAGTGAAATTAGTCTTCTGTGTGATGAAATACGCAGTGAGATAATTGATGTTGTTTCTAAAAACGGAGGTCATCTGGCTTCAAGTCTTGGCGCTGTTGAGCTTACCGTAGCGCTTCATCGTGTTTTTTCTTCACCGCGCGATGCAATAATTTTTGATGTGGGTCATCAGTCATACGCGCACAAATTGATTACCGGCAGACTTAAACATTTTGACACCCTGCGTCAAGAGGGAGGAATTTCAGGCTTTATGCGTCCTGATGAGAGCGAGCACGATCCGTTTGTAACGGGTCATAGCAGCAACTCAATATCAGCGGCATATGGCATATACAAGGCAAAAACAATGCTTGACGGCGGCACCGCCATTGCCGTTATCGGTGACGGCGCTATGACAGGTGGTATGGCTTATGAGGCACTCAATAATGCAGGCGCTAAAAAGGGAAATTTTATTGTTGTTTTAAACGATAACAAAATGTCTATTTCGCGCAATGTCGGCGCTATGCCGCGCGCTTTTACAAGGATGCGCAATCGTAAGGGCTATCATAAAATGAAATTTGCCGTAAGCACTTTACTTTTAAAAATACCGCTTATTGGCAAACCGCTTCATAACTTTGTTTTCTGGGTTAAGGAAAGCCTGAAAAGCATTGTATATAAAAATAATATATTTACGAGTTTGGGCTTCAACTATTTAGGTCCGGTTGACGGTCACGATATTGAGGCAATGGAAAGACTGTTTGCCATTGCCAAAAGTTATAACCGACCAACGCTTGTTCATGTTGTAACAATCAAGGGCAAAGGATATTCTTACGCTGAAAATCAGCCTAAGGATTATCACGGTGTATCTTCCTTTGATATAGATAAGGGTAAGGATGTTTCAAAAAATAAAACCTATTCAGATATTGCTGGCGAGACCTTATGCACGCTTGCCGAAAAAAATAAAAAGGTTTGTGCAATTACCGCCGCTATGACCGAGGGCACGGGACTTCAAAATTTTGCATCAAAATATAAATCAAGATTTTTTGATGTCGGCATTGCCGAGCAGCATGCTGTTACCTTTGCGGCGGGATTGGCTTCCGGCGGTATGGTGCCTTATTTTGCAGTATATTCTACATTTTTGCAACGTGGATACGATCAGGTATTACACGATGCCGCAATTGCAAACGTACCTGTAAAATTACTTGTTGACCGCGCGGGTATTGTTGGCGACGACGGCGAGAGTCATCAGGGTATATTTGATGTGGCATATCTATCTACTATACCGAATGTAAATATTTATTCACCATGTTATTATCGCGAACTTACAAGTTTGATTACAGATACTGCTGATAAAAAGGAGTTAAGCGTTATACGCTATCCAAGGGGCTGCGAAAACAATAATTTTGATGGCGATATCAGTGGGGATTATACCGTTATTGATAATAATAGCGAAAAAGTTATACTGACCTACGGAAGAATTTTTGCTAATGCAATTGATGCTCAAAACTCACTCGGTAATACTGATGTTATAAAGCTTAATAAGGTATATCCAATCGAAGAGCAAATAGTTGTTTTACTGTTAAAGTATAAAGAAATCTACTTTTTTGAAGAGGGGATTCTTTCGGGTGGTATTGCCGAGCATATCGGTAGCAGGCTACTGCAAAAGGGCTATAGCGGAAAATATAATATTTACGCTATAGATGATGAATTTGTAGGGGCATCTACAATTCCGTCAGCGCTTAAAAAATATAAACTTGACTGTGAGTCAATAATAGAAATAGTAGGTAAATAATGGAAAAACAAAGATTGGATTGCGCGCTGGTTAGCCGAGGCTTTGCCGAAAGCCGAGAAAAAGCAAAGGCTATAATAATGTCGGGCATAGTTTATGTTAATAACCAGAAGTCTGATAAGGCGGGCGAAAATATTAAACCTGACGATATGATTGAGGTCAGGGGAGAAACACTGAAATATGTAAGCCGTGGCGGTTTAAAGCTTGAAAAGGCGATGAAAAGTTTTGAAATCGCATTAGACGGATGTATTTGCGCTGATATTGGCGCGTCAACCGGCGGTTTTACTGATTGCATGCTTCAAAACGGTGCAAAAAAGGTTTATTCTATTGATGTTGGTTATGGTCAGCTTGCCTGGAAATTGCGAACCGATGATCGTGTTGTTAACCTTGAACGTACAAATTTTCGTTATGTGACACGAGAGCAAGTTCCTGATGAGTTGGATTTTGCATCTGTTGATGTGTCTTTTATTTCGCTATCACTGATTATTCCTGTGATGCGTACATTACTATCAGACGGCGGCAAGGCGGTTTGTCTTATCAAACCGCAGTTTGAAGCAGGCAAAGAAAATGTAGGTAAAAAAGGTGTTGTACGCGATAAAACGGTGCATATTGCCGTAATCGAAAAAATTATAAATATTATTAAAGAAAATAAATTTTCGCTTTTGGGACTTGATTTTTCACCAATCAAAGGCCCTGAGGGTAATATCGAATATTTGTGTTATATACAAAAAACCGATGATTTGGTTGTTGCAGACTATAACGCGGAGGATGTTGTAAACGCATCATATAATGCCTTAAAGGAGGGTGTTTAATGATAGTGGCGGTAATACCTAATCTTGATAAACGCGGTTCGTCCGAAACTGTAGAAAAAATGGCAACATTTTTTAAAGAATGTGGCATAGACGCATATTTGCCCGACGATATTTGCTGTGCCGGATATAATCATGCACCGATAGACGAGCTTTATAAAATTGCCGATATTATCGTCACCATTGGTGGCGACGGTACTATTATCCGTTTTGCAAAACGTGCAGCTCGTGATGGTAAAGCGGTTTTGGGTATAAATGCAGGCAGGGTAGGATATCTTGCGAATATCGAGCAAAATGAATATAATTTGCTTTCAAAATTAAAATCGGGAGAGTACACAATTGAAGAGCGTATGATGCTTGATATTACCGTTAAAGAAAACGGTAATATTGTGGGTGAATACGAGGCTCTTAATGATGTGGTAATCAGTAGCGGATATCTATCACGGATTATTGATGTTACTGCCTCGGTTGACGGTGGCGATGTTATAACATATCATGCCGATGGTCTTATTGCTGCAACTCCTACAGGCTCTACGGCATATTCTATGTCGGCGGGGGGACCTGTTATCGACCCATCAATGAAATGTGTTTGTCTGACGCCTATTTGCTCACATTCTTTGGCGGCGAAACCGATTTTGATTGGCGGCAGTAAGGAAATCAAGCTTAAGGCTTATTCAAAAAAACGTACTGAAATTTACTTATCGGTTGATGGAAGAAAGGTTGTAAATATCAAGCCTTTTACCGAAATATATATAACGCAATCAAAAAATGCGGTTAAACTTGTGCGTATAAATGATCGCTCTTTTTACAAAACACTTTCTCTTAAATTTCGTGATGCAAGGAGCAGTAAATAGTTATGAAAAGAAAAAGACAACAAAAAATTCTTGAAATTATTGCAAATAATATCGTGCTTACACAAGACGATATACAAAGTTTATTGCTCGAGGCAGGATTTAGGGTTACGCAGTCAACCGTATCGCGTGATATAAAAGAGCTTCGTCTTATCAAAGGTCACGATGCTGCGGGTAATTATCGTTATGTGAGCAGCGAACTCCGTGATACGAGCAAACAAGCATTTACACACTATCGTGAGATCTTTTCGCGTTATGCCACAAGCGTTGAATATGCGCTTAATGATATTGTCATTAAATGTATGGCAGGTATGGCTTCAAGCGTGTGTGTGGCAATTGATGCTATGTACAACGGTATGATGCTTGGTACAATCGCAGGCGATGATACTGTTTTTATAGTGACTCGCAGTGAGGTACAGGCATCTCAGCTAACAAACGAACTTAAAAAAATGATGTAAGGGATTTAATATGATAAAATCTTTGCATATAGAAAATATTGCGGTAATAGAAAAAACCAATATTGATTTTGATATGGGCTTTAATGTTCTTACCGGTGAAACAGGTGCCGGCAAGTCAATTATTATTGATGCCATTAATGCTGTTTTAGGTGAGCGAACCTCAAAAGATTTAATAAGAGCGGGTTGTGACAAGGCGATTGTATCTGCGTTGTTTTGTGATTTGTCCAAAGAGGCTGAGACCGCTATACTTGATAATGGCTTTGAACTTGATGATGGCAGTCTGCTTATAACACGTACATTTACTTTGAGTGGGGGAACTGTTAAAATCAATGGCAGACCTGCTACTGCATCGATACTTAAGGAAATTTCAAAAAATCTTATAAATATTCATGGACAACATGATAATCAAAAACTACTTAACCCTGATAACTATTATATGTATCTTGATATGCTTGCTGAAAATGATGCACAGCTTTGTGAGTATTATAATGAGTTTAAGCATTTTAATACAATCCGCCGTGAACTTAATGCGCAGGAAACCGATGAGGGCGAAAAACTTCGCCGCACTGAGATTTTGCAGTATCAGATTAAAGAGCTTGAAGATGCCGATATAAATGTAGGTGAGATTGCCGAAATAAAACGTAAACTTACCATTGCTGAAAATTATGAAAAAACATTAGCGGCTTTATCCGACGCATCATATTGCCTTATCGGTAGCGAGAGCGTTGATGGAGCGGTGTCACTTGTTCGTAATGCGCAAAAGTATATTGAAAGCGCAAAAACAGACGAGCTGTTTTCGCTTTCGGAACGTCTGGCGGAAACTCTTGCCGCTCTGGAATACATAAGCTCCGATATACGTACTTTTACTGAAACTGACGAGTATCGCGATTTAGATGCCGAAAAGTTACGCCAAAGGCTTGACACATTGCACCGCCTTATGTTAAAATACGGCAACGATGAGCAAAAGATGCTTGATTTTCTCGAAAACGCTAAATATGAGCTGGAAAAAATAGAGCGTTCTGATAAGCAAATAGTAGAATTATCAGCCGAACTTGATGCATCGACCGAAAGACTTGTATCACTTGCTGCAAAATTGACCGAAACACGCGTTCAAGCAGCTAATAAATTTTCTCGACAAGTAAGCGAGGTTTTATGCGGGCTTGATATGCCTAACGTTATGTTTGATATAAATGTAAACCATGATAGGTACACCCGTCACGGTTGCGATTCGGTTGAGTTTTTAATCAGCGCAAACGCAGGCGAGAGCGTTAAGCCACTGCATAAGATTGCTTCGGGCGGTGAACTTTCACGAATTATGCTTGCCATTAAGAGCGTTCTTGCTGATAAAGATGATGTTGATACGCTTATTTTCGATGAGATTGACACAGGTATCAGTGGCAGAGCTGCCGATAAGGTTGGATTGCAGTTGCAAAATGTTGCAAACAGTCGACAGGTTATATGTGTTACACATTTGGCGCAGATTGCTGCATACGCTGAAAATCATTTACTTATTGAAAAAAATGTTTCAAATGACCGTACTTATACAAGCGTTACTTCGCTTGATAATGAAGCAAAAATTTGTGAAATTGCCCGCATAATGTCGGGTGCTGAAATGACCGAAAATTTATACAATTCAGCTAAAGAACTACTTGATAGGAGTAAAAAATAAATGGGTATTTATGAAGAACTTGTAGCCCGCGGACTAATAGCGCAGGTTACCGACGAAAAAGAAATCAAAGAAATGGTAAATAACGGCAAGGCAACCTTTTATATTGGCTTTGATCCTACTGCCGACAGTTTACATGTTGGTCACTTTATGGCGCTTTGCCTTATGAAGCGTTTGCAGATGGCAGGTAACAAACCGGTTGTTCTTATCGGCGGCGGTACTGCATATATAGGTGACCCATCGGGCAGAACCGATATGCGCTCTATGATGACACCCGAAACAATCCAGCACAACTGCGACTGCTTTAAAAAGCAGATGGAACGCTTTATTGAGTTTGGTGACGATAAGGCAATTATGGTAAACAACGCCGATTGGCTTTTGGACCTAAACTATATTGATATGCTACGTGAGGTTGGCGCGCATTTCTCGGTTAACAATATGCTACGCGCCCGTTGCTATGAGCAGCGTATGGAAAAGGGTCTTTCTTTTCTTGAATTTAACTATATGATAATGCAGTCGTATGACTTTTATCATTTGTTTAAAGAATACGGCTGTAATATGCAATTTGGCGGTGACGATCAGTGGTCTAATATGCTTGGCGGCACTGAGCTTATCCGCAAAAAGCTTGGTAAAGACGCTCACGCTATGACTATCACTTTGCTTCTGAATTCCGAGGGCAAAAAGATGGGCAAAACTGTCGGCGGCGCTGTATGGCTTGACCCTAATAAGACTTCATCTTACGATTTTTATCAGTATTGGCGTAATGTTGGCGATGCCGATGTGCTTAAGTGCATCCGTATGCTTACATTTTTACCGCTGGAACAAATTGATGAAATGGATTCTTGGGAAGGTAGTCAGTTAAATACTGCTAAAGAGATTCTGGCATACGAGCTTACAAAGCTTGTTCACGGTGAAGAAGAGGCAAATAAGGCTCAGGAAACCGCTCGTGCTGTGTTTGCAGGTGCAGGTAGCCATGAAAATATGCCTACAGTAATCCTTAACGCTGATGACTTTGTTGATGGTAAAATCGGTCTGCTTTCCGTAATGGTAAAGGGCGGTATGGCGGCTTCTAACGGCGAAGCAAGACGTCTTGTAACACAGGGCGGTGTTGCTGTAAACGACGAAAAAGCTGTTAACCCCTCACAGTCTTTCACACCCGACGATTTCGCTGACGGCATTATCGTTAAAAAGGGTAAGAAAGTAATCATCAAGTTTGTTGTTGAATAATTATGGGTTTGTTTAAAAAGAAAAATAAAAATGAATCTCTGCTCAAAACATTTGATGGTAGAGAGGTAAAATATGTAACAAAACGCGTTCAACATGACGACGGCACCGTTACCTATGATATTATTGGTAAAGCGGGTAGAATAGCCGTTGTAAACGATAATATCCGTATTATTTGTGGTGTTGTTGATGTTTTTACTTGTTCTGTTACCGACTCAAAGTATTATTTACTTATGAGTGGCGATGGTGTAACTGTTGAAGGTCAAAATTCAGTAAGTGGCAAGTATGATATTGTTACTGCATACTATACCTATTATAGAAAATGATAAAAGGGGCTGTCTCACTTTTTCTTAGTGAGACAGCCCCTTTTATCATTTTCTGTTTTATAATTTTGCTACGTCAGAATC
>CAZVWG010000020.1:0-20805 GCA_964630675.1 uncultured Ruminococcus sp.
GTAACATCCTTAAATATAGAAAGCTCAAACTCTGCGCCGCTTATTACAAAGAACAGTATAAACAATGGCGCGGTCCAACGGTCAAGTCGATCCATAAGATTTTCAGAAAAATCGCACATATTACAAAATGCGGTGCCAAGCATCATACAAACAAGCAATGATGAAAACGCAACATGAACGCCAAGCACTTTAAACTTTAACTGCGAAAGTCCAACCGTCGCCAGCACGAATGCCACCGACATTGCAAGACGCTTTGAACGAGAATGGAAGAAGCGCTCGCAGAAGGTAAAGATTGCGCCCATCAGGAAGCCTAACAACAGCGACATTGCAACCTCTACAATAGGTTCAACTATCACAGAAATAAGGTCAACTTTTCCGCTGTCGATTGCCTTTGCCACACCAAATGATATGGCAAAAAGCACAAGACCTACGGCGTCGTCAAGCGCTACAACAGGCAGCAAAACATCGGTAACGGGGCCCTTTGCCTTGTACTGACGCACTACCATAAGCGTAGCCGCAGGCGCCGTTGCCGCTGCCACCGCGCCTAAAACGATTGCCGCGGGCAGAGGTAATTTATCGGGTATTATAAAATGCAGGCCAATAAGCGCGGCATCAACAAGCAGTGTAGTAAACACAGCCTGAAAAACACCTATAACAGTCGCCTGCTTTCCAATCTTTTTAAGCTGTGCAAGTCTGAACTCGTTACCGATTGAAAAGGCAATAAAACCGAGCGCTACATCGCTTATTATGCTGTATGATTTAACATCTGCGTGGCTTATAAAACCGAGTCCTTTAACGCCTAATGCGCCAAGCAGATAAGGTCCTATAAGCACACCCGCCACAAGATACGCCGTAACGGCAGGTAATTTTACCTTTTTGGCAAGACGCGATAGCATAAGTCCTGCAAAAAGCGCAACAGATAAACATATCAAAATTTGCACAAAAATCCCCTCTTAATTTAAAAATTCGTACGGGAGTAAGTATAGCACAAACGTATTGCTAATGCAAGTTAAAAAACAAATTTATACATCAATTTGACGATTGTAATAATCCTTCATAAGTTTAACGTCCTCCGCCTGTGTGCCGTCCGATTCGCAAATAAAGATTGGACTGCAATTTTTTTGCACCACCAAATCAATTACAGGCTCAAAATCGGGGCCATAAACCGTATCGGCAAATGTAAGATGCTTTTTCTCGCCGCCCGTTGTATACTCAATCTTTGAAAAATGAGAATGAAAATTACAAAGTCTTGCATAGCCCAATTCATTTTCAATCTTATCAAACACTGTTTTATAGTCCTCTTTGGTTTTAAAAAAGCCCAAATCACGCGCATTAAGATGTCCAAAATCTATACAAGGAATAAGTCGTTCATCTATTTTACAAAGTGCCAAAACCTCATCCAGAGTACCCAGTTGATTTACCTTGCCCATAGTTTCGGGACAAATGTGAATGTGACCGAGTCCCTCAGCATCAAGAGCCGCGAGCGCCTTTTTCATAGTATCTATTGCGAGGTCTAACGCGGTCTCACGGCTTATTTTACTGCAAGAGCCTGTGTGAACAACAATGCGGTTACCGCCCATAAAATCAACCGCACGAGCCGACGACAAAATATAATTTATAGAATTCAATCGTTTTTCTTCTTCGACAGACGACATAGATATATAATACGGTGCATGAAGAGAAAGTATGATACCTTTTTCGGCTGCCAATCGACCGAGTTCTCGCGCTTTATCCTCTCCGATATTCACGCCGCGACCACATTGATACTCAAAAGCATCAAGTCCCATACGCTCTACATACTGCGGTATATGCAGACTGCCTTTATATCCCATTTCAAAAAAACTGTTAGAGTTTCCTGCAGGACCAAACTTTGCTGACATAATTATACCTCATCCGTTAAATTATATTTTTTATAAATCTTTTTTTCTAAATTTCTACGCACTTTAAACGACCAGCCGTCTTCAAGCTTTATGGGTGTTAATAATACGGTTTTTACACCAACGGCATTACCGCCTAAAACATCGGTAAAAATCTGGTCGCCCACAATTGCAACATTTTTACGCTTTTCTTCCAAAGCCTTTACACCACGCAAGTAGCCAAAGGGCAGCGGTTTGCAACCAAGACTTATGAACGGCAATCCAATACGTGCCGCAAATGGTTCTACCCTGAATTTTTTTGAGTTAGAAAGTACCATAAGCTTGATACCGCCGTCTTGCATCTTTTTTATCCACTCAATTAATCCATCGGTTAAAATCGTACCGTGATGGGTAGACATAGTATTATCGACATCTAAAAGCAACGCTTTAATCTCATATTTATTTAAAAGCTCTACAGTAATATCGGTTATACCGCAAAGCTTGATATTCGGTTTAAGTAACATAATAATTATCTCCTGTTATGCCGCCCTTGCCTAAAGGGAGGGGGACCGCGATGGCGGTGGTGGGATATTCATTTTAATAAAAATTAAAAAGGCGATAAGGGTAGTTCCCTAATCGCCTTTTAAGTGCCGTAAATTAGCGGAACTTTCTCTTACGAGCAGCTTCCGACTTCTTCTTACGCTTTACAGAGGGCTTCTCATAGTGCTCTCTCTTGCGAACTTCCTGAATAACGCCGTCCTTAGCGGTCTGACGCTTAAAGCGACGAAGTGCGTTATCGAGTGATTCATTTTCTTTTACTTTTACCTGACTCATTAACATTCCCTCCCTCCGCAAAAGTGCAGGGGTATAAACTTACAAATCGTATTATACTACAAATGATATGGTGATGTCAAGGGGATATTTTTTAAATATTTTGCTAAATTTTTAAATATTTTGCTAAATATTAAAAAACGCATTATTCATACCACGGAAGTTCTACTATTGTTTTGGTATGATTAGTCTTGCTAATAAGCTTATCAAATATATCTGCGGTCTTAATTTTCACACTTGTAGTATTAACACACGGGTGGCAACCGATGTATTCATCACCTAAAATATCCTTATCCACAAGCAGTCTTACAGCACTATCGGTATCGTTCATAAGGCCCAAAACACTTACTGAACCCGGTGTTATATCAAGATATTCGAGCATAGCCTCAGCGTCGGCAAACGAAAGCCGCGCTGAATTTATCTGCGATGTGAGGTCCTTGGTCTTGAAAGGCTTTTTTGACGGCATCATCAGAAGATAAAAATCAGTCTTTTGCCTATTGCACAAAAACAAATTTTTGCAAATGGTGCAGCCCAACGCATCATCAATAGCCTCGCACGCCTCCATTGTGTCAGCCGCCATATCTCGATGGTCAACACAATAATACTCAATACCCAGTGCATCTAAAAAATCATAGCAACGAACTTCTTTCGGCAGTCTGCCTTCAAGCTCTTTCGGTCTTCCTTTTTTTAATACTAAATCCATAATAACACCTTTTAAAATGATATACTTTTACCCAAATGGAAGGAATATATTATTTTCTCCTTTACGGGTTTTTCGAATATTTTTTCTGCCGCGGTTGAATATATCTCAAGCTGTTCTCCGTAGCAATCAACTAACTCGCTTAAATCATTGACTCTATCAGTTTTGAAATCGAGAATGACAATGTTGCCGTCCTCCTCAAAGCACAAATCAACCGCACCCTGAACTATAATATCTGCATTGTCAAGATTGATATCAATTGTTTTGTCAATATGGCTTGCAGGTATTCCCGTAAGAAAACGCATCTCACGTCGAACATCGCTTGAAGACATTATGCGACGGTATATTTCGCTTTTAAAAAAAGCATTAATTGCCGCTACATCGGCTGAGGCAGCCTCTTGCTCGGTGATGAACTTCCACTCAACCAATCGCTCAATCTCTGATTCGACATCTACCTGCGAAGTAAAGTTAATAAACTGCATAATATGATGCATCGCAGTGCCTCGAGCCGCGCCCGAAAGCTTGTCACCAAGCATAAATGCGGGTTTTTCGCAAAAAGCAAATCTATCATTCTCTGCACTGTGAACAAGCGCCGATACCGATGCCTTTGCCTGTAAATACCGTAACGGTTCATAAGGATATACATAATCAGCATTTGCTTTTATTCTTTTGGCAAATTCAAAATTGCAAGTTGCTTCGTTTGCGGTTTTCTGTTGCGCAACCTTCATAATGCCTTTTTCACTGTTTGCAATCGTTATCTTTAATTGCGCATCACTTTGTACCAAGGGCGGATTTACATCTGCATATCTCCGTAAAACATCACCGTCTGGGTGAAGCAAGGCGCAACTTAATATCCAGTCGCCCATATTTCGACCCTTTTCCAAAAACTCACGGCTTATATATGGCATCTTATCCGATAACGTCATAGAAAGCTTTTCAAGCTTGCCGTCCAAATTCTTAGACGAACACACAAGGCAAAGTCGGTCTATTGCGCGGGTCATAGCAACATACAAAAGACGTAGTTTTTCTTCTACAGTTTTAACCTGCGCTACATCTGCCAAAACAGCGTGACCTAACATTTCTACGTCCTGACCCGTCTGCTCGTCATAATATTTAAAGGCAATGCCGCCCTTTTCAGAAAATAGCACACGGCTTATAGAATCCGCATTATTAATTTTTGATGACAAGTTCGCCACTATACACACTGAAAATTGCAAACCCTTAGAATTATGCATAGACATAATTCTAACCGAATTTTCTCCACCCGCGCTCAAACTTTTAAAACTGTTTTCGGGCAAAGAATTCATATATTTTATAAATCCGTAAATTCCCGAATCATAACGCGATTCAAATCCTTTCGCATAATTAACAAGCGCAAAAAGATTCTCTCTGCGCACTTTTCCAGCCGAAAGCGCAGACATCATATTTAATATATCGGTAGAATGAATTACCTTTGAAATTAGCTTATCCAGCGGCATCACCGCCGCATCGCGACGGAGTATGGTTAATTTTTCAATAAAATCAGTGGTCTTTTTATCCCCGCTTTTACTATATGACATAACAGCAGAATAAAGCGGACCGTATTTTTGATTAGCCCTTATTTTTGCCATTTCTTCTGCACTAAACGCAAATATCGGCGACATCATCGTTGCGAGCAATTCTACATCGCATTTGGGATTATCAATCACCTGCAAAAGCGACATAACGGTAGAAATTTCGGTGCTTTGCAAAAAAGAATCGCCACCGAGAGATATCGGTATGCCATAATCAGAAAGTGTTGCGGCAATAACGGCAGCCTTATCTTTCACCTTGTCAAGCAGTATGGCAAAATCACTGTAGCGCGCATTGCGCAGGTTGTCGCCATCGGTAATAACCGGACCCTCGTTCATTACCGAAATAATATATTCCGCTATTTTTTGCGCCTCGGTTTCAAGCAGCGACTCATCACCATCATCATCGTCATACTTGTCCACAACCAAAAGTTCTGTTGCGACAACATTGCTGTCGGGAAACTTACCGCCCGCGTTAAGTTGCTCTTCCTCGTTGTAAATTATTCCGCCGCACTGTCCTGCAAGCAGGTGCGAAAAGAAAAAGTTTACAGCATCGCATACGCCCTGACGACTACGAAAATTATCCGACAAAATTATCTTTTTAGAGTCGGAATCATCTGCTTTGTCAATAGGCACATATCTATTCTTTTTCTTTAAAAAATTATCAGGATTTGAACCGCGAAAACCATAAATACTTTGTTTTACATCGCCTACAACAAATAACTTTTTCTCGCCGTTTGAAAGCACGTTAAAAAGCGTGTCCTGAAGGTCGTTGACATCCTGAAATTCGTCAACCAAAACCTCATCGTAACGGTCACACAGCGCCCGTGCTTCCTCACGAACGAGAATATTACCATCTTTATACTCACAAAGCAGATTTAAGGCCAACTGCTCCATATTGTAAAACGTAAAAGAATTTTCCTCGCAAAACGCCTCAAAAAGCTGCTCGCCGTATTTTGTAATAAGCTCTACCAAAAGCTTTACCGCGCCAAGATTTTCTTGGATTGTATTTTGTATATCCTCACGAGAAGCGTAAAATAACTCGCAAAGTTCACTTACGATATTTTTCACTCGCTTTTGATTATCCTTAAATATATTCCCATTTATATCATCTTTTTCACACGATGGCATTCGTGCAAAAGATACGGTCAGCAAATATTGAGCAAAGTCATCCCAATTGTTTTGCACAAAAACTTCAGATATTTGCTCAACTGTTTTATAAGTCGCTTCCGCATAAGCAATATGCTTTTCGGTATTTTTGTTTACATATTCTGCGCAGTCAACCATTTTTTTGACGCAATCCATCAATGTATCAATTCGTTTTTTTGCAATATTAAATGCCATATCATACCAAGTGTTGCCGCTGTTAAACTCGTTTTCATAAGGTTGCAACAACCCGTTTATAAAATTTTGCGGGAAAGGTAACTGTTGACTGTAAAGATATATGCGATTTATAAGTTCGGTAAGATTTTTTTCGTCATATTCGCAATTTGTAAGTTCTAAAAGATGTTCAAAATCTTTTGAAGGAGAAACCAAATATTCCGCTATTAAATTTGACATCACACGATTACAAGTATCGGTCTGCTGCGATCCGTCGCTTATTTTAAAATCAGGTTCTATTCCGCATTTCTCAAAATTTTCTCTTACCAGTTTAATACAAAAAGAGTCGATTGTGCAAATATCGGCGTTTTGCAGCAAATACTTTTGTCTTTGCAATGACACGTCATCGGGATTTTTTTGTATCTCTTCGTATATGCGCTTTTCGATTCGACTGCGCATTTCTGCCGCTGCGGCATTTGTAAAGGTAACAATAAGCAATCTATCCGCACTGACAGGTGATGTTTTGTCGGTCAGCATATTTATAACACGCTCAACCAATACTGCGGTTTTGCCTGAACCTGCCGCAGCAGATACCAAAATATTACCGCGCGTCATAATAGCTTTTTTTTGCTTTGCTGTAGGTTTAAATGCCATCTCCTGTCACCTGCCTTTCTATTTCCTCCAACACTTCGGCATTTGTAAGCTTAGGTACCTTTTGATGAGATTCGCCGTCGATACGACAAACACTTTGAAATTCACAATATTTACACGCTCCGCTATCAAGACCGTCAACGGGAGCTGCCGCAATATCGCCGCCGTAGATTGCGCTTCCCGTACGCTTTAACTTGTTTTCGATAAAATCGAATATCTTGTTAAAATCCTCTTGATTTATAAAACTGTTAGATGGAGATTTTTCAGAAAACTTGGGCACGAATTCTCCGTTGTTTTCCTTGTCCATAGCAATAACCAAAGCCTCGTCCGCGGCAATAAGACCGTTCATACGTCGGTCAGATTTCAAATTATTTTTATCACGGCTTGCGGGCATATACAATATGCCTGCCGCCTTACCCCCAAACTGTTCACTGCGAGACACGGCATATAGATATATCAACATCTGCATATTCTGACCGAAAAGAATATCCGGAAGTTTAAAATCTCTATGTCCGGTTTTGTAATCAACTATCCTTATATAGCCGTTCCAGCTATCAAGTCGGTCTACTATGCCGATAAGTTCAAGCGATGCGCCATTTTCAATAGGTATTCGTATTTCGGGCAGATCGCCGTCATAACCGATTTTGAGTTCACATTTTTCTGGTACAAAATCACTTTGAGCAAACTCAAGCGCCAATCTTTCCACAACATATTTTAAGGTACGCTTAATAGTAGATATCAAATATTTAAGATAGGGTGTTTCTATATCTGCATAGCCCAAAACCATATCAAGATATTCCTGTATGTAATTATCCACTATATCAGAAATTTGAACTTTACTAAATTTTGATATATCTTTACCGTACTCCTCTACTACTCTTTGTAAAACATAATGCACAACCGTACCACGTTGCATAGCGTTAAACTCGGCAGGCTGTAAACGTTCCACACGAAGACCATAACGGCAAAAATACATAAAACGACAACGGTTAAAGGTATCAAATTTTGAAGGTGACATTTTTAGTTTATCACCAAAAAGTTGACGCGCGGTATCATCAGTGATAGAATACCTGCATCTGTTGCGATTTTGCAAAACACTGCCTATGCGCCCGATATATTCACTGTCCTCAAGCGCCTTTATCAGTGTTTTTGAATCTGCACTTTCGGTCGACAAATTACTACAAAGCAATGAAAAAGCATCCTCACAGCTTTCGGGAAGGTAATTTTCATCTAACGCTGAAGGCTCGCATTGTATCTTACAATTAAACATATTCTGTATATTAATAACAAATTCCGACGGCTCGGCAGCAGCACCATCTATTGCCGAAGTATAACTTATAAACACACCGTGTGACGCACAGCAAACATTACTGTAAAGCAAGTACTCCTCATCCACAGCCGACGAAAAAGTCTTATCGGATATATCAAGTCCAAGTGTTATAAGCTTTTCACGCTCGCTGTTTGCAAACAGTCCGCCGCTCTGCTCAAAACGTGGAAAAACGCCTTGATTTGCACCCACGATAAATGCATATTTTGGACGTGATGGTCTTATGCGGTCTGCCGCTCCAAAAACAGACTCATCAATCATTTGCGGTATTACACCTACGGTTTCAAAGGACAACGCCGTACGCAACGCCTCGCAAAATTCAGGCTTTGTAATCTCCTCATCTCCAAAACATAGCACAAGGCTGTTTAGAATTTTCATAACGCTATCCCATGACTGTTTTATCGCATCACTATAAAACGCGTTACCGTATTGCCTATAAAGGTTTTTAAATCGTTCGGCGGCATCGGTATCCTCAAGCAATTGCACCAATGCACGCGCCATATTCTGCGCGTTGCCTTTAAAATTTTGTTTTAAGTCGCAAAGTGGCTCTATCGCCTTTTTGCGCAGTACGTTTAATATTTCCAGGCGGTCATTTTTTGCGGCGGATAATTCTCCGTTTGCCAAAAAGCCATCAGGATCCATTGTCCACTCTTTTTGCCAAATTGCGCCATCGATATTCCAAAGATATGCATAGTTTTCAAGCGTTGATATTTCATCAACGGTCAAGATATCAATGCCCGATTTGTGAAAACGAAGAATATTTTCTGTACAAAAGTTCTTGGCAGTATTTGCCGCCGCTATTACCGCCGTCGCTGTAGGCAGATTAATAAGCGGTATGCGTTTATCAATAAAACAACTGATATTATTCTTTTGGCAAGCTGTGTCGAGGGCTTCTTCATAAGGCTCGGTATCGCGAGCAATTATAACAAAATCATTGTAATGCGCACCGTTTTCGCGCACAATTCGTCTGATATTACGTGCAACAAAATCGGCTTCACTATAAACACTGTCGGCGCGGCAAACAGTGATATTTTCACACTTGTCATCAAAGTGAGTTTTTCCTGTCGCCATAAAATCTTCAAGAGCAGACAGGTCATTATAGGCGTAATTTTTTGCATCAAGTATTATATCGTCATTAATCAGCACAGCAAATCTGCTCGCAATGGAAGTTATACGGTTTTTAACCCTTTTTACGTTAGAAAAAATCCCTATTTCGCGTGTGTCTTTTGGATTATCGGTAAGTGTTACCGTAACCGATTTTGCCTGAGATAGTATCCGCTCAAGTATTTTGTATTGTTGACCTGAAAAGCTTTTAAACGAATCTATAAAAACCGTTTTATTTTCAAAATATTTATAATTTTCCAACACGTAATAAAGTTTTGTAAGTCGATCAGTATTGTCGATAAATTTTTCGGCAACAATCATATCATAATTTTCATATATAAGAGCAGTGTCGTGTAATTTTAATTTTAATTGCTCGTCATCGGTACTGTTTTCGGCATTATGTATATCCTCTGCCGATATAAAATTCATTTTAAATTCGCCTATTGAGTCAACCATAATACGCGCAAAGCTGTTGGAATTGGCATATTTTTTAAAACTCTTAAGCTCGTCACGGCAAAACTTTATTGCCCTGCTCATTAAAATAATTCTGTCAGCATCGGTAATGCTCTCACCGCAAACACCGCCCACTATGCGCTCGACCTCGTCGCAAAGTCGCGTAAAACTTATGACCGATACCTTTTGCGCGTTACCGCCGCCCACGGCATCTAAAATATTCTTTTCGCTTTCAAACGAAAATTGTTCGGGCACCAAAAGAACAGGACTCTCCCCCTGTGAAATACACTCTGCAATTTTTTGAGTTACCGTATAGGTTTTACCGCTTGAAGCGCGACCTAAAATAAACTGAAGCATAAGCCCACCGCCTTTTAATACATTTTACCACAACTGTCTTTATAAAACAATTATAATTATTTTAATGTGTCGAATTGGGGACATTAAAAAAATATTGAATATAGTTTTATTTTATCATATAATGTCTTTGGGTGATAGTATGTTAAACAATATAACAAATGAGTCCAACAAAGCAATAACCGAACTCATTGAAATATCGGGTATTAAATCGGGCGAGCTGTTGGTGATCGGCTGCTCGTCAAGTGAAATAGTAGGCGGCACTATAGGAAAAGCATCCAGCATAGATGCAGCACAAGCGGTATTTGATGGCATATACCCTGTTTTAAAAGAAAAAGGTATCTTTCTTGCGGCGCAGTGTTGCGAACACTTAAACCGTGTGCTTATAATTGAGCAAGAGGCGGCAGAAAAGTTTGGGTTAGAGATTGTAAACGTTATGCCGCAAGCAAAGGCGGGAGGCTCGTTCGCAACAACCGTATGGCATAATATTGCGCGCCCTGTCGCAGTTGAGCATATAAAAGCCGTTGCCGGTCTTGATATAGGTAATACGCTTATAGGTATGCACTTAAAAGAGGTTGCCGTGCCCGTAAGACTGTCTATAACTAAAATTGGCGAAGCGCCGATAGTTTGCGCCAGGACCCGACCTAAATTTATAGGTGGCGAACGCGCGCATTACTGCGAGGAATTAAAATGAAAAAATACCCAATAGGCGAAAAGGACAAGGAGTTAATACAAATAGCTCTGAAGGTTTTAGAAGAAAACTTTGATGACGGCGTATACAATCATACCGTAGGTTGCGCAATTTTATGTGAAAACGGTAACATCTACAAGGGTGTAAACTGCGACGGTGTGCACGGCTCCTGTGCCGAATACATAACAATGGGAATTGCTATATCCGCGTGCGAGCGTAATTTTGACACCATTGTAGCGGTGCACGAAAAAAGTCCTAACGGCGTTGTATCACCCTGCGGCAATTGCAGACAAATGCTTTTTGAATATTGCCCCGATATAAAAGTAATCGTCAACGACGAAGATGGTAATCTTATAAAAGTTAAGGCTCGCGACCTATTACCTTTTGCATGGGAGCCGATAGTTTGCTGACGTAAAAATGTTAAGTCCTCTATATGACAAATTCATATAGAGGACTTTTTTTATTCGGTTATTTCATTTTCTTTAATTTTTACTTGCAATTTTTCGATGCAGTTTTTGCATACCGTCTGATTTTCAAACTCTATACAACCATCCTCGGTGTTGCAAAATATACAAGTCGGTTTGTGTTTTTTAAGCACTATACAATCGTCTTGCATATAAATTTCGATTGCATCTTCACCCTCGGTCATATCAAGAAATTTTCGTATTTCTTTAGGTATTACTACCCTGCCCATATTGTCAAGTCCGCGAATAATTCCTGTTGATTTCATAATATAAAATCTCCTATTCTATTGTCCAGTCAATAGGTGACTGACCGCTGGAAAGTAATATCTCATTGGTTTTTGAAAAATGCTTGCAGCCAAAAAATCCGTTATAAGCGGATAGCGGACTCGGATGCACGGTGATAAGCTTTTTATGTATGGGATTTTTTATAATCTCCGCCTTTTTACGAGCGTTGGCACCCCAAAGCAAAAAGACTACAGGCGTTTGCTTTTTATCAAGCTCGGCAATGACCCTGTCGGTAAAGTTTTCCCAACCCATACCCTTATGGCTGTTAGGACTTGCCTCACGCACGGTAAGCACGGCATTAAGCAATAATACACCCTGACGCGCCCAAGATGTAAGCTCGCCGTGAGTGGCAATCGGGCAACCGATATCATCGTGCAGCTCTTTGTAAATATTTTTAAGCGACGGTGGCGGTTCGATACCCTTTTGCACCGAAAAACAAAGTCCGTGTGCCTGACCGCGTCCGTGATATGGGTCCTGCCCTATAATTACCACTTTAGTATTTTCAAAAGAAGTATATTTAAGGGCATTGAATATATCATTCATATCAGGGTATATTGTGCGACCACTGTATTCGCTTTTTAAAAAAAGGCGAAGGTTTTTATAATACGGCTTTTCCCATTCGTCAGCCAGAATACCGTCCCAATCGTTGCCAATGTTTACCATAGTATCCCTCCGTCACGGCTTTGCCGTGCCAACTCCCTTTAGGCAAGGAAGACTTAAATTATGTCATATACCTCTACTATACCGCTTGAATGGTAAAGAGAAGGTGTTATCATAATAGAGTATCCGCGGCCGTTATCGCTTGTCCACTCAACCGAATGTTTGCGTGGAACGGCGCAAGTAGCCAGCAGCATCATAATAGCGCCGCCGTGCATAATAACACCCGCATTTGTCACATCATTTTGCATCATATCGCGCACAATCATATTAAGCGCCAACGCCTGACGCTTTACAAAGTTTTGGGTAGTCTCGCCGCCTGATGGCGCTTCAAGTCTACCTGCAGTCCACTCGGCATAATTGGGGTCAAGTTCTAACTGCTCGGCAGTTTTGCCCTCAAACTCGCCAAAGTCGTATTCGGTAAGCTCGTCAATAACGTGGGGTTCGTACCCTGGGTAAATAATATTTGCGCTTTGCTTACAACGAAGCATAGGGCTTGTATAAAGCCGCTCAATATCAGGGTATTCTATCGCCTCACGCATTTGCTGCAATTCACGCACTCCCTCCGGGCTCAGCGGTAAATCGGTGCGGTTGCCGATATACATACCTGCAACGTTCGCATCGGTAGCGCCGTGACGAATCAAATGTACTTTAAATGTTTTCATCTTCTAACAACTCCGTAATAATGCTGTTTGAAATAAGCATACCGCTATCGGTCAGTGATATGCAGGGAAAATCTGCTTTTATATAACCTGCTTTTTCAAGCAGTTGTATTTTCTTTTTTATATCTTCGGGTATTTCACCGTAGATTTGTGATAAATCGACACCATGTGACAGTCGCAAACCTAACATCAGTTTTTCTGACTTATCGCCTGACTCACCGTCAGACACGGTTTGCGGATTTTTGATAAATGCTTGCAAGTCGCGCGGATAGTAAAAACGCTTGCAGTCTATGCAAGAATGCGCCGCTGGACCTATTCCTAAATAGTCCTCGCCAATCCAATATTTTATATTGTGACGGCTTTGTTTATCTTCACGTGAAAAGTTAGATATTTCATAATGATTATACCCGTTTTTTTCTAAAGCCTCACACATATAAAGATACTGCTCAGCCGACGCGTCATCATCGGGCAACTCCAGCGTATCATATTTTTTTAAAAAAACAGTATTTTTTTCTATTTTTAAAATGTAAGACGATATATGCTCTGGGTTTAACGACAATATAAAATCAATATCATTTTTAAGCGTTTGCAAATTGCTATGGGGTAACGCAATCATAAGGTCGACAGAGATATTATCAAAGCCCTCTTCTCTTGCCGTTTTAACTGTCTGCGCGGCATCGCCCGCTGTATGTGTTCTGCCCAAGAGCTTAAGGGTATGGTCGCAACCCGACTGCACACCGATTGACAGGCGGTTTACACCCGCCGCTTTTGCAAAGCTTAAAAAATCACCGCTTGAAGAGGGGTTTACCTCTACCGTAAATTCGGCATTTTTTAAAACTTTAAAGTTTTCCTTTATACAATCAGTAAGAGATAATATCTCTTTACCCAATAGCGACGGTGTACCGCCGCCTATATAAACAGTATCAATGGGGCGGTGTATAGTGCCGCCCCATTTTTTGATTTCACCTTTAAGCGCGGATAAATAAACACTTAATGTATCTTTATTGTAAAACGCTGAATAAAAGTCGCAATAATTACATTTTCTCTCACAAAAAGGTATATGAATATAAAGTCCTAACGGATTAGTCAAGGATTTCACCAATACAGCTACCGGGAACACAAGCAGCATTTGCCTCGTCGGTGTCAATGTGCATAGCAAGAGCATAGCTATCGCTAACGCGTGCTACAACGTCACCAAATACAAGCGCTCTGCCTTCGGTGGGTATTTTAACGCTGACAATCTGCTTATCAACGATACCGTATTTTTCGCCGTCAGCGCAGGTCATATGTATATGACGCTTTGCAGCGATTACGCCTTCAAGTAGCTCAACCTCGCCACAAGGACCAACAAGCTTGCATGCACCACTGCCTGCAACATCACCTGACTCTCGAATAGGAGCTGTTACACCTATGGTACGAGCGTCTGTAAGAGAAAGCTCAACCTGATCAGCAGGACGACAAGGACCCAATATAGATGCCTTAAGGCTACCCTTAGGACCTACAACCGTTACCTTTTCTTCACAAGCAAACTGACCTGGCTGTGAAAGATCTTTTTTGTTGGTAAGGGTGTGACCTGCACCAAACAAAGTTTCAAGTGTTGCCTGTGTTACGTGTACGTGACGGGCTGAAATTTCAACTAATACTTCCTTTTTCATTAGAAAAACTCTCCTTTAATTTCAAGTAGAAATATTCTACCATAATCTGACATATTTTGCAATAATTATTTACACTTTCATCCTAAGCATTGACCCCGTTTTAACCTCGCGGTCGAAGGGTATTTTAATTTTCATCATAGGCTGATATGCCGAATCAATCTGCCTACCCTTTTCGTCATAAAGAATAGTGGTATCAACGCTAAACGGTATGCTACCCGCTTCAAGACAGTCAAGTGTGGTGCCGCTTAAAAACTTGTTTTTAAGTGTTGCTACAATACATCCGTCCTCATATCCGTCAACCACAGCGGCAATAGCGTAGTCGCGGATGTAACCCGCGTTTTCGTATGTCTGCGCGTTTTCGGGTCTGCCAAAATAAAAGCCTGTAGAGTATGTGCGGTGGCTCATTTTGTTTAGCTCTTCACTTACCCACTCGGGCAATGTCCAATCGCCGTCAGACTGTAAAAGACTGTCAACTGCGCCACGATATGCATTAGCAGTTACCGCAACGTAATACTCGGTCTTGGCTCTACCTTCAATTTTTATACTTGATACACCTGCCGCCAACATCTTATCAAGATGCGGCGCCATACACATATCGTTGGCATTTAATATATATGTTCCCTTTTCGGTCTCGGTAATATCAAAATACTGACCCGGTCGCTTTTCTTCCATCAGGCTATAGCTCCAGCGACAAGGCTGCGCGCAGTCGCCACGATTGGCATCGCGTCCCGTCATATAGCTTGAAAGCAAGCATCTTGCCGAAAAAGACACACACATAGCACCGTGAGCAAAGGCTTCAATTTCTAGTTCGGACGGTGTATTTGCTCTGATTTTTGTTATTTCTTCTAAAGATAACTCGCGAGCAAGCACCACCCTCTTTGCACCCATTTCATAAAACGCGTTTGCTGTAGCGCTATTAACAATACCCGATTGAACAGATACGTGAAGCTCACAATTTGGCGCGTGCTTCTTAACCATACCAATAGTGCCGAGGTCGGATGCGATTACCGCGTCAACGCCTATTTCGTTTAAGTATGTCAAAAACTCCGGTAGACGAGCAATTTCATCCTCATGCGGAATGGTGTTGCAGGCTACATGCACCTTAACACCGTAGCTATGAGCATAGTCAACACCCAACTTTAAATCTTCGCGGTTAAAATTAGCGCTTGCAGTTCGCATACCAAACTCTTCGCCTGCGATATAAACAGCGTCTGCACCAAAATCCACTGCAGTTTTAAGACGTGTTAAATCACCCGCAGGACATAGCAACTCTAATTTTTTATCAGTCAAAGTACTCATATATCCAATTACCGCCCTGTTGCAGCTTTGCTATAGTCGCATTTTGCTCTGCTATTGTTTTGTGGAAATAAAAGTTACCATCACTATCGGTAACAAAATAGTAGTAGTCACTGTTCTCTGTCGGATAAAGTGCCGCTTTTATAGCGTCAATTCCCGGCGAGCAAAGCGGACCCGGGGGCAGACCGTTTACATCATAGGTGTTGTATCTGCCGTCATCATTTTTAAATGACTCACCGTAATAACAGGTAGGACTTGAACCCAAAGTGCCAAAGTCATCACTGTCCAGTCGGTTATAAAAAACTGCCGCAACATTTGCCATTTCATCGATGCTTTGCCCTGCTTCCATCTGAATTATAGAAGCCATTGTCAAAATCTCGTTCATAGTATAACCCATCTCTTCAGCGCGTTTATACATAGCGTCGGTTATCTTGCTTTCCGTCTGGGCTATCATACGCTCAACCACCATCTGAGCACATTCAACTGAATCATAAGCGTAAAATTCATAGGTATCGGGGAATAAATATCCCTCTAACGAATAATACGCCTTTCCGACATTGCAATTTTCAAGTAATTCGGTATTAAATGTTACTTCATTTAAAGCGTAAAGAAAATCGTCTTTAGAACATACACCCTTTTCTTCAAGAATAGTTGCAATACCCTTAACAACTACATCCTCGCCATTTACATTTTTGGTATAATCATTAATTCCGGTACCTTCAGGTATGGTCACCGTTACACTATCAGCCTTGGCACCGTCGTTTACAAGCATATCCGCTATTTCCTCATAGCCTGCCTCAGTATTAAAGGTATAAAGACCGTATTTGTACTGGCTTTCGTAACCTTTAAGTTTTGAATACACTCTGAAAAAAAGCGGAATTTTAACTGCGCCCGATTCCTCAAGCTTTTCAGCAATTGCCACAGTTGATGAGCCGTAAGGTATGTCCATCTGAACAACTGCACCTCTGCCAAAGCCAAGGCCAAGATAATCAGCGCCTACATAAATGCACGCAACCCCGAGCGACAGCGATACAACAATAATACACACTACCCATATTATATTTTTAAGAGTAGAACCCATCTTACCCTTTTTGTTGCCGCGCTTTGATTTTCCTTTTTGATCGGGCTCTTCGACATTAAAGCCTTTACCAATTATAAAATCATCTTCATTTATATTATAATTATTATTTTGCATAATTTCCCCCATTAATAAGCACCATAGCGCATACTTCTTGCTGTTTTTTTAGCCAATTCCTCATTATCGGTTATTGCCTCTAAATAAAGAAGTGCAAAATCCATAGCACCCCCTGCGCCCCAGCCTGTGATAATGTTCCCATCACGAGCCGCAGGTCGATCAAGCACATGCGCGCCTGTAAGTTCCTTTTCAAAGCCGGTATAACAGACAGCATTTTTACCGTACAGCAATCCCTTATGCCCTAAAATCATAGGCGCCGCGCAAATGGCACCGATAATCTTACCGTTCTCTGCGGCAAAATCGATAAACTTATTAACGGTTTCGTTTGCTTCAAGATTGGTAGTCCCAGGCATACCGCCCGGCAATATAATACCGTCAATGTCTTCAAATACAGCCTCGCTCACTGTAATATCGCAGTTTACCGATATGCCGTGTGAACCACTGACTCTTTTTCCTGTAACGCCCACGGTCTTAACCGTGATACCGGCACGACGCAGCACATCAACAGGTGCTAACGCTTCAAGCTCTTCAAAGCCTTTTGCTAAAAACACATATACCATTTATACCACCCTAAAAAAGTTTTAAAGCTTCTTTTAATACATCGTTTGCAATATCTTCTATAGAACGAGGCTCGCCGCCATTGGCACACGGGATGATTGTCCAGCCTGAATATTTGGCTGTAAACATAGCGGCTTTGCGGCATTTATCCAGATATGAAGTATCACTTTCGTGTATATCCTTTTTAGCTTCATCACCCTTATATCTGCCTGAAAGAAGTTTTTGCGACACCTCTATAGGCATATCCAAAAAAATCACCTTGTCAGGTTTTGGAATACCAACCTTGTTATATTCAAGATCATAAAGCCAATCAAGAAAACCTTGCCAGTCATTTTCTTCCATTTTAGAGGTCTGATGCACTGCATTTGAGGTAGTGTATCTGCCCGACACAATGACACCGTTTTGGTTGTAGAAATCTCCCCAAGTAGTTTTGTAGGAGGCAAAACGGTCAACCGCATAAAATAGAGAAGCCGCATATGCATTTACATCGTCGGGCTTTTTTCCAAATTCGCCGCCCAGATACATTTTTACAAGCGCGCTTGAATTGCTGTCATAATCGGGGAAGGAAACCGTTTTACTGTCAATTCCGCATTTTTTTAAGTTTTGCGGCAAAAGTTCAAGCTGTGTTGACTTGCCGCTGCCGTCAAGACCTTCAATTACAATAAGCTTACCCATTGACTTTCATATCCTCATAAAATTTCTTTATATCTTTTGCCTTACCGCAACTCATTTTACCCTCGGGGCACGGACCGACAAGGCAAGGAGGACCCGCTTTTTTAAATAGGTCAGGTGCTACCTCTTGAACGAGACGTAGCATCTGATTTGCAACCTCTTGAATCTCCCACTGGGCGCGATTGCAGCAACGGTGACGGAAAAAATTATGTAAAGAACGCGCGTTCATAGTAACCACCATTTTGGTTTCACACGCATTAGGTAATACAAAACGAGCATCTTCAATAGCTTTTTTAGATGCAAGTCTTACAGCGGTTTTTTCGTCCTTACCCTCAGCGATAAATGTTTTTGTATGTTTTTCGGTAAGAATTTCGGCAATTTTGTCATAAGACTCTTGTGCCAATCGCATCGATTCTTTATATGCGTCAAGCGCTACGGGATCGGCTGATACCTCCGGCGGAGTAACAAACTCAAACTCGCCCTCTTTTACATAGCGCTGACTTTTAACCGAGTACGACGCTATTCTGTGGCGGGTTATCTGCGCCAAAAACGCGCGTGATACACCCTCTATACCAAATGTAAAAGAAGCGTGCTCAATCGGGCTTTCGTGACCGATTTCTGCGAGCATACTCACAAAATCTGCAGCCTTTTCATCGGTAAGACCGTCGCGCAAATCACCTATTGTAGACGAACTGTAGCATAGCTTTGCAGCCGAAGCCACTGTCTTTTCGGGATTTGGCGTATACGCAAGTAGTGTAACGGTTGGCATAGTATTCATCTCCTGATAATTTTAAAATTTGATTATGTCGGGAACGACCTACGTGTCACAGACATTAAGCTATGCTTAACAGCTAAATAGCTCCTTCGGAGCAGCTAAATTAAATTCACACATAGCGTGTCCGCAGACACATTTAGCTCTGTTAAGAATTTAGCTGACCGTAGGTCAATTTAGCTCACGTCAGTGAATTTAGCTAATATTTCATATAATTATATCATAAGGTACAAATAATATCAATTAAATTTTGAATTATTAGCGAATTATGAAAAAATGTAAAAAAATTTGTAAAAAAGTCTTTTTATGTCCGCAAAAATGTGTTATAATGTGCGTATAAATATTTTTATTTTTTTGCGGAGGGAATTTCATATGTCCAGTATCAACTTTAAGCACACACCCTACGGCGACCTTGCAATTATCAGTATGCGCGGCTGCGAGGATATCTCGTCACAGGTAGATTTCTACCTAAAGCAATGGCGCGGTATTCAAGAAGAGGATCAATCCTTTGTAATTGACGTTAATTGCCCACGTTTTGGTACAGGCGAAGCAAAGGCAGTGCTTCATCACTCGGCACGCGGTCTTGACGCGTTTATCATCTGTGATTGCTTTAACTACAACGTTACCTACAAAATGTATGGACAAACCGTGCCTATGAGTCCCGACGATCACTTCCAAGATTTAAAACGTGTTATCGCAGCCTTCGGCGGTAAGGCGCGTCGTATCACCGTTATTATGCCAATGCTTTACGAAGGCAGACAGCACCGCCGCACAGCGCGTGAGTCTATGGACTGCGCAATGGCACTTCAAGAGCTCGTTTCAATGGGTGTAAAAAACATCATCACCTTTGATGCTCACGACCCCCGCGTTAACAACGCGATTCCCTACGACGGCTTTGACAATGTTCAGGCAGCTTACCAGATGATTAAGGCGCTCCTCCGCAGCGTTCCCGATGTAAAACTCGACCGTGATCATACAATGATAGTTTCTCCCGACGAGGGTGGTATGGGCAGATGTATTTACTACTCATCTGTTTTAGGCTTAGACCTTGGTATGTTCTATAAACGCCGTAACTATTCAATCGTTGTAAACGGTAAAAACCCAATTGAAGCGCACGAATTTTTGGGCAAAGATATCACAGGCAAAGACCTTATCCTCGTTGACGATATGATATCCAGCGGCGAATCAATGCTTGACATTGCCGCAAAGCTTAAAGAAAAGGGCGCAGGCAGAATATTTATTTTCTCTACCTTTGGTCTTTTTGTTGACGGACTTGAAAAATTTGACCAATATTATGCCGACGGTCTTATTGACAAGATTTTTACAACCAACCTTATTTATCAAACACCCGAGCTTCTCTCTCGCGAGTGGTACTGCAGCGTAAATATGTCAAAATACATTGCTCTCTTAGTTGATACACTCAATAACGATAACTCTATAAGCAAGCTGCTTGACCCCGTAGATAAAATTAAAGCCGCCGTTGCAAGATACGAGGCTGAAAAGAAATAATTATTAAAAGCTAAATTCGCTATCGCGAACTAAATGCGCTTGCAGCGCGCTAAATTACTCCGTAGCTAAATGTGTCTGCGCCACGCTGTGTGCGAATTTAATTTAGCTGCTCTGAAAGAGTTATTTAGCTATTAAGCACAGCTTAATAATTTCGCTTTGCACAACGTGCAAAATTTAGCTGGATAAGAAATTAAAGACCCTGCTTTGAATTTAAAGCAGGGTCTTATTTTTGTGATATGTAGG
>CAZVWG010000021.1:0-20587 GCA_964630675.1 uncultured Ruminococcus sp.
ACCAAACGGTAGCGTCGGTCATCTTCTTGATATCCTCGTCGGTAACCTCCCACCACTTTTTCATAACAGCGTTGCCGTTTTCATCACGACATTCGCCGCAAGCATCAAGACAAGCAGCGCCTGAGTTGAGAAGGTGGATAATACCGTTAGATTCAGCGGCTTTACCCTGGAGCTTATAGCCTGTAACACGCTCGGTAGCCTCGCCCGACCAATATGTACGAACATCGGCAAATATCTGTGCGCGGTGTGTTAGCAAGCGCATCATAAGCATACCCATACCGTTTAAAATATCATTTTCAGTAGCAAGGGTATATGGTTCGCGTGCGCCGTTGTGGTCAAAGGTAGATGAAAGAAGCGCTTCTGGGTAGTCACAGTTTGGCCAATGGTCGGTCCACTGACGCTGACCCTGGAAACCACCTGCAATAGCGTTGTGACCAACCTTTTCTTCTACGAAAGCATCGGGAAGATTTTCGTTGCCTGCCATAAGGTCTTTTATAATGCAGTACATTTTAACGGTAAATTCCCACTGCTTTTCTTTTTCTTCGGGAGTAAATTTAATGCGGCGTTCTTCGCCTAAGAACTCAACTGACTCGGGGTTATCGTCACGACCCTCTTTGCAGTGTTCTTTTGTCCAGGCAAGAGCCTTTTGGTATTCTTCTTCGTTGTAGATGCCCTCTTCCATACGGCGAAGGATTTCAACCTCGTCAACCGACTCAATACGCATACCAAAATATGCTTCCATCATATCCTGATCCATAATTGAGCCTGCAATACCCATACACTGTGAGCCAATCTGCAAATATGACTTGCCGCGCATTGTAGCAACAGCTACTGCCGCGCGACCAAAGCGCAAGAGCTTTTCTTTTACGTCTTCGGGAATTTCAGACACTTGATCGCGGTCCTGTACCTCGTGACCGTAAATACCAAATGCAGGCAAGCCCTTCTGAGCGTGACCTGCGAGAACTGCTGCAAGATATACAGCGCCCGGACGCTCGGTACCGTTAAAGCCCCAAACACCCTTGATTGTATTGGGATCCATATCCATAGTCTCTGAACCGTAGCACCAGCAAGGTGTTACAGAAAGGGTAATGTCTACGCCCTCTTTTTTAAACTTTTCAGCACAAGCAGCAGCCTCAGGCACACGACCGATACTGGTATCAGCCATTACAACCTTTACAGGATCACCATTTGAATAGAAAAGATTTTCCTCAAAAAGTTTTTTAGCCGCGTTTGCCATAGCCATTACCTGTGCTTCAAGGCTTTCGCGTAACTGCATAGGACCACGACGACCGTCAACGACAGGACGAATACCAATTACGGGGTAGCCGCCTACGTATCTTGATTTGCTCATAGTATTGCAACTCCTTTGAAATAAAATATTAAACAAAATCTGCCTTTCAGATTATTATTTCTTGCCGAATGTGTATATCTTCATTATAACAAATGTAATCGGACCGCCGGTCGCCGCCGCAATAGCGGTGCCCCAAAACTGCGGTAACTCTAATGTGTTTATGGTTATAAATGTAACCAAAAATCCAATTATAAAACTTGGTATGTATGATATACAAAAACGAATATATCTCTGTAAAGAAGGACTTTTTTTAAATATGATATAACTACTTAAAAAAAACGCTATGGTTAAAGAAAAAAAGTATCCCACCGCATATGCGACGTTTTCTTGCATAATACAATTAAAAAGCGTAGAAAGAAGCGAGTGGTTAAATGTATTTAAAACACCAAGAACAGTGAACTCAATAAATTTTTTGCTTACAAAGGTTCTTTTAAATTTTAAAAGCAATTCGCGTATGGCGGCCACCCCCATTCGTGTACCGTTACAGTATAACAAATTACTGACAAAAAAGCAAGATTATATTGACTTTGCCACGTATTTACGATAAAATTAACAGGCAGTTAAAAATTTTTTTAAAATATTTGCCCGTATAGTTCAACGGATAGAATAAGGTCCTCCTAAGACTTAGATGTGCGTTCGATTCGCGCTACGGGTGCCAAAAAAACCAAGTCTTATGACTTGGTTTTTATCCAATCCGACAGGATTGGTATGTCATCACGGCAAAGCCGTGTATGTAATCCGTCATTTAATGACGGTATGTCATCAGCCGCAAGGCTGTATTAAAAAATCCTGTCGTATTGATGACATACCACCTTTGGTGGATTACATCCAACACTTCGTGTTGATTACATGCTCGCTTACGCGAGATTACATACAATGCTTCGCATTGATTAGGTGGCAAATTTTTTAAAAATCAATTGCAAATAACCCACTTGACTGAAATTCGGTCAAGGGGGTTTGTTTTATTTCGCATATTTATTTGTAGACTTTAAAATTTTCACCATCGGGTAAATAAGCGTAGCGCCAAGCACCAGATTACCGACGCCGTGAAGCATATCAAAATAAAATCCTGCCGCTATCCACGCAAGTGTGCCTTTAAAATCAAGACCAAACATCAATGCTTGCACAGGAGCATAAAGCACACCAAACAAAAATCCGTGCAATGCGCACACAATCGTATATAGGGTGTATTTTACCTTTTCGGGTATTTTTTGTGGAATCAGCATAACACCACCCCAAAGGACCGCCCATATATACAAATAGGCTATCCACCACGGGCTGAATCCGCCCACCAGCCCTTGAATTAAAACATACACATAAATCGGCAGTAGCGCGTATTTGCGGTAAACCACGGTGGTTATGACTATAAGCACACCCACAAAATGAACATTGGGCAGCCACTCCATCGCAAAATCGCCCACACACATAAGCGCCGCCAAAAGCGCTAATATCACAACATCCTTGTGTTTTAGTTTCATTTTATTCAGCCTTAAACGAATAGGTCGTGCCTGATACTATTTCGGTAGTATCAACGCCGCTTAACGCATATTCGTCATTTATATAAAACGACCAATACTTACCGTCTTTGTCATAATCAAGTGTGATACCGTTTACGGTTTTAACATACAAGCCGTAGTCACCCTCGTCGCCTGCGATTAGCCCCTCTTTTAAAAGCGCTTCTCCTACCGTAGTTTTGTCGGTTGTGATTTTAAAGGTTTTTTCATTACCTTCTACATCTACTACAACAAATGTAAAGCTTGTCTGCGCCTTGGACGTTTCGGTCATTCCTGAGGATACGGGGTCGCTTGTAGTAGCGTTGTCGTTACAAGCTGTCATACATAGTGCCATAGCCGCAATAAGCACGATGCAAAGTGCTGCCGACAACAATTTTATAAATTGTGTCTTTTTCATAATTTGCATTCTCCTAAAAATATTTTGTTTTTTCGCCTTTTGCAGTTGGCTCTCGCAACTTGAAATTTAAGGCATTTGCTCAAAAAATATTCCGACTTCGACGCTGCTGCTTTTCGCCTTCTCAGAAACTTTCCAATGGCTTGTCCTCTTTTTGCGGCAGAGAGTAGAAAAGCAGTTTTATATGCGTCTTACGGCGACGGGCTCGTACAGGATTTTCACCTGTTTCCTTTTTAAGCAAGAATATTCTACAATAAATTAAGAAAAAATTCAACATTTATATAGTTTACTTTTAAGATTTCGTGTGTTAAAATATGGCAAGAATGAGGATGTAGAATATGAAAAATTTAAAAACAAAAATCAAATATTGGGTCAAAACAATAATTCAGTTTATACTTAACCCACGTTTGCTTTTATGTTTCGGCATTGCCTGGATCATAACAAACGGTTGGGCTTATATCACTGCGGCGATTGCCGTATGGCTTAAAATCGAATGGCTTGGCACCGTAGCAGGCGCGTATTTGGCAGCATTGTGGATACCCTTTACCCCCGAAAAAATTATTACCGTAATTATAGCAATATTCTTGCTAAAGCTACTTTTTCCAAATGATAAAAAGACACTTGAAAAACTCCACAATATGAAAGAAAAGGCAAGGCAAGAACTTAAAAAGATAAAAAATAAACGCAAAGAAAACAACAAAGACCTTCAGGACGAATAATCCTGAAGGTCTTAAATTTTATTTTTTAATAATCTTTGTTAACAAGAATACAATAAGTGCAATGGCTGCCATTACCACAAAAATTCCTGCCATGCCCTGCCACATAATTTTAAGTGCAGGAGCGATCGTTTGCATTATACTGTCCCAAGTCATAATAAATACCTCCTACAAATTACAGCAACTGCGGCACAAGATTCAAGATCATACCGCCGGCAAGAACCGAGGCAATCTGTCCCGAAACATTTGCGCCCACCGCATGCATAAGAAGATGGTTCTGGTCATCAGCTTCAAGACCGAGTTTCTGAATTACACGCGCTGACATTGGGAAGGCAGATATACCCGCCGCGCCAACCATAGGATTAACCTTGTTTTTGCAGAAAAGGTTAAGAACCTTTGCAAAAAATACGCCTGCAATTGAGTCAAATACAAATGCCACCAGACCTAAAAGCATTATCAAAAGGGTTTCCCATCTTACGAATTCTTCGGCGCGCATACTGAATGAAATTGTAATTCCCAAAAGCAATGTTACAAGGTTTGCAAGTACATTTTGTGCTGAATCAGAAAGCGAATCAAGGACTCCGCATTCGCGAAGCAAATTGCCGAACATTAAAAAACCTACCAACGCTACCGAAGTCGGAGCAATAAATCCCGCTACAACGGTAACAATTATCGGGAATAAAATTTTAAGGAGCTTTGATACATTTTTTGGATTGTAGGGCATTCTTATCTGACGTTCTTTTTTTGTGGTTACCAATTTTATAGCTGCGGGCTGAATAATGGGAACCAATGCCATATAAGAGTATGCCGCCACGGCGATAGGTCCTATATAATTTGACTTAAGAACCTGTGAAACTAGAATTGACGTCGGACCGTCTGCCGCGCCTATAATACCTATTGAAGCCGCATCTTTCAAGTCAAAGCCCATCAAGCTTGCAACCGCTATTACAAAGAATATACCAAACTGTGCTGCCGCGCCAAATAAAAACATCTTTGGATTTGAAAGCAACGGGCCAAAGTCTATCATTGCGCCAATGCCGATAAACAGCAGCAACGGCATAGCCTCTGATGCCTCAATACCGATGTCAAACAGCCATTCAATAATACCCTGAACCTCACCTATGCCCTCGATTTCTTGGTTAAGGACGCCCGAAAAAGGCAGGTTTACCAAAATTGCGCCAAATCCCATAGGAAGCAACAACGACGGTTCATATTTTTTAGCAATAGCAAGCCATATAAGCACTGCGCCCACAACATACATTAAACCTTGTTGCCATGTTACCGCTTTAAAACTTTCGAGCAAAAAGCTCATTTTAAACACCTCATCTTAAAATTTTGTATTTTTGTTTTATGCTATAAAAAAGACTTTTACCGCATAATAAATGCAGTAAAAGTCTCGTTACAAAACAAAAGTGTCTCGGGTACAGTCCGGAATTTCTTCGTGATGACGAACCGCACCACAGCATAACGCTGCATACTACTCCCTTTCACTATTATCTATTTTATGGAAAAGAATGCAAAAGTCAAGAAATTTTTTAAACCAGATATTTTTGTTTATAAAACACATACTGTTCTTCAAAACGGGGATTGTTTTTCTTAATATCGCGAAGCGACTCGTGAATATTCATATTATTTTCAGCAGCGTCTATCACGCGTATCGCAATGTTAGAACAATGGTCAGCCACGCGCTCGAAATTTGTGGTAAGATCATTTAAAATAAAGCCCGACTCTATTGAACAGTCTCCGTTTTTAAGTCTTGTGATATGACCGTCATGAAGTTTTAATATAAGTCGGTCAACAACCTGTTCAAGCGGTTCGACCTGATATGCAGCCTCAAGGTCGTTATTTGCAAATGCACAGCTTGCAAGGTCGAGAATTTCACAAACAGCGTCCGTAAGCAATGTCATATCTTTTCCTGCTTCTTCGGTAAAGCTTATCTCTTTATCGCAGAGTTCTTCTGCCGATTCAAGTATATTTACGCTATGGTCTGAAATTCTTTCAAAATCGCCTATAAGCTTTAATAACTTAGAAATTTCAGCGCTTTCACTTTCAGATACGTTTTGTCCGCTCAACTTTACAAGATAACTGCCCAGAATATCTTCATAATGATCGGCTGCTTCTTCAAGCTCACGTATTTCGGTCGCCGTTTTAGCGTCGCAATGCTTAAGAGAATTTATACTTTGTTTTAATGCGCTTGTCGCATTTTCCGCCATCCGAAGTGTGAGTGCGTTACAACGGTCAAGCGCAATAGCAGGGGTCACAAGCAATCTTTCGTCAAGTTCAGAAATGACATCCTTTTTGTCGTTATCAGGCACCAATCGTATTGCCAATTTTTCAAGCAGATTGGACATCGGCAACAAAATTGCTGTGCATACTATGTTAAATATTGAGTGCGCTACAGCAATACCGAATGCGCTTGCCGATTGGTCAAACAGCGGCACCAAAAATAAATTGTCAACCGCAACAAATCCTATAAGGCATATTATTGTACCGATTATGTTAAAGCTTAAATGCACAAGTGCTGCTCGACGGGCATTTTTGTTAGTACCAACCGACGAAATAAGCGCAGTCACACACGTACCGATATTTTGCCCCATTATAATAGGTATTGCCGCACCGTATGATACGCTGCCTGTGCTTGAGAGCGCCTGCAAAATACCGACTGATGCCGAGCTCGACTGGATAATTCCCGTAAGCACTGCACCGACCAATACGCCGAGCAATGGGTTTTTAAACATAATAAAGAGCTGCTGAAATTCAGGTACATCCTTAAGTCCTGACACAGCGACAGACATTGTATCCATACCGTACATAAGTGTTGCAAAGCCTAGAAGAATGGTTCCTATATCCTTCTTTTTGCTGCTTTTGGCAAACATACACATCACAATGCCTATAAGCGCTAAAATCGGAGTGAAGTTTGACGGTTTCCACATAGCAATATACCATGCGCCGCCATCTATGCCGCCAAGACTTAAAAGCCAGGCTGTAACGGTAGTACCGATATTTGCTCCCATAATTACGCTGATTGCCTGACGGAGCGTCATAAGTCCCGAGTTTACAAAGCCTACAACCATAACGGTAGTAGCCGATGAGCTCTGAATAACCGCCGTAACACCAAGTCCCGTTAAAAAGCCTGCAAATTTATTGCCGGTAAGGCGACCGAGCAAACTGCGCAGACCGTTACCTGCGCTACGCTCAAGCGACTCGCCCATTACATTCATACCAAACAGAAATAAGCAAAGACCAAGAATTAATTTCAAAACTTCATTAATACCCATAATTCACCTCATAAATATATCGTTAATAAATAAGAGCACAATGTTGAATTTCTCAACATTATGCTCATTTTAACATATATTTATAATTTGGTATGTTAATCCTGTGTTAATCTTTTAATTCCTCTTCGCTTTCTTGCGGCTCTGTTTCTTGTAAATCGTCATTTTGTGACTGCATTGATGTTTCGTCGTCGGCAAAATCATTTAATATAAAACCATCATTTACATTATAAACAAAGTCATCTTGATAGTCGTCGTTTTGTTGTGATACAATTTTTATAATCAACACTACTGCCACCGCAATCAACAACACCGCAGCGAAAACAATTATCAAAAACACGGCTTTCCCCGTTTTACTCATATTGGTAAACCAAGACATAACACCAATGTTTTGCTCGGTTACATCCGGCTCTGCATTCGCCTCTTTTACAGCAATGTCAAATTCGGACGCACGTTGCATCGTGCCCTCCAAACTGTCAAATCGGTAATACGCGCGGGTTCCTCCCACATAGCATTTTATAATACAAAAATCATTAAGTTCCTCGTTTGCAAAGTTGTAAACTTTAACATCCATACCGTCTATTGCGCGCGTAGATTTTACATATGCTTCAGGTACATAGCCTTCTATATCGGGTTCTTCAACAATATACATCTTACCGTTAGCAAATATATATACTATACGACTGAACACATCATTTTCATCCCTTGTGTAGAAAGCTCCGTTTTCTCCGTTTTCATCTACAAGCCAAAAAAGCTGATACTCGCCATGCTCATCGTTTAAAACAGCGATTTCACTTTCCTTGCGTTCGGCAGTGCCCTGAGTAAAGCCCGCAGGAATTGTAATGCCTTCAAAATCACTGACTATTGTATAGTCCTTATCATCTATTATAACAAGCAGCGGGTCGGCTTCACGAGCCGCCTGCTCAGCATCAAGCGTTTCCTGTTCGGACATACGTTTAATATTTATAGTATAGGTCTTTTTTGTGCCATCAGCTGCGGTTACGGTAAGCACACGTTGATTATTTCCAACCTCTAATCCAAAGGTGCCACCGCCTGTATAAGTAGCGCCACCGTCGGCAACCGTACCCGTAATCGTTATCGAATCAACGCCGTATTTTACGGTCGCGTTATAATTTGTAGTATTTGCGTTAAACGACGGCGACAATGAACCGTTGCTTAACCTAATGGATGTCAAATTAGCATTTGACGAGGGCTTAGGCGTAACAACTGTAACAGCCACAGACGCAGAAGCCTTTGACTCTGCATCTCCGCCGCCAAGCAACGATACTGATATATTTGAGTTGCCTGCCGCAATAGCAGTAAAGTTTAATGTATATGAGCTTGTATTTGATGGCTTGGTAGCACTAAAGCCATCATCAACAATTTTTATCGTACCGTTGCCTGCGTTATAATCGGCGCCCGATACGCTATTAAGCTTCAACACGCTTGAATTGTAGCTAACATCAGCCTCAACCGCATACAGCGTAGCATCGGCATTGAATTTAATTGTAACGCTGAAGGTTTTGCCAACCTCGTACTCGCCTGCACCGCTTATGGTAGCACTTGCCGCAGACACATTAAAAACAAACATCGTTACAGTCAACGCAACAACCATAATAAAAGACAATAAAAATCTAAATGTTTTTTTCATATTCACACCTCAGTTAAGCAATTGTTTTTACTCCTAAAATATGCATTTTAACAGCTGCCAAGTCTATAGCATTTATTGCACCATCGCCGTTAACATCGCCTGCTTTAGCGGCATTGCCTTCAAGCGTTTTTACACCCAAAATGTGCATTTTCACGGCAGCCAAGTCTATAGCATTTACCTTGTCGTCGCTATTTGTATCACCTTTTTTAATAACCGGTTCAGGCTCAGGAATTACTACCTCGCTCGGTATAGAACAATTTTCATTGGGTAAATCCTCATAAATCGGTATTATAAACACTATCGTCGCATCCGTATTGGTTGAGCAACCTTTTTTTAGATATTTGGCATTTGTCCATGCATCATAAAGCGCCGAAGCATATTGATGCCACCAAACTTTATTAACAACGTTAAAATCCTTGTAATAATATGTATCTTGCCCTATATCTATATATCCGTCGGCATAATTCGCCGCACCACCGCAAATTGCGGCTTTTATGCTGTTCCAACCGTTACTTTTTGCATAAGCAAGACCCGAACGGGCTATGTCATCTTTTGTTGAACCGGAGGCGCTATAATTAAAGAAATTATAATATCCTGTGTAATCTTCAACTATTGTTTCACCTGTAGTTGCATCTGTATATGTGTATTTATATTCACCCGAAACAAGATTTGTGCCACCGTTTACACCCTGTTCTACTATTATAGTAGCAGCGAGTACATATGCGCTTACCCCACTGTCTCTGGCGGCAACCAGCAAGTCTTCGATATAGGCATCCTTATCAATGTTTCCGTCGCCATCTTTATCATATCCGTTTTCCAAAAATGTACCCTTTATAACCGAACGGAGATTATCAACGACATTTTCGTCCTCTTTGTACGATTGCTGCATAAAAGCAAAAATCTTTTCTTCATTCAACGAGTTACGCGGATCCATAAAATACTCTATTGCGGCGCGTGACGCATATGTCCATCGCGATTCAAGTGTTACCCACGTATCTGATGCCGCATCATAGCCGCGCATATCACGCCATTCATTACCTCCGTATGTAAACTCTACCCATTTGCGAGTGTCCTTTACATTTGATACGCCATACTGAGCTTCAACTGCTTGTTTAAAGCTCAAATCAACATTATGCGCAACAAACTGCCAATTAGGATATTTTGAGTGTAACGCGCGCAAAGCATCACGGTAACTTTCGGGGAAATTTTCGATGTTTTTTTCAAAATCCGCATCGTAAACATAGTCATCACTCGATGGCGGAAATGAAACATAATCGCCGTGAACATATCCTGTTTGTCCGTTATATGTGACATTATACCAGGTACTATTGCCATTGATTTCCTCACCGGTCACTGTCGAATTCACGGTAACTACACTATTAGCGGAGAGCGTCGCTATTATGTTTTCCGAATTTTGAGTTGTTGCAGCACTTCGCAACCTTACTCCGCTATCATTTATATATGCCGTTTTGCTTTCAGCGGAAACCGTTATAACGCAAGAACATCCGATTATTACCAGACACAGTATCAAGCTTAAAATTTTTTTGTATCTATGCACCGCTTATTTTCACCTACTTTTGATTTTTACTGATAATCACCCATTTTAATACAATTTATATTATATATTTTATGTCGTATTATGTCAATTATAAAATAAATGGAAGAATAACCCATAAAGTGTAATTCTTCCATTTGTTTTATTTGATTTTTCGTGCTTCCATATAAAAACGTTTATCATCTGCATGTCCCATAGAAAATGTCTTGCGCGGCAACGAGCCATCGGCATTAACAGCCTCGAAAAGCTCGCCTTTTTGCATACCATCAAACAAAAATCCTACAGCATTTTCACGCGATGCTAACTTTTTAAGTGATTCTTCACCATGAATATAGTCGATCTCGACCTCACTGTGCATTTTTATATAATCGTCAAGAAAAGCCTGCAAAGTACCGACAGCTAATTTTGCGGTGGGCTTTACTGCGACATCCTTTGTTTTATCGCCATAAACACAAGTGAATTTTTGCTCTCCTGCGCCCAATGTTTTTACAAACTCTTCAAGCAACGCCTCAGGCTCTACGCCAAACACCACGCGATAAATGGGCTCAAACTCGAGCGCTGTATCGTGAATGTTTACAATTTCTGTAAGCGCATAACGAGAAGCATTGGTTGGCTTTTGGTTATAACACTCTTTCGCAGTAGCAAGCGAATGATTACCGTCGCCCACACAGAAAAGGAAACCGTCTTTTTGCCGTTTTAATTCATCAAGCATTGACAGCACTGCACCTTTTGCCTCTTCGTTCAAAAGATAACCCTTTATACTGCCCGCATTACACATAAGCGTAAAATCATACACCGTTTCAAAGTTGTTTGTATTTGAGGAAAGATATTTAAAAATCATATCCTTTACATCATCAAAAAGCAACATTACGTGCGGTAACTCAAGCGGCGCATTTTTTCGTATTTCTACTCTTGGCGGAATGCGCGATAGCACAGTTTGCTCAGTGGCGCGTATCTCGGCATCGGTACCCGAACGATAATCGTAGCACTCAAGGTCAATTTTTCCCACAAGTCCACGACGACACTTACCGTCTGATTGTATGCGTTCTACGAATATAAGACTGTCAGGATATTTTTTGAAAATATCTTTATCCAAATAATCTTGCATATTTTTATTAATTTGATCTATACGCTCACTGTTGTCAGTCGACAAGTACACTTCGGGCAAAACGATTCCCAGCGCACTCGGATTGTTGTCAACTGCCGCCTTCACGGCATCCCAATACTCAGGCTCAGAGGTATATTGGTCACAAGCCACTACCGCCCAAGACTCAAAATTAGTTTTTGGCAAAAGTATATCTGCCGCAGAAAAAGAGTGATTATATTTCATATCTATACCTCCCTAATAGTAGGAAAATTCTATTGCATCAATATGATCCTCCATTGTATCTACATAAACAGTAATACCGCTTCGACGGTCACTTTCTGTTATGAACCAATCAAGATAATATTTATTTTCGCTAATGCAATAAAAATGTGATGGAGAACCCAAAAGCTCGATAATATCGGTTATCGCTGATACATTGCTTACCCCGTTTATCCAAAACTGGCCATATGTCGACTCTGCATTTAAAAATCCGTTTTCCTTAATAATAAATTTAACAATAGGACATTTTTTAAGCGAAACGGATGATTTTTTATTGTTATAAAAAACAGCAGTTATTTGCTTGTTATATTCATTAACAAAATCAACGCTCAGGGACTTGCCCGCCAAAATTTGTGAATCCTCATTATATTCATCCGAAGACAATAGGCTCCAACCCTCTTTAGTGATGTTTTTATATGATGAAGGAACGCTAATCGCACTACCAACATAGGTTATCTTATATTTAAAATCCTCGCCAAGATATATATCGGCATAATTTTCCTCATCATAAAGGCTTATATCAACATAGGTTGGCATAACGCTGTCATCTGATTTTATTTCAGGGACTTTTATCTTCTCACTCGCGGTTTCGGATGTTGTATCCTTGGTCTGCGTTTTTGCCGAAGACTTGCCATAGTTTTCATCGAATTTTTCACAAGACGAAAGGCAAAGCACAAAAACGCAGCACAAAATCAAACTTAATATTTTCTTCATCATTAACCACCTATATATCGTCTAATAATTTGACATCGCTTAATATTGCATTCTTAAGTTCATCAACTGACAAAAATTCTTTTTCTTCTCTTACGAAACGCAACAACTCAGTTGTCATTTCTTTTTCATAAATATCGCCGTCAAAATTCTTTATAAATGTTTCACAGCCCACCGCATCAGTCCTATATGTCGGGCGAATGCCAACATTTGTAATAGATTTATATTGCTTACCGTCCACCGTAACACGTGAGATATAAACACCGAATTTTAATCTTACCAAATCATTCGGATACTCCTGATTAGCAGTCGGAAATCCCAATTCTCTACCCCGCGCATCACCGTGCAAAACGGGAGCAGTAAACTTAAAACCGTCGTAAATTTGTGACGCTGCCTCAGCCATCTTACCCTCTCGAATAAGCTCACGTATATTTGTTGCAGACAACACAACACCATCTTTTTTGACGGGAGGTACACATATAAATTCTATACTGTTTTGTTCACAAAATTTCTGAATAAGAGCACTATCTCCAACAGCGCCTTTACCAAAACGATAATTGAAGCCGCAAACTATTCTTTGTGGATTATACTCTTTTTTCAAAAATTCAAGATATGCTTTAGCTTCAATATTTTTAACCTCAGTAAAATCCTGCATTACCACACGCTGTATACCAAGAGCTTTGAGGCGCCTTTCTCTGTCGGGTGGTAAAATAAGTAATTCAGGATTATCTGACACCGCATTTTTAGGCGGTATATCAAATGTAACCGCCATACCAAAAAAGCCATTCGCCTTTTCTATTACAGCGCGGTGACCTGCATGCAAACCGTCAAAGGTCCCAAGAACTATTGCAGTCTTCATCTTTACACCTACCTATTAACCAGACATTCTATTTTTAAAAGCTTCTTTTCACAGTCGGTGAGTCCCAAGCCTAGAAATTTTTCATCAGAATATACACGATAAAGTTCTTTATCGGAAAATTCATTATGCTTTATTCTATCTAAGTTAAGCTGTCCACCGTTGCAAAAACGTACTGCCTGCTTTTCGCTCACCTGTATTTTCGGCATATAATCCACTACCAAATCACACGGCAGAATGTAATCGTTTATATTTTCAGGTGTGAGATCATCTAAATTCACACATTGAGACAGCGTAAAGCCTGCGGTTGCTGTACGACATAAAGCCGTAAGTGTTGCGCCACAACCAAGCGCTTCACCAATATCGCGGCAAAGCGAACGAATATAGGTGCCTTTTGATACCGTACAATCGATCTCAAATTCGTTTTCCCCGTTTAGTTGCGACTTTTGAGTAATCGAGAAAACTTCTATCTCTCGTGCGGGAATTTCTGCGGTTTTTCCCTTTCGCGCCAATTCATACATACGTACGCCGTTTTGTTTTATAGCGCTGTACATAGGGGGTATCTGCATTTGCTTTCCCGTAAAATCATTCAGTACATTCTTAATATCATCTGCATCCACTTCTACAACGCCTTCGGCTGTAACATTGCCCGTAATATCACAGCTATCTGTTACAATTCCAAGCTTTACCGTAGCGCTGTAACTTTTATCAGCATCTATAAGATGCTGTGACAAAACGGTTGCCCTGCCTATCAGTATGGGCAACACTCCTGTTGCCATAGGATCAAGCGTACCTGTGTGTCCTACGCGTTTTTCACCCGTTAATCGTTTTATGCGCGCCACCGCGCCAAAAGAGGTTATGCCCTGCGGTTTACTTATCAGCAGCAGTCCAAGCATTTGTCTCCTCCATTTGTTGCTTTATTACATCTAAGATTTTAGCCTTTACTTCCTGTAAGCTGCCACAAAGCGTAACCGCTGCAGCATTTTTATGTCCGCCGCCGCCAAGAGATTTACATATTTCCGATGCGTTAAGCGGATCATATGTGCGGAGGGATGCTTTGTAGGTATCACTTCCCGTTTGCTTTATCGTGACACCCGCTATAACACCGTCTACGCTACGAGAAATATTAGTAATTCCCTCAAGCTGTGTACCGCTACAACCTGTTTTTTCCTGCATAGCGGCAGTAACGCACAGCATCATACATTTATCATCAAAATGATATTCTGCTGTATCAAGTACCATTCTTTCAAGGGTTAATAACTCTTTACTTTTAGTATCAAACATTATTTTATTGATAACATCGGCTTCAATATTATAACCATACAGTTCTGAAGCTATCTTATGCGTCTTTGCCGTAACACACGAATATTTGAAGCAACCCGTATCAGTAGCGATACCGGTGTAAAGGGCCTTGGCTATTATGTCGTTGAACTTTATTTTCAGTTCAGACAATAACTCATATATCATTTCACAGGTTGCAGATGCATCGGCGTCAAGATAAAGCGCTTTTGCATACCGCGTATTTGATATGTGGTGATCAATATTAAGATCAATTGCTTCACCAAAATCATCTTCCAAAGCGCCAAGCAATCGCTTGTCGGCAATATCTACCGCAACCAATGTCGCATTTTCGCGATTTATATGGTCGGTGTCACATAAAAAATACGAATAGTTTTGCGGTATCACATCGGGACAAATTACCTCTGCTTTTTTACCTAACTGCTTCAATCCGTAGTACAATGCGTAGCCTGCTCCCAGAGTGTCACCGTCGGGAGAAGCGTGGGTGAAAATAATATAATCATTATTCTTTTTCAAGAATTTAACAGTATCTTTTAACGTGAACTCAATACAATTGTTCAAATGTGTCACTTCCTTTCGCAACATCTTTTAACAACTTATTTGTCGAAAGACTCAATAATTTTTGAAATATGAGCGCTATTTTCTATTGAATTATCAACGACAAAACGCAGTTCGGGTACTTTGCGAAGTTTGAGCCTTGACCCAAGCTCGCGGCGGATATAACCCGCCGCACTTTTGTTAAGCGCCTTTACGGATTCTTCGGTTTTTTCTCTTCCCTCAATAGCACTCACATAAACCGTAGCATAAGACATATCGCCCGAAACATCAAGCTTTACTATGCTTAACATTTTGCTAACTCGAGGATCCTTTACCTCGCGCAAAAGTTCCGAAAGACAAAGCCTGATATCACTTGTTACACGATTAATTTTAAATCCTGCCATTAGTCCTTGTATTCCTCCATAACAAAGGCTTCAAAAATGTCGCCTTCTTTAATATCGGCAAATTTTTCAAGACCTATACCACATTCATAACCCTGCGCTACCTCTTTAACGTCATCTTTAAATCGTCTGAGTGATTTGATAGCATCCTCGCATATAACTATACCGTCACGGACAACACGAATCTGACACGCACGGGTTACCTTACCATTTGTAACGTGGCAACCTGCAATTGTGCCTACGTTTGAAATCTTATAGGTATCGCGAACCTCAACTGTACCGAGTATATTTTCACGGAACTTAGGCGCTAACATACCTTTCATTGCAGCCTCTATTTCCTCTATGCAATCATAAATCACACGATAGGTGCGCACATCTACGCCGTCACGTTCGGCAGTTGCCTTTGCAACAGCGTCAGGACGAACATTAAAACCAACAACAATAGCTCCGGATGCCTGTGCCAGCATTACATCAGATTCGTTGATGGCACCAACACCGCCGTGAATAACGCTGACCTTTACTTCCTCGTTAGTAAGCTTTACAAGACTGTCCTTAACAGCCTCTACGCTACCTTGAACATCAGCCTTTACAATAACATTAAGTTCTTTAAGGTCGCCCTCGCTTAACTGACTAAAGAGATTGTCAAGTGTAACCTTTTCTTTAGCGTTAAAGAGTTCGTTCTTAATCTTTTCCTTACGTTGTTCAACAAGTTCACGTGCAAGACGCTCATCAGATACCGCATCAAAACTATCGCCTGCATCAGGTGTTTCGGCAAGACCTGTAATTTCAACAGGCACAGAAGGACCTGCACTCTTTTGGGGCTTGCCGTTTTCGTCGGTCATCTGGCGAACGCGTCCGACAGCAGTGCCTGCTACTATGATATCGCCTGCATTAAGTGTACCGTTTTGTACAAGCAAGGTTGCAACCGGACCGCGACCTTTATCAAGACGAGCTTCAATTACAACACCCTTTGCTCTGCGGTCAGGGTTAGCTTTAAGTTCAAGCATTTCGGCTACAAGCAGTACATTTTCAAGCAGATTATCAATTCCGCTATGTGTTTTTGCAGAAACGGGCACACAGATAATATCACCGCCCCATTCCTCAGGAACAAGCGAATGCTCGGTAAGCTGCTGCATAATTCTATCGGGGTTAGCCTCGGGTTTATCCATCTTGTTTATAGCAACAATTATCTGAACCTCCGCCGCTTTTGCGTGGTTTATAGCCTCTATTGTCTGTGGCATAATACCGTCATCGGCAGCAACTACAAGTATTGCAATGTCGGTTGCCATAGCACCACGCTGACGCATAGCGGTAAATGCCGCGTGTCCCGGAGTATCAAGGAAGGTAATATCCTGATCCTTGCACTTAACACGGTAAGCGCCTATGTGCTGTGTTATGCCGCCTGCTTCGGTATTGGTTACGGCTGTATCACGTATAGCGTCAAGCAAGGAGGTTTTACCGTGGTCAACGTGACCCATTACAACTACAACCGGACTGCGTGGTTTCAAATCTTCTGCCGAATCCTCGGTAACATCCATAATTTTTTCTTCTATGGTAACTACCACAGCACGCTCGATCTTAGCACCCATTTCGGTAACAACAATCTCTGCAGTATCATAGTCAATTACCTGATTTACTGTAGCCATCATACCGAGTTTCAGAAGTTCTTTTATGACCTCTGCCGCTGTCTTTTTCATAGCAGCAGCCAACTCGCCAACTGTGATTTCATCGCCAACCGTTACAGTGATTGGTGTTTTCTTTATGCGCTCCAGCTGCATACGGCGCAGTTTGTCTGCTTCGGTTTCACGCTTAGCACCCTGTGGACGACGATAATCCTGCGATTTTTGTTTGATCTTTTGCTTGCGCGAGTAGTTATCTCGCATAGAATTAGCGGGCGCAATATTTTCGTACTTCTCATTGTACTTTTCAATATTAACATTGGATGTGCGCATATCTACATTTCTAAGCTGTGCGGGACCGCGGTTAGGCGCTTCGCCGGGTTTCTTCTCTTTTTTAGGCGGAGCCACAAGCGGACCGTCATATGCCTTTGTTTCTTTCTTTTCTGCCTTTTTAGGTTCTTCCTTTTTAGGCATATCTTTTTTAGGCTGTTCCTTTTTAGGCTCTGCCTTTTTCGCGGGAGCTTTAGCCGATTTCTCTTCCGTCTTCTTTTCGAATGCCTTAACCCGATTTTCTTCGGCCTTCTTTTCAGGAGCCTTGGCGGGCTTTTCTTCAGCCTTCTTTTCAGGTGTCTTTCCCTCAGCAGCAGCAGCTGCTGCCTTTAACTGTTCAAGAATGGCCATCTGCTCTGCAAATTTTCTATCTTTTTCATCCTGTTTTTTCTTTGCAGCAACCGCACGGTTTTCCGCACCCATTGCAAAGTATGCATCAAAGCTTTTTACTGCATTTTTCTTTGTGAGCGCATCAAAAACCAGTGCTATTTCATTTTCGATAAGCACGGTCGAAGATTTTTTCTCTTCGCCTGTAAGCTCACTTACAAGGGCAATAAGCTCCTTTGATGTAATATTAAAATCCTTAGCCAAATCACTAATTTTATATCTACTTATCATTTAAGTTCCTCCCTGCATAAAAAGCCGATAACAAGCCTTTTGAAAACGACTCATCATTGACCGATATTATTCCGCATTTTCGTCCCACAGCGTGAGAAAGTGTTTCCATATTAATATCATTTAATTCAATGACATCGGTTTTAAATTTTTCACCAAAAAATACAACTTCTTTTAGACTTTTCGGCGATATATCGTTTGCCACCAGCAAAAGTTTACTCTTTTTTTGGCTTAGCGAAGTACGAACCGCATCGAATCCATATGATAGCTTACCCGCTTTCGAAGCAAGACCCAATAGACTCAACACCTTATTCATCGGTTGCGTCACGCTCCTTCGCCAAACGCGAATATATTTCACAGTTTACCGACTGAGAAAAGGTGTGTGATAATGCGTTTGTTTTTTCTGCTTTTTTTAAGCAATCACCGCATTTGCAAATATATGCGCCGCGACCCGAAACCTTGTTTGTCTTATCTATAACAATTTCACCGTCGGGTTTTTTCACTATCCTATCAAGTTCCGCCTTGGGCTTCATCTGGCGACAGCCAACGCACATTCTAAGCGGTATTTTTTTTGCAGTCACAATCAATTCTCCTTTCGGTTTTTACTTAATTATTCGCCAAAAAATCCACTTTCGGGATGAATGTCTATCTTCCAACCTGTAAGCTTTGCAGCAAGGCGAACATTTTGACCCTTATTACCTATGGCGAGCGAAAGTTGTGATTCAGGAACACGAACAACGCAAACCTTTGGGTCGGCGCTTTGGATTGATACCGATACAACCTTTGCAGGTGATAATGCCTCGCTGATAAACTCAACCGGATCCTCGCTGTATTTTACAATGTCAATCTTCTCTCCTGCAAGCTCTTCAACAATTTTATTCACACGAACACCGCGCTGACCTATACAAGCACCAATAGCATCTATTTCTTGATTTTCAGACCATACTGCCATTTTTGTGCGCGCGCCTGCCTGACGGGAAATTGATTTGATTTCTATTGTTCCGTCAAATATTTCAGGAACCTCAGTCTCAAATAAACGCTTTACAAGACCCGGATGAGTACGTGATAACATTATGCGGGGTCCACGCTCGGTTTCTTTAACATCTACAACATAAACCTTGATGTGATCTCCCTCTCGAATTTCCTCATCAGGAACCTGCTCTGCTCTGGGAAGAACAGCCTCATTGTGACCGATTTCAAGCACAGCGTTACCATTCTGAGGATCAACTCGTTTTACAAGTGCCGTTACAACCTCGCGGTTATGACTTTGGAATTCAGCGAGCGCCTGACCGCGCTCTGCCTCTTTAACACCCTGACGGAAGTTGTTTTTTGAGTTCTGCGCCACTATTCTGCCAAACTTTTTGGGATCGAGCTTTATGTCTACAAATCCGTTTTCTATAGATTTAGCATCTATTGCCATAGCATCCTCGCGGCTAATCTGTGTATAAGGATTTTCAATCTCATCTACAATTTCCTTGCGTGCGGTAACCGAGAAAACTTCATTTTCAATATCTATAATACAAGATACTATATCATTGCCGCCGTAGTCCTTGCGGGCTGCTACTGTTATTGCCTCTGAGATTTTGTCGGCAATAAACTCGCACGGAATTCCTCTTTCCTGCCCCATTAGTTTCAATGCCTCAAAAAATTCCTTGTTGCTTTTCTTTTCCTTTGCTGTCATTTTTACTCGTGCCATTTTGTGATTACCTCTTTCTATATCTTAGTATATTTATTTGTTATATATTATCAAACAGATTAACTTTGGAATACTCGCCTTTATTAAAGGTTAGTGTCTGACCGTCAGATTCAATTGTAATTGCACCGTCATAAGATTTGAGCGTACCTACAAATTCTTTTTTACCATCAAGGGATTTAAATAACTTCACCTTAATTTCTTTGTCTATTGCATACTCAAAATGATGTGGGCGAACAATTTCACGCTCGGTACCGGGTGAGCAAACCTCTAGATAATATGAGCAATCAATAGGGTCGGCATCATCAATTACAGGGTCAATAGCGTGAGATACATCGGTGCAATCATTGATGCTGATTCCTTCGGGCTTGTCGATGAAAACGCGCAGATAGTGTGACGCGCCCTCTTTTACAAAGCGGACGTCCCAAAGCGTTACGCCGCATGACTCTACCGTGTCTTGAACCAGACCGTAGACCTTTTCGGCTATACTTGCCATTGTCATTCCTCCAAAACAAAAGTGAGCGGCCTCGACCACTCACCTTTCTTAAAGTTATTCGTTATGCTTATTATAACACAAATTATAATAAAATCAAGTGTTTTTTAGTTTTTATTCATTAACACAGAGAACACCGCATGATATACCATCACACACAACGGAATGAAACCATGATATAATTAGCGTTGTGGGAAAGCTCGAGGGACGG